>DNXU01000554.1:2351-10324 GCA_003505715.1 Cyanobacteria bacterium UBA8803 | reverse complement strand
CGCCCCTACAGATATTATGGGTTACTGGGTCCAAAATATTTGTCCCTAAACCCGCCCCTACAGATATTATGGGTTGTTTAACCGGACATGATATCAGCCCTACAGTATCCCTATCCCTGTTTCCTGTTCAGGAGTTCCCTCAACTTGCTATTAACTGAGAAGGGGTTACCCGCCACAATTGCTCTAGTTCAGAAGCTGGTATTGTCAAATATAAAACGTCGCCAGCTGCTAGAGAGCTTTCTAATAAATCCCAGCCGTGGATGGTTTGGTATCGAGTTTCAATATAGAGCGGTACGAGGTCTACATCTCTAGTCAAGTCTTTCACCCGGCGTCCGCAGAAAGGATGCTCAGTTGTAATATTGGTGGCTAAGGCGACCCAAAGGGTATCTCCAGTCATACCATTCCCTAAAATTCTGCCTCCTAAAGCCGCAGCCGCAAAGGCCGGAGTTGCTAATTCTGTAGGACTCAGTACCACTTCAAAATTAAATACCTGTTGCACGCCTCGGGCAAACTGGGGATCGTGGTTTCGGACGACGACTCGCAAATTTGGTACTAAAGCTTTGGCACTTAGGGTAATCTCCACATTCGTCATGTCACTACTCGTGACAACCAATAGAGCTTCAGCTGTAGCAATGTTGGCGGCTTGGAGAGTTGTAGATAAACTAGCGTCTCCCACAATTACTGGTACTCCCAAAGACCGGGCGGTGCTGAGAAAGCGGTTATTAGGATCGCGCTCAATCGCCACAACTTCATTGCCGCTACTATGGAGTTGAGCTATAATCTGCATCCCAATTCCGCCTAGTCCGCAGACAACGTAGTGATGGCGGTTGGGCACGCGGGCGGCATCCCAAAACTGGCTGAAACGAGTGCCCAAGATAAAATCATTGAGTAAGGCGTAGCAAATACCAATGACGCCAGCCCCAACTAACATCATGATGGCTGTAAACACCTTAAGGCTGTCAGAGCCTTTTTCGGCTACTTGCTCTTGACCCCCAGCACCTGTAATCATGCCGACGGAAAAATAGAGGGCATCTACGACTGACGTATTTGCATTAGCACTAACATAGGTCAGCATTGCCACAAAAATGGTCAAGAGCAAGACCAGAGTAACTACCACAATCGGCTCACCGTGCCGCTGAAACTGTCGTAAATTGGTAATAACTTTGAGCAGCTTGCTAAAGGCAGAAGGCCGACGGCTGCGGCTCTTGGGTTTGGTGCCGACGATGAGGCGATCGCCTGGTTGCAACCTCTGCTTCTGAAACAGCGCCGAAACTAAATTGATATGACCCTTCACTGGCAAGTAGTAGATCAACATCCGCGATCGCTCTTCCCACAGATCGCTCAGCTGCCGTCCCAGCCAGGGGTGATCCTCATCAATATACTCTTCATGAATTGGCCAGGTTTGATTAAACAGCTGCAACTGGCCAATCGCTTGATTTCCCAAGGCCGCAAACGCAAACACTGGTGCGGCCAAAGATGCCACGCTCATGCTAGCGTGGTCGGGCAGAATTTGGTCGAGGCGTTCGCCCAGGTGGCTGTTATACAGCCGATTGATAATCCGAATCTGAGGATTCATCATGCGTGCTTGAGTGAGGATAGCTAGATTTAAAGCATCATCGCTAGAGGAGAGAATCAGGGTGTGGGCGTCCTGAATTCCTGCCGTTCGTAGCGTCGCAGCCGCTCGGAACTCTCCAATTACTACATCCTGCCCTTCATCAGGAAGCGGTCGATCGCTTACACCGACAACCGAAGCACCCTGCTGCCTGAGTAGACAAAAAATTTTATACCCAGTTCTACCTAAGCCACAGATAATAATGCGGGGTTTCATGAATTCGCCTGCTCGACAGACCACTAGCTGCCTTGTCGTATAAAACCTTTATTCTCCTTCAGATTGGCTGAGAGAAATGTAGCTGAAGACACCACTGCGAGAATAAAAAGAGTAACTATACCTTGGGCGATCGCATCGGGGCACCCAGGAACCAACAGAAACCAACAACTCTTTTAAAAGGGCGGCATAATAATAACGGGTTGACCCAGGTTGCTCAACATAACTATATCTTGTTCGTAGATAAATTCGCTGTAATCGGCTAAGTTATCCAATCCGAGCAAGTTGAGGATAATTTCCGCTGCTAACCAAACTATAGCTTTGGCTAATAGCTTATTAACTTGGACGTTCATAAAGGTCTGCCTCCTCGCAATAAGGATTAGAGGTTCTTCCTACAGGTAAGAATCCTCTTCCCGATCCATAGGATTGGTTTGATTTTTTTCGCAGGAAGAAACAGACGCTCCGGAAAATATGAACAGGTTGACTCTCCCGTAGATAGAGTGATAATAAAAACTAATTCCGAAAACCAAACGTTGACTGCCTAAGCTATTACCAATCCCCCATCACCCATCACCCATCACCCATCACCCATCCCCCATCCCCCATCCTCATAATTATTTCTGGTGTTTGGGGATGAATCGGGTAAACTAATTGTAACTTTTTTGTAGAAGGTAAGTGTTTCAATGCACCTGAGATCTATCTCACCTTCCTCTCAATATTCCTTGGCCGGACTTAACTTGAGAAAAGTCATCAGCAGAATTAGGAATGAATACCCCATAGCTAAATTCTATATTCATCGTTGATTCATCCTTCATCCGGACTCCTTAGATAGATTTTTAGTTGGAAGTGCCCCCCAGCACTCAAGTGTAACTATCAACTTCAAAGATGTCAGGATCAATGATAAAGTGCGATCGCCGCCAATTGCTCAAACTCTTAGGCTTGACCCTGTTGGCAACCCAGATGCCAGCAGTGGCAAAGAGGAACTCATCCCCCCACTCCCCGATTAAGCCGGGACGCCTGAAAGTAGGCGATACTGTAGGATTGATTAGCCCTGCTGGTATTGTCGAGGGGGAAACCGTTGCTGAATTTTCAGAAATCCTCTCGAAGTTAGGGTTACAGGTCAAGCTAGGGGCGCATATTCTTGATCGCTACGGTTATCTAGCAGGTCAAGATCTAGACCGTGCTGCTGATGTGAATGCCATGTTTGCTGACACCTCAGTGCAAGCAGTGCTGACGCTGGCAGGAGGTTGGGGTTGCAATCGTATTTTACCCCTACTGGATTATCATTTAATCAGCGAAAATCCGAAAATTATTATGGGTTTTAGCGATGTTACCTCGCTGCTGTTAGGGATTTATGCTCGCAGTGGTATTGTGACGTTTCATGGCCCAATGGGAACATCGACTTGGAATTGGTTTTCGGTGGAACAGGTACAGCGGATTTTATTTAATGGGGAAGCCATGAGGTTGCGCAACCTGCTGAGTATTCCTGTGGAAACCATTACTAGCGGTAAAGCCAGGGGACATTTAGTGGGGGGGAATTTAACTTTGCTAACGGCGATGGTAGGTTCGTCTTACCTGCCAGACTGGCAGCAAACGATCTTATTTGTGGAAGATGTGCGGGAGGATGTTTACCGAATCGACCGAATGTTGACTCAGCTGCAACTGGCAGGGATTCTAGAACAAGTGGCTGGGTTTATTTTCGGTCAATGTACGAAATGTCCGGCAGGCGAGGAGGATGAGCCATCGCTAACGTTACAGCAGGTTTTGTCAGACCATATCAAACCCTTAGGCATTCCGGCGTGGTATGGTGCGGCGATCGGCCATATTCCCGATAAGTTCACCGTACCGATAGGGGTAGAGGTAGAAATTGATGCAGATCGGGGCACAATTCGGATGCTAGAGTCAGCGGTTGTTTGAGTATAGTAGGACTTACACATTGTGCCCCCCCGATCCCCCAAAGAAAGAGGGGAGAAATTTCTTGTTCCCCCCAGATTTAGAGGGTTAGGGGGGCGTTTGCGTAACTCTTCTTCTTCGTGTCCTTTGNNGTCTTCGTGGTTTATTTAAAAGAAAGAGGTAGAGCGCAATGCAGATCAGCTGAAGCAGTGGGTGAAAAACCACGGCCTCAAGTTTAAGCTCTGCTAATTAGATCCGGAAAACCAAGAAGGAAAACCCACCAACATACAAAATCATCAATAAAACAGTTTCAAAACCAATATTCCCAATGCCATGTTTTTCCCGCCGCAACAAACCCAATAACAAAATGCCAGTCATCAGAATCGTTAACGCCACCACAAAAACCTGCTGAGTTTCCAAAGCATGATAAATTGATCCTTTCCGATAAGCTAGATCCGAGAAGGCTAACAATAAAACATCAAAACTACTACCACCTAAAGCACCCCCTATTGCTAAGGCCAGCGCTCCCTGACGTACTGCTGCTACCGTCGTGACTAGTTCGGGTAGAGAATTGGACAGCGCTGTAAATACTCCGCCGACGAGAGATTCTGAAAGACCAGTTTGCACAGAAATAGACATTCCCGCCGTGCCTACCATGTATCCCGCGATCGCTAAAATTACAGCCAACACGACAAACTGCAACCATAAAGCGATCGAGTTAGAGCGCTTAAATTCATATCCACTTGGTTCTTCCACCCAAGTTTTATCAGTGCGTTGGGGGTTCCACATCGGACTTCGCTGAGCTTCAGAAACCAGACGTAAACCGAATAAGTAAGTAACTGGGATAATGAGAGATGCTGGATGAATTCCCCACACGCTCATGGGTGGGCCGGTCATCGCCAGTAGGGAAATTGCCAACAGCGTTACTAAAACTGCTGCTTGTACCAGCGTGGCAGCAGAGGCAGCAGCGTGTTCCAAATTAGCTTTGCTGTAGACGAGATCTGCAATGCCCAAAAATACGATTTGAGCAGCTATCCCACCCAAGGCATTGCTGATCGCGAATTCTGGGCGATCGTGAGCAGCAGCAGTGATAGAGGTGACAATTCCGGCTAAAGAAGTACTACCGCCCAACAATAAAGCACCAACGAACGCTTCACCAAGTCCCGTTGCCTCTGCCAAGCGGTCTGCAACTTTTGCCATCTTAGTTCCCGCCAGACCGATCGCGAAAACTGCGATTGAAAATAGAGTAACAGTAATTGGTAAGGATGCCATTGCCAAACCTTTAGACCAAGGGATAGGGAGAGGTACAACACAGAGGAACCTCTTGTTGTTAATTATGAGCAGCTGATTTGTTAAGACGCCTATACTAAAAGTCAGATGTCTGTTAACGATCCCGAATCCTAAGATTGAAATAAAAGGTGAACAGCCGCCGCATTGAACCCCAACCCGGTCAAGAGTCCGTCTGGGATTATCCCCGTCCACCCCGTCTGGAGGACTCGCCCAAGCATATCCACATTATTTTCAACGGTGTGGCGATCGCAGATACGCGCCGTTCCCGACGGGTACTCGAAACCAGCCATCCACCCGTTTACTACATTCCACCGGAAGATATCCAGATGGAGTATTTACTGAGAACTCCTCAAGGCTCATTTTGTGAGTGGAAGGGACAGGCCATTTACTATACCGTCGTGGTGGGTAACAAACAAGCAACTAACGCGGCTTGGGCTTATCCCAATCCCACCCCATCCTTTGCAGGTATTAAAGACTATTTAGCCTTCTATCCTCACCTGATGGATGCCTGTTACGTTGATGGTGAAAAAGTCCAGCCGCAACCGGGCAATTTTTACGGGGGTTGGATTACTCAGGATATTGTCGGCCCCTTCAAGGGTGGGCCTGGAACGTGGGGTTGGTAAGAATTTTTAAAAAATAGGACTTGCCCCCCCTGCCCCCCAACTCTGGGGGGAGTTAAATTGTGTTCACCAGCATAAAGCTTTGGCGCTATGATTGTAACATTCGCCAGCGGTATCCTGTAGGGGCGGGTTTAGTGACAAATATTAGAGACCCCGCAGATATGGCTTAAGTCAAAACCCGCCCAAGGGCAGGTTTTATTAAGGTTAATCAACTGAGTGGTCGCGATCAAACCATAACAGTGCGATTTGCTTCTCTACAACCCATTACCAATTAGAATAAACGGTGCCCAGTAGTAAGGGTGACTGAGATGGTTTGTTACCTGCTGTGGTAGGCTGCTCTGAAGGCGTTGCTGTACTACAATTGTACCCCGACTTTCGCCCACAGCTGTAAAGTCTCCAGTAATCAGAGCAATTTGAGCTTGGCGCAAGGCTTCGGCTTTAGTCAAGTTGTTATGGCTGAGGGCGGTATAAAAGGCATTCATCAACGCTTGAGTACCGCCGTCATCCACCATCCACAAGGATGCGATCGCAGCTTTTGCCCCTGCTTGCTGCATCAAATAGCCAAAGCCTAAAATCTCTCTGCCATCCCCTAATTTTCCACCTAAGCCCGTTTCGCAAGCCGACAGTACCACTAAATCCGTGTTAGTCAAAGGCCAAGTTTCCACATCGCGGAAATTAGCTCTATCGCCATTTCCAAATAATATAAACGATTCCTCTGGTTGACCTGTTACAAAGGCAGCATGAGTGGCCAAGTGCAAGATAGAATAGTCACTCATCTGTGCTAAGGTTTCGAGTTCGCGGCGGCGTTGTTCTTGTTGGGACGTGCGTTGTTGTAGGGGAATTTTTTGCAGTGCTTCTAATTCTTTGCCCACTTGAATAACTTGGGTAAGTTTGGTGTTGTATTGCTCTAAAAGTTGTTGTTCTGCGGGCAGATATTCAACCCCTTGTTGAGTTTGCTCGTTACCGCGTACATTACGGAGGTAATCGTCGAGTTCTTGGACTTTGAGGAGTTCGAGAACTTGTTGTGCTTCGAGGATTCGATCTTGTTTGAGGAGAAGATCGGCTAAATTGCGATAGGTATGTGCAACAGTTTCGGTGAATGACTGCTGTTGCTCTTCTGGTAGTACCCTTAAATCTTGGCGAATTGCCTCGATGACATTAACGGATTGCTTGAAGAAAATAATCGCTAATTCTGGCTGGTTTTGCTCTGTTAGTAAATTGCCGATATAGCTAAGAGTTATTCTTTGTCCCTGGCGATCGCCAATTTCCCGCGCAATACTCAAGGACTGTTGATAAGATTCCATTGCCTTCTGATATCTACCCAAAGAGCCATACGCCTCGCCCATAACTACCAAAGAATAGACTTCTCCCCTACGATCGGCAATTTCCCGTACAATGCTCAGAGACTGCTGAGAACAGTCAAGTGCCTGTTGGTACTGTCCCAATGCATTGTAGCCATTGCCTAGAAGCCTCAGAGAATTAGCTTGCCCTCGACGATCGTTAATTTCCACCGAAATAGTCAACTGCTGCTGAAAAAGCTTGATTGCCAGTTCATACTGCCCTAGATACAAGTAATTATTGCCCAAGCCTCCTAAAGAATATGCTTCCATCTGGCGATCGCCAATTTTTCGTGCAATGCTCAGCCACTGCTGATGAAACTCATTTCCTCTGTGGTATTGTCCTAGATAAAAGTAAGCCCAGCCTAAACCCCCAAGAGAGTTGGCTTCCCATTTGGGGTCATTGATATCTCTTGCTAACTCCAGTGCTTGTTGAAAAAAATTGATTGCTTGCTGGTATTGCCCTTGGTACGAGTAAGCCCAGCCCAACTTGTTCAGCGAATCAGCTTCGCTTTGGCGATCGCTAATGTTTCGTGCAATAGCTAGCCTCTGGTGATAAAACTCGGTTGCTTGCTCATATTGTCCTAGATAAAGATGAGACCAACCTAGATGCTCCAGAGACTTGGCTTCTCCGCTTAAATTCCTAAGGTTGCGGTAGATTGCTAGTGCTTGTTGCCAAGAGTGTATTGCAGATTCAAATTGACTGGCTCGAAATTGCGTAACACCTAGCTCAACAAGGCGATTTGCTTCCACTAAACTGTCTTCACTCGTTTGCGCCTGAACTACCAGAGATTCAAAGTTCAAGGTGAGCAGTAAAAGAGCAGATGTCAGAGAAAGCAGTGGAATAGTAATGGCAAGGCTGAGAGATTTGAGACGGTGGTGCATTTGCTAATCCTCCAGCAGCGAAAAAATAATTTATAAAGCCAAATGCTTACCAGGTAAGGAATTACCAATTACCAATCACCAATTACCAATCACCAATTACCAATCACCAATTACCAATCACAA
>DNXU01000554.1:578-2294 GCA_003505715.1 Cyanobacteria bacterium UBA8803 | reverse complement strand
CCACCATCAGTATGGTAGATCCCAGATATCTTGTAAGATGCTCTTTAAGGGGGAACAGACGTTTATGAGCCGTTCGCTACTGTTTAGTCAACTAGCACGCACCATCCGGATTGCCCAGTATTGCCAAGAGAATAACATCTCTACTAGTGAGGGGATCGAGCGTATTGCTGCCTTAGAAGCACTGATGTCAGCCAGAAACACTAGCAGGCGTGAATTCCTCGCCCAGATAGGGAAGCTGGCAGTAGTGGGTGCCACGATCGGAGTAGGTTCCGGACGGCTGCACCGCACCCTCGCTGCTACAAGATCGATAGATGTACAAGTAGCAATTATCGGGGCGGGTTTAGCGGGACTTGCCTGTGGGTACGAACTTAAAAAGAACGGCATTAATGCTACCCTCTACGAAGCTAGTAATCGTCTAGGTGGACGCTGCTACTCCCTTGGTGGTGCCTTCCCGGGAACAGTTACTTTTCCAGGCCAAGTTGTAGAACGAGGTGGAGAGTTTATCGATAACCTGCACAAGACAATGTTGGGCTATGTGCAGGAGTTTAAGCTCCAGGTCGAGGATTTGTCTAAGCAGCCAGGAGAAGTATTTTACTACTTCAACGGTCAACGCTATGCAGAATCAGCAGTAGTTGATGAATTCCGGAACTTCGTTGCTGCCATGCGGGCTGACTTACGCACGCTCTCTGGGGAACCTACTGCCGACAACTATACCGAGAGCGATCGCAAACTTGACTTTACTACTCTACAAGATTACCTGGATACTCGTGACGCGGGCAGCCTGATTAAGGCAGCGATTAAAGCTGCCTATATCGGAGAGTATGGCCGTGAAATTAGTGAGCAAAGCTGTCTCAATTTTCTTCTGTTCATTCATGCGGATAAGAGATCCAAGTTTAGGCCCTTTGGTGTGTTTAGTGATGAGCGCTATCACGTTATCGGTGGTAACCAGCAAATTGTTGAGGGTTTGCGCAACCGTCTTGCTGGACAGATTAATTTTGGCAAAAAGCTGGTAGCAGCTCGCAAGGACAGTGCAGGCAAAGTGGAGTTGACTTTTAATGACGGCTCAAGCAGAAAATTTGATGCTGTTGTCTTTGCCATTCCCTTCTCAACTCTGCGGGAAGTTAATTTGCAGGGCCTCCAACTCCCAGCACAAAAGCTGTTTGCGATTAATAACTTACGCTATGGGACGAATGCAAAGTTAATGGTTGGCTTTAATCGTCGCCCGTGGGCTGTCCAGGGCAGCAATGGCTCTTCCTACGCTGACTTGCCCTACCTCCAAGGGACTTGGGAAACTAACCCCAGTAATGCAACGAACAACCGTGGCGTGATAACGAACTATAGCGGGGGCAAATTAGGTGCAGGATTGAATCCCAATAATGTTCAGCAGGAAGCGAATAATTTCCTTAATGACTTCAACCGCATCTTTCCTGGTGCATCAACAGCAGCGACGCGCAATGGCAATCAGCTATTGGCACACTTGGAACATTGGCCTTCAAACCCTCTCACGAAGGGGAGTTACACTTGTAACCAACCTGGCTATTTCACGACAATTGCTAATAATGAGGGAAAGCCTGTGGGTAACCTCTACTTTGCGGGTGAACATGCTAACTCTTTTTATGACTGGCAAGGCTTTATGGAAGGGGCGGCTCTCTCAGGTATTGATGCCGCCAAACAAATCCTCCAGAATGCTAAGTGAGACTCTCCCGTTTAAAAACG
>DNXU01000554.1:0-409 GCA_003505715.1 Cyanobacteria bacterium UBA8803 | reverse complement strand
GCTATCACAATTCCTGTACTACCAATCGTCATCCCCGTGACAACGTCTTTCCCACTACTCCCCAACTGTTGCTTCCACTGCAAAGCCCCTTTCTCATCATACTTCGCTGCAAAAATATCACTACTGCCAGCATTATTTCCACTCAAATTCCCCAGAGTATATCCCGACAGATAAACATTCCCCAACTTATCCGCAGTAACACTGGTAGAAATATCAGCAGCAGTCGTACCTAAAAGTCGCTTCCATTTCAAATTACCATCAGTATCATATTGAGCGACAAAAGCATCACCATTTCCGTAATATGTGCCACCTAAACCAGATTTATCTCCTCCTATTGCACGCCCTACTGCATCAGAATCTCCTACCCAATCCACAATACTCCCTGGATAAGTATCGCCCAACTGAGCAA
>DNXU01000107.1:14258-14995 GCA_003505715.1 Cyanobacteria bacterium UBA8803 | reverse complement strand
CATTCCCCATTCCCCATTCCCCTAATCTCATGCAGCAAACTGCCCTGAATTTAATTGCCATTGGTATCTTCAGCATGACCCTTTCCGCACTTCTCGGACCCATGCTTAACATCCCACCCACCATTCCTGCTGTGGCAACATTTAGTGTATTGAGTCTTGCTACACTCGATACCTTAGGTTTCCAAGGAAAAGGCGTTACCCTGCTGTTAGATTGGTTGGCAGGAACTCGTAGCGAACATCGCGATCGCATTCTCAAACATGAAGCCGGACACTTCCTCACCGCTTACCTCCTAGGAATTCCCATTACCGGCTACACTCTAACTGCCTGGGAAGCCTTCAAACAGGGTCAACCGGGTTTAGGGGGAGTCACTTTTGACACCCAGCAACTCTCACCCGACCCCCTTGCCTTAAGCGAAATGCGATTAACTTTAGATCGTTTCTGCACTGTCTGGATGGCTGGGATTGCTGCGGAAACTTTAGCCTACGGGGACGCAGAAGGAGGATTAGAAGACCGCCAAAAACTGAGAAGCCTCCTGACTACCTTTGGTTATTCTGAAAGCGATTGCCCTCTCAAAGAGCGATGGGCTATCCTGCAAGCTCAGACCCTGATTCAAAACAATCAGGCATCTTATGAAGCACTGATAGAAGCGATGAAACAGAGAGCTTCTGTAGCTGAATGTTATCAGATCGTTCAACAATATTTAGCTGAAAATTGAAATTGGTAATTGGTAATTGGT
>DNXU01000107.1:3888-14177 GCA_003505715.1 Cyanobacteria bacterium UBA8803 | reverse complement strand
TGGGAAAAAACCAGCTTGTTATAGGATTACCGATTACCCATCTAACGCTGCAAACTGCGAGGATCGAGAGCATCCCTTAGACCATCCCCTAGCAAATTAAATGCTAATACTGTCAGGATAATCAGCAGCGCTGGAGGCCAAATCAACCAAGGTTGGAGTACCAGAATGGAAGCATTTGTCGCCAGGGATAGCAGATTGCCCCAAGACGGGTCTGGTTGCTGAATTCCTAGGCCAATCAAGCTGAGTACTGATTCAGCCACGATGAAGCCAGGAACCGCTAGAGTAGCCGAGATAATCACATAAGAGGCAGTTTGGGGCAAGACATGGCGAACGATTATGTACAAAGGTTGACCGCCCATAGCTTGGGAGGCTTGGACAAATTCTCGCTCTTTGATGGATAATACCTGTCCGCGAATCACCCGTGCCAACCCAGCCCAGCCAATGAAGGAGGTAATCACGACAATTAATAAAAACCGCTGGGCACTACTGAGTCCCGGCGGTAACACTGCGGCTAGGGCGACTAGGAGGTAAAGCGTGGGAATGGTCATAATGACTTCTACCACGCGCATCAAGCTGGCATCGATCCAACCCCCGAAATACCCTGAAATTCCGCCAATTAATAAACCTAGGGGAAAAGAGATCGCAATTCCAACTAGACCGATGCTGAGACTGATCCGACCCCCGTGGATCAAGCGACTGAACTGGTCGCGTCCTTGCTCGTCCGTGCCTAACAGATTAAGTTTGCCTTCACCGACAGTACCGAACAGGTGCAGGTTACAGGGAATTCCGCCAAATAATTCCAACTCCTCGAATTTAGCTCCTATCGGCAGACGGAGTTGAAATAGGTTATAGGTAGAACCTTTAACGAAAAAGCCTATTGGTGAAGGCTTTTGCCGATCCACCATCAGTTCCCGCTTTCCTGTTTCTAAGTTGGTCGGGCCTTGGGTGGTGGGATAGACAAACGGGCCTGTAAACTTTCCTGTGGGGTTGCGCCAGTAGATTTGGGTCGGTGGTAGCAGGGAACCATCCGGTTGGGAGGCGTAGGGATCGTAGGGAGCCACAAAATCAGCTGCTATGACGATTAAATAAAAAATCAATAGCAGCAATGCTCCAAAACGAGCAAGGGGATTTTTTTTAAGTTTCTGCCACCAGTTCATGCTTTTAGTTAGTTCAGCTGTTGTGCTAGTTCCCTGTGCTCCTGTTCGCTTTTTTCATGTTCAACTACAAACACATTGGAGTAGAGGTTGGCGATAATTTGTTTCCCCTCCTGGGTGAGCTGTAGGTAGCGCAGGGCATCTTGGATGTAAGGAAATACTCCCTTCCAGTAGAACCCAGAATAACCTGCTCGCAGATCCCCTGGATGGTTGTATCCCAAGGCTTTGTTGACTCCGGTTTCTTCAAATTCGTAAAACAGGGCACTAATTTTCTTGAGATAGCGGGGGTCGCTGAGTTGGCCGATCAAGTCGGAGGCGCGAATTAAGCCGGGATAGTCAATTGTATCTTGATGATCTCCTTCTTTCGGTACTGGGAAACGAGTTAGTTCGATATTGAACTTAATAAGTTCGGCGTCAATGAGCTTGTGACCTCCAAACCGCTCATCGATAAATAATTTGGCGCGATCGACATGATGAGGGGTTAGGGAAGCATCCGTTGCTCCAGGGGGTAGGTGAACCATCTCGCCATTTTGGCCTGTCGCGTATAGTCGTTCGGTTTCTCGGTCTTGGCGGCACACTCCCTTAACATAGCCAATATCATGACAAACCAGAGAAATGATAAAGTGCAACCAATCTTCTGCTGTGACGCCACCCTCGCGGATATGTTTGCCTCGTAGAATTTCTTGTCCTACTAAGGTCACGAGGATAGAGTGTTCCACATTATGGTAGAGGGCGTCGCTATTGGCAATATTTTCCATTGCCATGCTTGCTGCCCAGGCAATAATGTCCTCAAAGTCGGTCTTTAGCCCCCCGTAAGTTCTATGGTAGCCTTCCCGCACCTTTTGAACAAAGCAATCAATTAGAATTTCAGTTGCGTTAAACATTCTTGGTACTCACTCGCTGCAAGAGTGTAATAGTTTTAGAGCTTGCCGAACACTAACAACTGTTATGTCTTACAAAATGTCATATATGCTCTCTCAACGATCGTCCCAGCTTTGTGTTTTAGGTCACAGGCCGTCGAGCGATTCGTCAACAAAGTCTCCAACAGTAGGAAATACAAGGGTTGCGAGCAAAAACAGAAAATGATTAAATTGGAGTATAGCTCCGATCGTTAACGCTTGATTTCCAAATTCTTGTATAATAGCAGAAAGGTTGATTCTGAGAGCTAGTTGCGGGTGTAGTTCAGTGGTAGAACGTCAGCTTCCCAAGCTGAATGTCGTCGGTTCGAGTCCGATCATCCGCTTTGATGTTGTGTAGGGTGACTAATTATTTGTTGTCGGTGACATATTGCTGTCGCTGTGACTAATTATGTGTCGTTGTGACAAATTAATGTCGCTAAAGCAGCACTGAGGCGTCACAGATTACTGGATGCAGTCGTAGGCAATTGCAGTATTGGCGCGAAAAGAGTGTTGTTGTACCAACGGTTAATCCGAGTGGCAAGGGAGCGTCTACAACAGAATTTGACCAGCTTTGGGCAAGACAGGAGTTTGGATAAGGATTCATCAGACTCCTGAAGCCCTATTCGGGGAGGTTCGCAAAAATCGGTTCGGAGTTCAAGAAGTATATCTTTGAGATGTTGTTCCTCAAACGCGCTTCGGATGTGTTTGAGCAGCACTATGGGGAAATTAAGGGATGTCGGTTTATGACCCCTGTTGTGGTTCTGGGGGAATGCTGATTCAGTCGAAGCAGTATGTGGAAGAGTGCGGCGGGGATGCCAGAAATCTGGCGCTGTACGGTCAGGATAATAATGGTGGGGTGTGGGCAATTTGCAGTAGAACTGGTTTCGGAAACGGATGATGTGGAAGAAACGCAGTCAAAAATGCAGGAGTATGTTGATAATGGGCTACGGTTGGGTTGGTTGATTAATCCCAGAACTCGACAAGTAGAAATTTATCGACCTAACCAAGCGGTTGAAGTGTTACAGTCTCCTACGACGTTATCAGGTGAGGATGTTTTACCAGGCTTTATATTGGATTGCCCATTTGGTAGCAATTTGAAGTCCATTCGATTACCACTAAATAAAGAGCAAATGCAAATTGCTGAAATTATTGAATATCACGACACCCGCATCCGTGCAGACCGGGAGGACACCAGTCAGCTAGCTACACTGACAACAGCATGACCAATGCCTACACCTATCTACCACATTACCCACATTAATAACCTACCCTCTATTGTGGAAAACGAGGGATTACTATCCCATACAGCTTCTTGCAGGAAAGGTGTCAGGCACACTAACATCGCCCACCAAAACATTCAGGATCGTCGTGCTTTCAGGAAAGTGCCTTGTGGTTGTGGAGGAGTACTGCATGATTATGTACCCTTTTACTTCGCCCCTCGTTCCCCCATGCTCTACACCATCAGCCGAGGTAATGTGGTGGGTTATAACCAAGGACAAACTCCAGTTATTTATCTTGTCTCAAGTGCAGAAGCTGTTGAGGCGGCGGAACTGCCTTTTGTGGGAGCCGACGGTCATGCAGTTATGGAATACACTGGGTTCTTTGATGACCTTTACTTTCTGGATGTGATTGATTGGGAAATCATGGAAGCAAAATACTGGAATGATACCCCAGATGATAATGACCGCAAACGCCGCCGCCAAGCTGAGTTCTTGGTGCATCAATTCTATCCCTGGACGCTGATTACAGAGATTGGTGTGATTAACACCACCATCCAAGCACAGGTTCAGCAAATATTACAAAACGTTAACTACCAGTCTCCTGTTAGGGTTTACCCTAATTGGTACTACTAAAACCCTTAAGTAGTACAATGGTACTACATAGAGCCAAGGAAAATGATTGAGTTTAAGCAAGGTAACCTGCTAGAAGAAAATGCCGACGCCCTAGTTAATACCGTCAACTGCGTCGGAGTCATGGGTAAGGGTATCGCCTTGCAATTCAAGCAAGCCTTTCCTGAAAACTTCCGCCAATACGAAAAAGCCTGTCGTGCTGATGAAGTGCAGCCAGGGCGTATGTTTACAGTCGCTACAGGTAGTCTTTTTTACCCCAGGTACATCATTAACTTCCCCACCAAGCGCCATTGGAGAGGCAAGTCAAAAATCGAAGATGTTAAAAGTGGGATCAAGGCTCTAGTTGCCGAAGTGCAGCAGTTAGGTATTAGTTCGATTGCCATCCCACCCTTAGGATGTGGGAACGGCGGCTTAGATTGGGCAAAGGTAAAACCCCTGATTGAATCAGCTTTTGCTGAACTACCAGAGGTCAAAGTAATCGTCTTCGAGCCGACTGGTGCGCCTGAAGTAGATAAAATCCAGATTGCTACCTCTAAGCCAAACATGACCCGTTCCCGTTCCCTGCTGATTCGCTTGCTGGAACTGTATGGAATTCCCGGCTATCGGCTCACTATGCTAGAAGTTCAGAAACTTGCTTATTTCCTGCAAACTGCTGGCGAGCCTTTGAAGTTGCGCTATGAGAAACATAAATATGGTCCCTACGCCGATAATCTGAATCATGCCTTACAGCGGATTGAAGGGCATTATATTCGAGGCTATGGCGACAGAAGCAGAGAAGCCGAGATTTATGTCTTACCCGAAGGCAGAGAAGCTGCACAAACTTTTTTAGAGACAGAACTCGATGCTAAAGACCGTTTAGAACGAGTTAGCCATCTCATTACAGGCTTTGAGACTCCTTACGGGATGGAAATGCTGGCAACCATTCACTGGGTTGCTCAAGAAAACGCTGAAGCGGCTAAGGATGCTGAAGTTGCGATCGCGCTTGTACATGAGTGGAGCGATCGCAAGCGAAAACTCTTTAAACCGGAACATATCCGCAAAGCTTGGCAACACCTTTATGAGCAAAACTGGCTAAAAAGCTTTTAGTGCTACATTTTAATCCCTCATAGGGATTCAAGGTAGTTCAAAGTTCCTGAAAGCCACAAGCCTGAAGGGGGTGACGAGCAAGCTGAAAGTTTGATTCATCAAGCTTTCTCTCCCCTCAACCGACGAGAAGATATCAGCTTATTGACAGAATTATTGAGAATAAACTTTGGGAATTGCTTATTATCGATAATGATAATCAGTGGCAGAGAGGGGAGGACGACCTCGAACCCTTGGAGGACAACGCATGAAACCCCGTCCCCTCACTGAACGAGAGCAAACCCTCATCGACTTCTACGGCTACTGTAAAACCTTGAAAACATCCAAAGCCAACGTTTGCCGAACGTATGCCAAAAGAGCTTCAGGACGGCGTATCGCCCAAGACATTGATGCCATCCGAACTGCTCTCAAACTACGCAGCTATAGTGTCCGCAAGCAACCACAACAAGCTGCCTGGGCTGTCTACGTCACCGATGACAAATTCTACCTGCTTGACCTATCGACCCGCTCCTATCAGCGCTTGGGTGCTTCACCCGCAGGATAACAACGCCTCTCGCGACACCCTCTCGAACATCATCAACGCGCCTTAACCCTACAACCTACAAGACCTGAAGAGCATCGGTGAGAGGTCACTTTGCAGGTATTGGCAAGTGAGCATCGTTAGTTCAGATCACAATCCCGGTGAAAAGTTATTGAAACTACTGGTAGAGAGGTGGCTCTGTAATTTAAGCTGGAGCTGTAGTAGTCTTTGGAAAAATATAGATCTTGTGAACTTGCCTGAGTTTGAGCGTGTAATTTACAAGCGCAACCCCCTTGTAGAGGTTGTATGCCAACTTACCTTTCCGCCCATACTCAAGATTTCTCATCAAGAGCCAGTTGAGTTTCAGGATGAGATTAGATTCCAGTACCCACATTTTGAGACAACCAAAGCGCAAGTTCCAGGAGAAATCATAAAGATTGTGCAACAATTTGGCTTACCTTTGCAAAGTGACATTGCCTATAGCTTTAAGTCAGAAGATAAAAGATGGAATCTTTCTATTACTAAAGATTTTATTGCTATAAATACTTCTTCATATGAGCGATATGAGCAATTCAAGCAACGTTTTGAGGAAGCCTTAGAAATTTTTGAACGTATATATAAGCCATCCTTCTATACAAGAGTAGGTCTTCGGTATCAGGACTTGATTATTCGCTCAAAACTTGGAATTAAGGATAAGAGTTGGTCGGAATTGATTGCTAAACATATTGCATCAGAATTGCATGAGCCAAATCTTTCTTCCTCAATTCAGACTATAGTAAAAAATCTAGTTTTGAGGACAGAAAATGGACAGATAAATTTGAATCATGGGCTGGTTACTGTTAAAGAGTCACAGGACAGCAGTGATGAAATTGCTTACTTATTTGATGCTGATTTTTATACAGAAGAGAAGATAAAGGGGAATAGAGATGTCTGGAACGTACTCAATCAGTTCAATCAATCTGCCGGAAGGCTCTTTAGGTGGAGCATCACAGATACCCTCCATAATGCGATGCAACCCCAACCAGTTAACTCAGCCTAAGCATAGTCAAACTTCATCAGGTATTGCCCTCAATAATGTGGTTTTTGATAGAGAAAGTGGCAAACCTATAGTAATTCAGTATCCTTCTTTTGATTTGATGATGTCTGGCTCGTCTTTATCCTTCAGAACTGATTCGCAACGTTTGTCGCCAGACAAATTGATACTGTTGCTAAAATGCTTGCTTATTATTCAAACCCTCCCAGAAGCTGCCTTAGAGGAAGCTGCTGAAGAATTAGAGGGGATTTCTCGCTTCTATACTGAGCGACTGTCTCAAATTAATGTACCTACGATTCCTGCCAGTAGCATCAGAGGTAAGTTGAGAGCTACACAAGTTAGACCACCAATTGTTTTGGAACCTTAGATTGTTTAGTAAGTTACTTCATGGAAGAACGGGTTATCTATCAAGTATCAGACAAAGGTTCCTCGCTGAGACAAGGGGAAATCCTAACAGGTGTGGTTCAATATAATCCTGTTATTGATGAGATACCGAAAGAGTTACAAGAGTTACAAGAGTTGTCTTTTACGCCTGTTCTTCATCCGTATGCAATAGTCATTACGCAAGACTGTGACCTTGATTGGGATTACAAAGCTAGAGAAATTAGTAACAACAATCCTGCTAAGCTCCTAAATTCGATTGTTTTATGTGAAATTGGTACAGCAGAGACAATTAGAAGCACAGATGGAATGAATCGAAAGGAGTGGGAATTAGTCGTTGCTCATCGTCATGAAAGATTTTACTTTTTTGAGAAGACTCCCCCCGAATGCGAGATAGAGCAAGAAGGTTTACCTGAACTTACTGCTGATTTTAAGAAAGTTTTTGGTATAGACGCGGCAACTTTGTATCGTCAAATCAAGCTTGGTATAGTTAAACGCCGAACAGTTTTAGCTAGTCCTTACCTAGAACATTTTTCCAGGCGATATCATAGCTTTCACAGTAGAGTCGCACTACCTTTTCAGTATGAAAGTGAACGTGAAAGATAAGTTATATGTAGGCAGCTTGGTACAACAAATTGTTGGAGCCGACCGCCGAGAGGTTATCTTTTGGGGTGTCCAAAGTTATCTGCGGCTCAACTTGGTCGTTAATCAAGAAAAATACTTCACTCAAATAGCTTTCTTAGGAATTACGCAGAACTTCTACATGTAGCATGGGCAGTACCCAGCTTACTCCCAGGCATCGTGCTTAAACCTGCATTTTGCGTAAGTCCTGTTTCTGATACTCTGCCATCTCCCCAAAAGGCAACCGACAGCGATCACAGGGGTGAATTAAAACCAATACCAGATATAGCGATAGCCCCATCGTAAAAGTTTTCTCTCCCTCTGCCCTCTCCCTATTCACCCACCTAGGGGAAGTTAAGCGCCCCTAATTTTAGGCATCGTGTTGGTATAAAGAGTCCTTCCACCAAAACCATGCACTCTTGAGAGCCAGTCACAGCCATAACCCAATCACATCCACGCTCTGCCTTAGCCAGAAATGGTTCTGGCGATATCTGACTACCGTTAGCCTAGTAGCGATCGCCTGTATGGGGAGTGGCTACTTTACTCTCTCTTTGTTAGGATTGGGAGCCAAGGCTTCTCCCGTGTGGCCCCCTGCTGGTATTGCCTTAGCTGCCTTGCTATTAGGGGGACAACGCTTATGGCCGGGAGTGGCACTGGGCATATTTTGGTTGAATTTGTCCCTAGGTGTAGATTGGATTATCTCCCTTGGCTCGATTTTAGGTAACACCTTACAACCGATTGTTGGTGCCATCCTGCTACGTCGGATCGGGTTTTGCCCCTCCCTGCAACGCCTCAAAGATGCCTTAGGGCTAATTGTTCTGGGCGGGATGACAGCAACCCTGGTGAATGCCACTATCGGTACTACAGTTAGTTGCCTGCTGGGTTACCTAGATTGGAACCAGTTCCTCCAAAACTGGGGAACGGTTTGGTTGGGAGATGGTACGGGCATCTTAGTGCTGACTCCCCTGTTGCTGAAGCTGGGGATGGGGTTACCCGATCGCCTGCTTCCCCATCACCACTCGTCGCAGGAGATTACTGAGTCCCTGATAGTTTGGATCGCCCTGTTGGGAGTGAGTTGGATTGTCTTTGAGTCACAAACCACTTCAGTCTTGTCCCAGTATCCCCTCGAATACTTACCCTTTCCCTTTGTTGTTTGGGCAACCTTGCGATTTCAGACTTGGGGAGCAGTCCTTGCCAGCCTGAGTGTCTCTGCGATCGCGATTTGGGGGGCACTCCAAGGAGATGGGCCGTTTGTAGTGAAAACAGGAGATACCACCCAAGCTATCCTATTGCTGCAAACTTTTACAGCAGTAGTCGCGATCACGGCGCTGGTTTTAGCTGCTGCGATCGCCGAACGCCAACAGGCCGAAATGCAACTTCGTGCTACTTTAAAACGCGATCGCCTCTTAGGGGAAATTGCCCTGCGGATTCGCCAGTCACTGGATTTAAACCAGATTTTCCAGACTACAGTTACCGAAGTGCGGCAGTTATTGCAAGCAGATCGGGTTTTTATCGGTCACCTTGATGCTCAGGGGCAAACTCGCATCGCTGCTGAATCCGTACATCCTCAATATAAATCTTTAGTGGGATGGGTGCCATCGCCACAATTATTGCAGGAGGTGCGATCGCTATTTTCCCAGGGTCAGATTTTAGTTCGAGACAATACAGCCTTAGGGAATGTACCGTCTAGCTTGCAACAGTACTACCATACCTACCACATTAAAGCCACCCTCGCTGTACCTCTGATTCTTGACGGGCAACTCTTTGGGTTGTTAGCCGTTCACCAATGCGATCGACCTCGTCACTGGCAGTCGGTTGAAGTAGATTTGTTGCAGCAATTAGCCGTCCAAGTGACTATTGCCATTCAACAAGCTCAACTTTACCAAAAGGTACAGATACTCAACACTAATCTAGAAGCTCAGGTTACAGAACGCACCTTGCAACTTGAGGAAAAAATGCAGGAACTGCAAAGCTTCTACGACCTGAAAAACATTTTCTTCCAAGCTGTTTCTCACGACTTGCGTACCTCAATTATGGGTTTGCTCCTCATCCTCAAAAATACCCAGAATTGCCCAGGCAAGACTATCCCCATTGCTCGTCCCATTCTCGAACGGTTAATTGAAAATAGCGATCGCCAATTAACCCTGATTAATGCCTTATCTGAAGACCATTTCAGCCAAGAGCAGCCGATTGTTCTCCACTGTCAGCCTCTATCTCTCAATAAATTTGTCAGCGAGATTATTGCCGACGTGCAACCCTTACTAGCTAAAAACCAGGCCAGCTTAAAGAATTTAATGCCAGAGGATTTACCCGCGATCGCTGCCGATCCGAAGCAACTGCGGTCGGTTTTCGAGCATTTGTTAACCAATGCGGTAAAACACAATTCCCCCGGCGTGAATCTTACGGTGGCAGCCAGGATGGAGCAGGAGGGGATTTGTTGTGCGATCGCGGATGATGGTGTGGGGATGAGTCAACAACAATGCGACTGCTTATTCAAACTTTACGTCCGGGGTTTGCACAGCCAGCATCTCACTGGTATTGGTTTAGGTTTGTATTTGTGTCGGCAAATAATTACAGCTCACGGGGGAGAAATTAGCGTTAGCAGTACTCCAGGGGCAGGATCGACTTTTAAGTTTACTATTCCCTTAGCGACTTAATGCTAAGGCATGAGATTGAATCAGTTGTTAACGCTCCAGAAACGCAGAGTTTTTTCCGAGAAAGCCCAAACCACCAACAACTAACCACCAA
>DNXU01000107.1:0-3773 GCA_003505715.1 Cyanobacteria bacterium UBA8803 | reverse complement strand
AACCACCAACAACCAACCACCAATTAATAAAGTTGCATCACCTCAGTAATTGGTAAGCGGGACTGGACTCCCAGAGTTAAGGGTGAAGTATGTCCTCGCTGCAAATGGTCGGCTGCGGCACAGCCAATCATGGCGGCATTATCTGTGCAATACTTGAGCGGAGGGAATAGAACTCGCAAGTTGTGGTCAGCGGCCTTTGCTTGCACGTGCTTTCTCAAGCCGCTATTCGCTGCTACCCCACCGCCAACGGCAATGGTATTGAGGCCGTAGTCTAGGGCACAAGCGATCGCCCTTTTAGTAAGCGATCGCGCTACGGTTTCCTGAAAGCTAGCAGCAATATCTTGCACTGGCAATGCAGCACCATCTCCTTCGAGTTGTTGCACCAGCCGCAATACTGCTGTCTTCAAACCGCTAAAACTGGAGTCGTAGGGATGATAGCCCCCATTGGGGAGAGATACTTTGCCCTCTGGTAGCGCGAAGGCTTGGGGATTGCCTGCTTGCGCTAATCGGTCTATAACTGGGCCACCGGGATAGCTGAGTTTCAACAACCGCGCTACCTTATCAAAGGCTTCACCCGCTGCATCGTCACGAGTTGAGCCTATTATCTCATATCTACCACAATCTTTAACATAAATCAAGCTAGTATGGCCGCCAGAAACCAACAAGCACAAAAACGGCGGCTCTAACTCCGGCTCGCTGAGATAGGTAGCGTAGATGTGGCCTTCCAAATGGTGAACGCCCAGAAAAGGCTTGTGGTGGAGTATCGCCAAGGTTTTAGCCGCCGTTAAACCTACAAGCAGGGACCCCACTAATCCAGGAGCAGAGGTAGCAGCGACTCCGTCAATTGACCCCCAGTCCAGTTGAGCATCTATCAAAGCTTGAGCGATCGCACCTGTCAGCGTCTCGACATGAGAGCGAGATGCCACTTCCGGCACCACACCCCCATACTGCCGATGAACGGCAATTTGAGACGCCACGACATTACTGCGACAGGTGCGATCGCTAACCACCGCCACTGCTGTTTCATCACAACTGGTTTCTATTGCTAGTACGCAAGCCATTTGCTTTACCCTTTTATAGCTAGTTTAAGGTAATGGGTAATGGGGGGTATCCTAGTCAGCTGAGGTACAATATATCTCCTGTTACAGGGTGATGGGTAATCACCAATCACCAATCACCAATCACCAATCACCAATCACCCATCACCCATTACCAATCACCAATGAATGAAGTTATGGCACGTTTAGCACTGCTGAGTGTATCGAATAAAACTGGGCTAATTGAGTTGGCTCGGCAGTTGGTTGAGGAATTTGAGTTTGATTTAATCAGCAGTGGTGGGACGGCTAAAGCGCTGCAAGCTGCGGGATTGCCTGTAACGAAAGTATCCGATTATACAGGCTCTCCCGAAATTTTAGGGGGACGAGTCAAAACCCTGCATCCCCGAATTCACGGCGGTATTTTGGGACGGCGGGACGTGGCTCAGGATGTGGCAGAGATGGAAGCAAACCAAATCCGTCCTATAGATCTGGTGGTGGTGAACTTGTATCCTTTTGAGGAGACTATTGCTCAACCCGATGTCACGCTACCAGAAGCAATCGAACAAATCGATATCGGCGGTCCGGCATTACTACGAGCATCTGCTAAAAATAACGCTCACTTAACAGTTCTGTGTAACCCTAGCCAATACAACAGCTACCTAGATCAGTTACGCCAGCATGGGGAACAACCATCTCTAGAATTCCGACAAAGCTGCGCGATACAAGCATTCTCCCACACTGCCGCCTACGATCAAGCGATCGCAACTTACTTATCCAACCTCACCCCTTCTCAAACATCCGCTACCCCATCTGCTGCTAACGAACAGTTCACCTTATCCGGACAGCTATTGCAATCCCTACGCTATGGCGAGAACCCCCATCAACCGGCTACTTGGTATCAAACTGGCACCATTCCCACAGGTTGGACAGCTGCCAATAAACTTCAGGGTAAAGAACTCAGCTATAACAATCTGGTTGACTTAGAAGCAGCACGACGGATTATTACTGAATTTAAGGATAGCCCAGCTGCTGTAATTATCAAGCATACCAATCCCTGTGGTGTGGCCTTGGGAGAGACGCTTTTTGAAGCCTATGAAAAAGCCTTCCACGCTGACTCAGTTTCGGCGTTTGGCGGTATCGTCGCCTTAAACCACCCCATCGACATATCCACCGCTACAGCATTAATCCAAACATTTTTAGAATGTGTAGTAGCACCGGAGTGCGATCCAGAGGCAAGAGCAATTCTCAGCGCCAAATCGAAGGTACGGGTTTTACTGTTACCAGATTTCCAGACGGGACCAAAACAGACAGTAAATGTTATTGCCGGAGGATTACTGGTGCAAGCTGCTGACGATGGTGCAGATACTACCGATAATTGGCAAGTGGTTACGGAAAAACAACCGACACCCGATCAATTAGAGGAATTACTCTTCGCCTGGAAAGTTGCCAAACACGTCAAGTCCAATGCTATTGTCGTAACGCGCCATCGCACCACGGCAGGTATTGGTGCCGGACAGATGAATCGCGTCGGTTCCGTTAAAATTGCTTTGGAACAGGCCGGAGAGAAAGCCAAAGGTGGTATCCTTGCCAGTGATGGGTTCTTTCCCTTTGATGACTCGGTGCGAACAGCTGCGGCAGCCGGGATTGAAGCGATCGTGCAACCGGGTGGTAGCTTGCGAGACAAAGACTCGATTCAAGCGGCTAATGAACTGGGTTTAGTCATGGTCTTCACCGGCATCCGTCACTTTTTGCATTAAGCGAACGCGATATCATGGTTTGGGCATTGCTGGTTATTCTGTTTGGGGTTGGGTTATTTCTCGGATACGCGATCGAACACTCAACAATAAGACATAAAGTAGTTTGGCGGAATATTCTGACTGCCAGTTCATTTTTCTTACTGGTATGTCCCTTGATTGCGGCTGTATTTTTACTACCCCCACCCTGGCAGGAGCAAGTTTCTTCAGTTGTCCTAATTTGCTGTTCGGCTATATTCTGGTTTCGTATTATTACTGAGCCGATCAGGAGAAAACGGGTAGGGTCTTTACTATGGAGTTTAGGGCGGCCTGCAATCCAGAAGATTATGTTGATTGGGGGTATACTTTTTTTTGTCGGTGCTGGGTTGCAAACTAGTTTGTTTATACATTTAGCCAGCAAGGGATTTTCTGGCAGTGATAGTAATCCAGACTATTTCCTATTGCAGGTAATTTTTAACTGGTCTATAGCTTTTTATTTTGTCTGGGTGGGGTCGAGTAGGTTAGAACTGAGGGAACATGGGATTTACTACAAATTTGGCTCAGTGGAGTGGCCGCAAATTGCTTCTTATCGATGGGAGGGATTAAAGCACAGTACTCTCACGGTTTGGCTTAAACAGCGCTTTCCTTTCTTTCCGACGAGGAGTTGGCAGATTCCTGTGGTTTATCAATCAACGGTGGAACGGTTTATAGAGCAAAACTTAGGTAAAAGGGTTTGATATCTTGTCCTTTGCATATCGGTATTTTACCATCACCCCCCTACCCCCTCTCCCATTAAAGGATGAGGGAGAGTAATATCAAGTCCGGTTAAACACCCATAATATCTGTAGGGGCTAACTTTAGGGACAAATATTAGAGACAGCTCAGATATGTCTTAAGTCAAAACCCGCCCTGCGGCAGGTTTTATTATGGCTCATTTGCCGGACATGATATAAGAGAAATCCTGATGCTAATCGGCTAGATCTGAGACTCCCCCACTTAAAAG
>DNXU01000108.1:11251-11659 GCA_003505715.1 Cyanobacteria bacterium UBA8803 | reverse complement strand
ATCACCCATCACCAATTCCCTATTTTCCATAGCCATGATACGGAAAACCGAAATTTGCGGACGCCTGTTGCTGCACTAGAATGTGACTAAACGCAGCAATACAACGCCCTGGGTAGACCTAGTAAGAGCAATGGGTTTTTTTGATTCAGAGATTGTCCAACAAGAAGCCAAGCAGCTGTTTGAAGATTATCAATCCCTCATCCAATTGGGAGGCAGCTACGGTAAATTTGACTTGGAAGGGAAAAAAATATTTATCGAGCAGATGGAATCCCTGATGGAGCGCTATCGGATTTTCATGAAGCGCTTTGAGTTATCGGATGACTTCATGGCTCAAATGACCGTACAACAGCTCAACACCCAGCTCAGCCAGTTTGGCATCACGCCTCAACAGATGTTTGACCAAATGCA
>DNXU01000108.1:7548-10967 GCA_003505715.1 Cyanobacteria bacterium UBA8803 | reverse complement strand
ATCCCTCATCCCTCATCCTTCCCCCTAGGGTCGTTTGAACTTGGAAGGAGATGTAAAGTATTGAACTGGCTGATCCTTGAGAGCCTTAGACATGAAACTGCCCCAGATGGGCGCTGCATATCCGCCCCCTGTTATTCCACCCCCTAGAGGTCGGTAGTTATCATTACCGATCCAGACAGCAGTGGCTAACTGAGGTACATATCCCACAAACCACACATCCCGCTCTGAACTAGTTGTACCCGTTTTACCCGCTGCCGGACGCCCGATTTGGGCCTTGGTTCCTGTCCCGCCAGTTACTACGCCTTGCAGCACCGAGTTCATGGATGCAGCAGCCCAGGGATCGAGGACTAGTCTGGGTTGAGGTGTGTTGTCGAGTAATACATTGCCTTGGCTGTCAGTAACTCGGGCAATGATCGTTGGGTCAGAATGCCAACCATTACTGGCGAAGGTAGAATAGGCTCCTGCCATTTCCAATGGTGTTACCCCAATTGCCCCCAAGGGTAAGGAGGTGACAGGTTCCATCGGACTCTTGATTCCTAAAGTGCGGCAAACTTCAATTACCTTATCCAACCCTACAACTCTACCAATCTTGACAGCAGGAACGTTGCGGGATTGTACGAGAGCCGTGCGAATGCTCATGGCTCCGGCATAGCCACCACCATAGTTTTTAGGAGAATACCAACCGCTACCGTCTCGATAACTGACTGGGCCATCTACAACTGTAGACTCCGGCCCATACTTGCCAGTGGCAAACGCTGCGTAGTAAACAAAGGGCTTAAATGCTGAACCGGGCTGACGGCGGGATTGAATAGCACGGTTAAACTGACTCTTATCATAGTTGACGCCGCCGACAAGAGCTTTGACAAAATGGGTGCGGGGATCGACTGCTGCTAAAGCTACCTGATCGGCATACACTCCCCAACTACGCAGCCGTCTATGAGCGTTAGTTACAGTTTCTTCAGCCATCCGCTGGAAATTGTAATCAACTGTGGTTTGAACGCGCATCCCACCTTTGAGGACAGCATCCCGACCAAATCTTTCATTCAACTCAGCCACAACAGCTTCTGTAATGTACGGCAATTCGCTAGTCTGCCAGGAGGTAATCTTACCGAGATGGAGCGGTTTTGCCAGTGCTGCTTTGCGTTCGCTTTCTTTAATCCATCCCAACTCGACCATCCGTTTTAAGACCAAAGATTGCCGCCCTTTAGCCAACTCATAATTCACGAAGGGACTGTATTCTTCCGGAGACTGAATGAGTCCTGCCAGCATTGCTGACTCAGCTAACGAAAGTTTAGAGGCTGGTTTGTTAAAGTAGCTTTCAGCAGCTGTTTGAATGCCATAGGTATTGTGACCCCAATAGATTTGATTGAGGTACATTTCCAAAATCTGGTCTTTGGTAAAGATTTGCTCGAGCCGGACAGCCATTACTGCCTCAGCTACTTTGCGGCTAAACTTCCGCTCGCGGTTAAGGAACAAATTTTTTACGAGCTGCATCGTTAAGGTTGAGCCGCCTTCTACTACGCTCTTATTTTTCCAGTTCGCTAAGAAGGCACGACCAACGCTATTGGGGTTCACGCCATGATGCAGATAGAAGTGGCTATCTTCCATCGCAATTACAGCTCGCTTTAGGTTGGGGTTGATGTCCTCTAATTTGACCACTTCTCGATTTGCTTCACCGTGAAGGCTGGCCAAGGGCTTACCTTTAACGTCATAAACGTAAGTGGTTTCTGTGGGCACGTAGCCCCGTAGTACTCTGACATCAGGAAGGTTGCGGAAGCTAGTCGCCAAGCCAACCAGTCCACCTGCAACGACCGAGCTAGTTAGCATCGTGATGCCGAGAATAGTTCCGCCTGTTACCTGAGCTACTCCTTGCACAAACCGAAAAATCGGCGGCAAGCTGCTTTCCCTTTCTCTATCTTGTTTTTGTTGGATGGTGCTAGACGACACAGCGATTTCACTTCCTCACTCAAAAAAACAGACTCAACACACTGCTAGGGTAACCTGGTTGCAATCTATAAAGATGATTACAGAAATTTTTGGCACAATTCAGGATTGCCGATTAGATGGGTTGGTAGAAGGAACATCGACACTAACACCCAGTTAGGGCTGGCAAGGGGAGGGATCTCTCTACCTCGCAGAGGTTGCCCTAGCCCTGGATGAGGTATCGCCTTTATCATAATAGGTGGATTCTCCCGATGATCGTTAATAGATCGCGCCAGGATATTTTGGTATTTTTTGCAAAAAATCTTAGCATTGAGACCGCGAATTCGTATAAAACTAAAGATTAATCTGAAAAATCTCTCACTCTCCCTCTAGTTAATCCTCCAAGACTTCAAACGACGAATGTCCAATTCCCAATTCCCAATTCCTGATGAGCTAGCTTGGCTGTACCGAGGTGTCAGCGAGATTTTCCCGAACCAACCCAATTCTCCAGATGCTAGTGAGAATCTCGCTCAAAGGTTAAGGCAAACAAACCGTCCCTTACGAGTAAAGCTCGGAATTGATCCTACCGGGGCAGATATCCACATAGGTCATAGTATCCCAATGCGTAAATTACGAGCCTTTCAGGATGCTGGTCATACAGCTATCCTGATTATTGGCGATTTTACCGCAAGAATTGGCGATCCTACGGGCAAGTCTGAAGTGCGCCGCCAACTTTCTCCCACTGAAGTCANNAAAATGTACAGGACTACCTAGAGCAAGTGCGGCCAATTCTAGATTTTGAGACACCCGGACGGCTAGAAATTCGCTATAACTCGGAGTGGCTACAAGGTTTAGATTTAGCGAAAATTCTGGAATTGTTAGGCACCATGACGGTGGGGCAGATGTTGGCGAAAGAGGGATTTGCCAATCGCTTCAAGGAGGAAAGCCCGATTTACTTGCACGAGTTTCTCTACCCCCTGATGCAGGGGTATGATTCGGTTGCTGTAGAGTCGGATGTTGAGTTGGGAGGCACTGACCAAAAATTTAATATTGCCGTAGGCCGAGATTTACAGCGACATTTCGGTCAAAAGCCCCAGTTTGGCTTGCTAATGCCCCTATTGATTGGCACCGATGGCGTGCAGAAAATGTCCAAATCCTTGGGCAATTATGTTGGGTTGAAAGAAGATGCCCTCTCAATGTACTCCAAACTGGAGAAGACTACCGATAGGCTATTGGACGAGTATTTTGAACTACTGACCAATTTGCCCTTAGAGCAGTTACCCCCAGAACCACGCGATCGCCAAAAACTACTAGCTCTCAATATAGTTACTCAATACCACGGTGAGACAGCGGCCAAGCAAGCCAAAGCAACCGCCGAGGATATTGTTAAGGGCCAAGGCACGGCCACAGGGGATACCGTGCCAGAATTTTCCCTAGCTAAAGTAGAGTTCCCAGCTAAATTGTTCTATATCCTCAAAGCCAGCGGTTTATGCAAA
>DNXU01000108.1:7373-7539 GCA_003505715.1 Cyanobacteria bacterium UBA8803 | reverse complement strand
CAAGCGGCGAAGCGCAACGACTGATTAAAGATGGCGGCGTAAAAATGGATGGCGATCGCATCTGTGAAGTTGACCTCACCTTCGACACCCCTGATACCCTGAACGGCAAAGTTTTGCAAGTAGGCAAAAAGAAATTTATCCGGTTAGTTCATAGTTCATAGTTCAT
>DNXU01000108.1:1686-7344 GCA_003505715.1 Cyanobacteria bacterium UBA8803 | reverse complement strand
ACAAACAACAAACCACAAACAACTAACAACTAACAACTAACAACAATTAACCAGAATTCGACAAAAGCGACAAGCCTTTTCCACTACTCAGTAACTCGCTGAAAATTTCCGCTGATACAGGGGGACTGAACCAATATCCTTGGATTTCATCGCATTGATGCCCTTGTAGGAAAGCCAGTTGGTTGGAAGTTTCTACCCCTTCTGCCACAACCTTGAGATTGAGACCGTGAGCCATTTGCAGAATGGCGGTGGTAATGGTCGTGTTTTTAGCATCTTCTGTGAGCTGGCAGACAAACGAGCGATCGATCTTCAACACGTCAAAGGGAAATTGACTTAGATAGCTTAAGGAGGAATAACCCGTACCGAAATCGTCAATAGAGATCCGAATGCCTAGTGCCTTTAACTCCTGTAAAGTAGCGATCGCAGCTTCTGGATTTTGCATCAGGCTACTTTCGGTAAGTTCCAACTCTAAATAACTGGGGTCAAGTCCGGTTTCTCTAAGAATGTCCACCACTAGGGAGCCTAAATGAGGTTGACTAAATTGATGTCCGGATAAGTTAACTGCTATCCTTAACGGGTAAAAACCCGCATCTTGCCAAGCCCGAGCTTGAATACAGGCAGTCTTTAGCACCCACTCTCCTAAAGGCACAATCAACCCAGTTTTCTCAGCTAGGGGAATAAACTCTGAGGGAGAGACTAAGCCACGTTTGGGATGATACCAGCGTGCCAAGGCTTCTGCTCCCTCAATTTGTTCTGTGAGCAGATTCACCTTAGGCTGATAGTAAAGCTGAAATTCCCCCCGTTCTAAAGCTTGGCGCATTTCCTGTTCGAGTAAGAGGGCTTCTTGAGATTTGGCACCAATGGAAGAGATATAAAACTGATAGGGCGTTTTTCCCGGTTGCTTGGCATCCTCCATCGCGGCGCTGGCATGTTTAATTAGGGTATCCAGGTCACGACCGTCCCGTCCGAACCAGGCAATGCCAATTCTAGCGGTGAGCAAGATTTCATGGATGCCTAAATGGAAGGGCGAGGAGAAAGCGGAAAGAAGAGTTTGGGCAATCTTTACCACCTGTTCGTTCTCATGTATCGAAGCTAGAAGGAGCGCAAATTGCTCTGTCCCCACTTGGGCGATGGTATCCCCCTTGCGGACGCAGCTAGTTAGCCGTTCGGCTACGGCTTGGGTAAGCAAATCACCATTAGCAGGGCCTAAGGTATTGTTAAGGTGATTGAGTGGCTCTAAACTGAGGCACAGGATCGGCAGTCGTTGGGAATCTGCTTTAACTTGAGTGAGTAACTCGTTAAACCGTTCTTGTAATAAGAAGCGATTGGGGAGGTTAGTCAAACGGTCATAACGAATCAGGTAGCTCATCAGCGCTTCGGTCTTCTTTAGTTCCAGGGTATGGCGCTGCGTCTGCAATCTCTGTTTTTGGAGGCGAACGGCGATCGCTTCTAGGACTTCGGCTCTACTAAAAGGCTTGGTCAGGTAATCATCGGCTCCCAAACTCATGCCTTGACGCAGATCCGAGCGGTCAGCTTTGGCGGTGAGGAAAATAAAGGGAATAGTAGCAGTAGCAGAGTCTTGGTGCAGTGCTTTCAAGACTCCGTAGCCATCAAGTCCCGGCATCAGGATGTCGCAAATAATCAAATCGGGCAGTTCTTGTTGAGCTAACTGCACTCCAGAGTAGCCACTGTCAGCACCGATGGTCTCGAACCCTTCCGCACTTAGGAGTTTCAGCAGATTACTTCGGATCGCTCGCTCGTCTTCAATCACTAAAATCTTAGTCATGACTATGTCTCGCTGGATACCTTGCCAACCAAGGGCAAGTAGAAATCAGAAGTTCAGAAGTTCAGGAGTTCGGCAGGTTAAAAGAAAAGAATTTGAGTAAACTTCAGGGACACAGCCAAGTTCTAACTCCCCCTTGGGAGCAGGGGTTATAATTCCCGTCTGCATGGCATTCTGAACTCCTGAACTCCTGAACTTCTCAATTCTCTTATCCTGAACTACTCCCTCTCATTATTGACAGAATTCTCAACAGATTTCCGACAAAACTACATAAATTTATCAACTCTTTTTTTTTGTAATCACTATTTATGAAAACTTAGATGCACCGTAGTACAAGGGCAGTTTGACTGTAAAGGTAGTTCCTATCCCAACATCACTGTTTACAACAATCTGGCCACCGTGGAGATCGACGCACTTCTTAACAATTGCTAGCCCCAATCCTGTGCCATCGATCGAACCGACATTTCTCCCCCGATGGAAAAACTCAAACAGTCGAGGTTGGTCTTCCGGTGGGATGCCAATACCCCGATCTTGAATCTGGAAGATGGACTCGTTCCCCTGACAAGAGAGTTCAAATCGGACTGTCCCACCTGTAGGAGAATACTTAATGGCATTTAGGAGCAAGTTAGTCAGGATTTGCCGCAGGAGTTTGCGATCCATATAGGCCAGAAAATTCTCACCCTGACTGACGAAAGTGATGCTGTGTTGGATATCCGTGGGGAATCTTTTCCAACTTATCCCGCGTTCGATCTCAGCAACTACCCCCTGGCAGAATTCATGGAGATTCAGCGGCACTGGATGGAAAGGCAGTTGTCCGGCTTCAGACGTACTCATGAACAGGGTATCTTCCAATAAATCAAGCATTTGGTGTACCGCCTCTTGAATCAAGTGCAGCTGTTCGAGTTCTTCCTCCTTAGTCCAGTCATAGTATTCCAGTAACTCAGTCGTGGACAGGATAGTTGTTAAAGGAGTGCGGAATTCGTGGGAAGTGATGGAGACAAAGCGAGATTTCAGGTCGCCCAGTTCTTTTTCTTTGGCCAAGGCATTAAGAATTTCTGTTTCAGCTCGCTTGCGTTCGGTAATGTCTTCTGCAATACCAGCGAGACGTTCTACAAAACCTGCCTCGTTCAGAACATGGAAACCCCGCACCCACACCCAGCGTTGTAATCCGTCCGGGCGGATAATCCGATACTCTTCATCAAAAGGTCGCTTGCCTTTGAGGTGTCTGGCAGCAGCGGCAGCAACACGATAGCGATCGTTGGGATGTACTGAGTCCATCCAAGTGCTAGGTTCTTGGTATAAACTAGCTGGCGTGCGCCCCCATACTTCCTCATAAGCCGGACTGATGTAGAGGATTTGGCTGAGGTCGGGGGTACTCAAGAAGAAAACCTCACGGATGTTTTCGGTGAGTTGGCGGAACTGTTCCTCGCTGGTGCGGAGTGCTTTTTCTGTGGCCGCCCGATTGCTAGCTTCCATTGCTAGAGAGACCATGTAAGCTGTGGTGCTGGCAAAACCCTCCTCCTCTAAAGCCCACTGTCGCTGGAGTCCGAGATGTTCTGTACACAGCACCCCAACTACGACCCCTCCCAAGCGAATCGGTACGTCTAACATGGATGTAATTCCCAAGGGAGCCAGATAGGGTGTGGAGAACTCTTGCGTGCGCGGATCGGTGTAGGCATCAGTTGCCGCAATTATCCGTTCGGCTTCCAACGCTTTAAAGTAGCCTGGATATTGAGCAGCACTGAGTTGGTAGCCAGCTGAATGCTTTTGGGGGGTCAGTTGGTAAAGGTCAGCGCAGTAAATGAAGGAGCGGTCATCGTTGTATAACCAGATGCTACAACGTTCGACATCAAGGGTGCGGGTCACGGTTTCGGTAATTTCTTGGCAAGCAGCAGTTAAATTACCGTTGTAAATCGATTGACACTGAGCCAAGACTGAGAGTGCCCGATTCTGCTTTCGCAATCGGGCGGCACTTTGGCTGAGGGCATTTTGAGCTAAAACAGTTTCATACCAAAGGGAAACTGCTGCGGCAGCAGCTCGGAGCAAATCCACTTCTGACGCTTCCCAAGGACGAGCTTTGGTACAATTGTCAAAGCCGATAAACCCGAAAAACTCGCCATTCACCCGCAAGGGCAAAATCAGAATTGAAAGGATACCCTGCGGTTCTAAAATAATACGTTCTGATTCAGGAAACTCGGCAACCACACCTGCGATGATTTCATCCCGGGATAACAGCTGTGCCCAACGGGGGAAAAAGTTTTTATAGGAAAGGTTTTGGAGGCTGGGGTTGTCAATTTCTGGATGAATGCCTGGGACACACCACTCGGCTTTTTGGCTCATGAGTAAATCACCGCTAGCACCAAGGTGGTTTTCAAACACGTAAACCCGGCTGGCACCAGAAACTTGTCCTAATAATTCGAGAATTTCGTTGTAGGGGTTAAGACTTAACGTTTCCCCCTGTCCGTCTCCTTTAAAAGCTAACAAGCGACGCTGTATTTCCACTAAGGTGGCTAAGTAACGTTCCCGCTTTGCCAGTGCCGCTTCCCCTAGATGACGCTCGGTAATATCGTTGAGGGTGCCGCAAATCCCGGTAACTATCCCGTCAGCATTAAGGGTTAATTGAGCTAAGATTTCAATCCAGCGGTAGTCGCTCCAAGCAGTTCGGTAGCGCACCTCATGACGGCAGTATTCCTTTTGGCGTGCAATTAAGGGTTGGAATTGTGCGAGATTGTTTTGCCTGTCGTCAGGATGCACGTAATCTAAGAAGCAAGTACCGATGCTATCGGCGATCGCAAAACCCGTGATGGTTGTCCAAGCAGGATTCAGGAAAGTCCACAAGCCATTAGCATCAGTTTGGAAAATGACTTCTTTGACGTTATCAACGACTGACCCGTACTGCTCCTCTCGCTCTCTGAGATAGGCTTCAAGTTGCTGCCGTTCCTCGATTTCGCTTTTCAGGTGACCGATAACTTCATTGAGTTCGCCTAGAACTTGCTGTAGTTCCCGGGTACGCTCTTCGACTCGGAGTTCTAGCTGGTTGTTCGCCACTTGCAAGGCTTCTTCAGCTAATTTGCGCTCGGTAACATCCAGCACCCAAGAAGCCACACCCACAATCTCACCGTCAGGAGCGGTTAGGGGTATGTTATGCCACTCGCAATAAATCTTTTGACCAGCCTTGGTTAAATTTTCACTGGTATTTTGGGTACTAGCTCCTTGCTCAAATACCTGCTGCCAGAGGTGAGCGATCTGTTCCCTTCCTGCCACAGGCCATAGCAATTCTAGACCCTGAAGTTTTAAAACTTCGCTTTTGCTATAGCCAAAAATCTTTTCGGCAGCTGGGTTCCAGTCCGCGACTTCAAATTTTGGCGTCCAAGCGATCGCAGCTAGGGGGGAATGTTGGTTGGATAGATAATTATACTCAGGATTTAGGGATTTTGTCCCCTTGACCCTCAGTTTCCCGGAACTTTGAGGGGAGCAACTTCTAGTTTTCCTCTGCCATAATCCATAAGCCAAGAGTAGCGCAATTGAGAAATAGGCAAAGGCGATCGCTACCTGGCTGGCTGCCTGAAGCCATGCCAAACTACCTTGCCAGAGGTAGCAAAGTGCTTGAGGAATGAGGTTGTCGTCAGCTACAAGCTGTAAAACGGCTAGCATAATCTACCATTCCGACTCCTGCTTTTGACTTTAAAGTTTGCAGTATAGCTTAGCCAGGGTTTCTTCCCTTTACACAGCTGTCAGAGCCGATCCGGAATTTTCGTGAAAAACTTATATATAGCATTTTTATTGGATGATGGGGTGATTAACTTGTCTATGGCGGAGGGGACGCAAATTATTGTGGCGATCACACTTTATCTTTTGTAGGGGCGACCCGCTGT
>DNXU01000108.1:0-1510 GCA_003505715.1 Cyanobacteria bacterium UBA8803 | reverse complement strand
TAAAAATGCTATATTCCGAATGCTTCACCCTGTCCCCCGCGATCGCAAAGTACGGTAAAGCTGCCCTTCCTCTTAGATAATGGGAATCTTTACAATAAACTCTGTCTCTTTCCCTGGGGCAGAAACACAACTAATTTTGCCCTTATGATTTTCTACTACAATCTGGTGACTAATAGATAATCCTAACCCCGTGCCACTTCCTATGGGCTTTGTCGTAAAAAACGGGTCAAAAATCTTTTGTTGGACTTCTTCACTCATCCCGCAACCGTTATCAGCAATCCGAATTACAACATAGTTGGTTGTTGGTTGTTGGTGGTTGGTTTTTGGCTGGTTGTTGCTGCTGACAGCTAACAAGGGATGGGTATCTACTGATGTACTAATAGTAATTACTCGCTCTGAAGGTTGGTTTTCTAGGGCGTCTATGGCATTATTTAGCAGATTCATAAACACCTGATTTAACTGGCTGGCATAACAGGTAACTTGTGGCAGTTGACTATAGTCTTTAATCACCTGAATTGCAGGACTCATGAGGCTACCATTACTCGCCGTGCTAACACCTTCTGCCCTCAGACGGTGTTGTAACATCAGTAGGGTGTTATCAATACCTTCATGGATGTCTACCGACTTTAGTTCGGCTTCATCTAGCCGGGAGAAGCTTTTTAATGCTAAAACAATCTGCTCGATACGCTGAACCCCCACTTGCATAGAATGCATCAGTTTGGAATAATCTTTTACCATAAATTCTAAGTCAACTTCTTCAGTAAAGTGCTGGATTTCTGGCCTAGAATTTGGGAAGACTTGCTGGTATAGTTCAATTAGGCGATTCTGGTTTTGGAAGTATTCCATCGCAAAATTTAGATTGCCCCTGATAAAGCTTAGTGGATTGTTGATTTCGTGGGCAAAACCAGCTACCATTCGCCCCAAAGAAGACATTTTTTCGGTTTGAATCAGTTGCGCTTGGGTGTGCTTCAATTGATTGAGAGCTAGTTCTAACGCTTGTGCTTTTTCTCGTTCTCGCGCTTCACTTTGTTGCAGGGCTTTTTCTGCCTTTTGGCGTTCTGCTATCTCCTCTTGTAGGCGTTCATTGTGTTCCTGAAGTTGCTTGGTTAAAGAACGCAGATGTAGGTGAGTCTTGACGCGGGCTAAAACTTCTTCTAGTTGAATTGGCTTGGTGATATAGTCTACTGCTCCCAGCGTGAATCCTTTAACCTTATTCTCTGGATTAGCAAAATCAGCAATAGCCGTCATGAAAATTACCGGGATATCCTTTGTCTTCTCCCAAGCTTTCAGGCGACGGCAGGTTTCAAACCCGTCCATCTCCGGCATCATGACATCCAATAAAATCAGGTCAGGTAAAACTCTCTCCAGAATTTTCAGAGCTTGGATGCCGTTTTTAGCTATCCGAACCTCAAACCCAGACTCTTCCAAAAGATCAGATACCAATTTAAGATTTGCACTGGTGTCATCTACCAGGAGAATTTCCGCTTTCTTGGTACTATTGTTGATGTCT
>DNXU01000020.1 GCA_003505715.1 Cyanobacteria bacterium UBA8803 | reverse complement strand
ATTACCCATTACCCATTACCAAACTCTAAAATTTGCTATCCCAGATTAGAGAAAAGTACTCTCCAGTCAATCTCTGATGGGCGTTGTCCGGTGTTGACTATCTCAAAAACTTTGCCTTCTGTAACTGGGTTGTCGATGCATTCAACGCAGGCTGATGCCACATCAATCCGGCTGGTATCACCTACCAGGGTATCGCCGCTACCCACAACTACACCCAACTTCCCTTCTGTTTTTGCCTGCAATAGCGTATTCAAATCAGAGGAGGTGTAGGGGCCGTCGATTAGCCGTCCTGGACGAATAATGGTGTAGGGTAAGCCGGAGCTAATAATCGCTTCCTCGCCTTTTTGTTTGGCATCAAGTACGCCGAAAGCATTCAGAATACTAAATGGCGGTTTATCTTTCCGCAAAATGCCACAGGATGAAACAAAAATAAACCGTTTCAGATTTTTGGGGGCAGCATTGACTAAATTAGTGACTCCTTGAGCATCCACTTGCTCTGGGCTATTCCTAGCATGAGCTTGGCGGTACTGTGTATCAAGATAGATTTTAGCCCATTGAATTAGACTGCCCAGCCCTTTGGCTTCATCGGCATTGTCAAAATCCCATTTTTGAGAGGGGAATGCTGTACTGCCAGTACAACAGATGATGTAGCTAACATCTTGTACGGCAGGAGGGAGAGTCGCTGGTTGGCGGATGTCTCCAACCGCAATTTCTACCCGGCGATCAAACATTTGCTCAACTTTAGCAGCACTGCGGGTCAGAACCCGAACCAGAAAGCTCTTCTCTAATAGTTTCGCTACCGTGAGTTGCCCGACTCCGCCTGTAGCCCCTGCCACCAGCACGCACTCAGAAGCCGTTGGTTCTCGTGAAGTCATAACACACTCTTCCTGTTCCTGTCTGGGTACACTAAAGCGATCGCCTTAAGGTAATGGTAATGGTACGTTAGCGTAGCGTAACGCACCCTACAGATAGATTTGCTATGAAAGTCCAACCCTTTCAGCAACAGCTGCCTATTATTGGCTGGCGGGAGCTAGTTGCCTTACCTGAGCTAGGAATTCAAGAGATTAAAGCGAAAATCGACACGGGGGCACGATCTTCTGCTCTCCATGCCTTTGATGTCGAATCCTTTGAGCTTGATGGCAAAAGGATGGTGCGCTTCAAGGTACATCCTTACCAACGGGATGCTCACTGCACAGTAACAGCAGTTGCCGCACTTTTAGATCAGCGGCAGATTCGCAATTCCGGAGGGCAGACTCAAATGAGACCTGTAATTCAGACGATTGTAGAATTAGGTGGCGATCGCTGGCCGATTGAACTGACTTTAACCAATCGAGATGTCATGGGTTTCCGAATGCTACTGGGGCGTCAGGCGGTGCGCAAACGCTTTTTAGTGGATGCGGGCCAGTCATTCTTACGCAGTTCAACTGAGAGTCGCAGAGGGAACAATAGTAAGAAATCATGATGAAAATCGCAATTTTATCCCAGGATGGTTCGCTATACTCCACCCAACGCCTCAAAGAAGCTGGAGAGGTGCGGGGTCATGAAATGCGAGTGATTGATTACCTGCGCTGTTACATGAACATTGCGGCTCACAAGCCAACAGTAATTTATCAAGGCAAACCTCTGGAAGATTTCGACGCGATTATTCCTCGTATCGGTGCATCCAAAACCTTTTACGGCACGGCAGTTGTACGGCAGTTCCAATTGATGGGTGTTTTTAGTGCGAACGATTCTCAAGCTATTTCCCGTTCCCGTGATAAGCTGCGCTGCCTCCAGATCCTGTCTCGCGAAGGCATTGGGTTACCCGTTACTGGCTTTGCCCATTCCACCCAAGATATTGACGGCTTAATTGACATAGTTGGTGGTGCCCCCCTAGTTATCAAATTGCTGGAGGGTACTCAAGGCATTGGTGTGGTGCTCGCAGAAACTCACCAAGCGGCGAGGTCAGTGATTGAAGCCTTTCGGGGTCTTGATGCCAATATCTTGGTACAGGAGTTTATTAAAGAAGCAGAGGGTATGGATATTCGCTGTTTCATAATTGGTGATAAGGTCGTAGCTTCCATGAAACGGCAGGGGGCACCGGGGGAATTTCGCTCAAACCTACACCGAGGCGGGACAGCTGAAAAAATCAAGTTGACACCAGAGGAACGCAGCACAGCCGTGCGGGCAGTTAAAGCGATGGGGCTAAGAGTGGCAGGAGTGGATTTACTGCGCTCAAATCACGGGCCAGTAGTCATGGAGGTCAATTCTTCACCAGGACTCGAAGGCATTGAGAAAGCAACTGGAGTCGATGTAGCTGGGAAAATAATTGAGTTTTTGGAAAAAAATGCTGGCTTAGGGAAAATACGCGATCGCATTCAGTATTAATTTGTTATTTGTTGTTGGTTGTTGGTTGTTGGTTGTTTGTTGTTTGTGTATGGCTATCTTGAAAATAGGACGTTGCATAGGGGAGCATGTTACTTTTACAAATTAATCTGAAAGCCCTCACCCCCAGCCCCTCTCCCAACCTTGGGAGAGGGGGGCAAGACTTCGGTTCCCCTTCTCTCAAGGTTGGGAGAGAGAGGCAAGACTCCGATTCCCCTTCTCCCAACCTTGGGAGAAGGGGTTAGGGGATGAGGGCTTCCCATCAGTAGGATGCTCCCATTGAGTAGTCGTCGGATGTAGGGGCGAGTTTAGCCATTAAAGCAAGTATCTCACCAATAAATTCTGTTCAAAACCCGCCCAGAATAGGCTTAAAAATTAACAGTAAATAACCAATAACCAACAACCAACAACCAACAACCAACAACCAACAACAAATAACAAACAACAAACAACAAACAACAAACTATGTATAAATTTACACAACGATAATTAACATAGTTCCTCATCTTTGGGTAGATAGGTAGATTTGGAGAAGGCTCATAAACTCATAGAGATATCAAAGAAATTTTTACCCGGTTTGAGAATTACTCAGCGATAGGAGAAGGTTTTTATCTGCAACAAATCAAAACAATTTTCCTTAAAGATTGTAAAGAATCAGCACTAAAACAGTTGTTCCAGTTAAAATGTTAACTGGAATTAAAATTCTCAACTTTTGATATCTCCCTTATATCTACTTAAAGATAGTTGTGGCTCGGTGCTGGCTCCAGCTATACCTTTGTCTGTCAGCTCAAAGCTCACTCATAACTAGATGTAATATTTTTATCTCATCTAGAGGTATTTAATGAGTGGGTGAATGGTATTTAAATAATAGGAAATCATCATGCTCAATACCCCATCAGCCAAAAAGCAGTTATCAGCAGGTGCTTCTACACTCAACTTAAAGCTGTTCCAAGTAATGATTAACGAGTTTTTGGAAAGTACTGAAGAGTTACTTACTTCTTACTTAGAGAAGATGGGAAAGGCATGGTGGGTCGAGATAGTTACTAAAAAACCTAACTGTACTTACTACTTCGGCCCTTTTGTGAGCCACAGGGAAGCTCAAATTTCTCAACTCGGCTACATTGAAGACTTAGAACGGGAAAGACCGCAACTAATTGCAATTGAGATTAAGCAGTGTCAGCCCAAAGAGCTAACCATTTTTGAGGAAGAATGGAGAGATAAAACCCCCCATAATATTTCCCGAAACATGAGTGCTTAGAAAAATTACTTCATCTCATCACCCTGATATTTGCTACTGATTAAAAGTTCGTAGTAGGTACTTTAGTGCCTGAAAAGGCTGTATTTCCACCGCACTAAAGTGCCGATCTCCTCGCTGTCTGGTGTAAAATGTATCTTCTGTTACATGGTGATGGGTAATGGGTAATCAGCAAAAAATTCCTAACCAATTACCGATTACCGATTACCATGTTACTTTGAGTATCTTTAGCTCTTTCTTGAATTCTAGCAAGGCCAAGTCCCAAAACGTTCGCACTGCCTACGACACTCATCGCACTTATCTATGTCCCCTTTCTTACTGGCGCCGTCTACACATCGCCAGTATATTGACCAGCAATCTGATTTTGTTGATTTTTTGCCTTGGCTTGCCTTTTTCTTAGATTTTCTTAACTCCCACTCATCCTCCATCTCAGGGTTAGAGTAGAAGTTGCTATAATCTTCCAACATGGCATCGGAACGGTGTAGGGCATGACGAAGCTGCTGAGGGTTACTAAGTAGTTTGTAAGCCTGATGCTCCAAAGATCGAACAGCAGTCTGTGGAGTCACTTTTCGTCCCTCAGCAAGCTGCTGATTGATACTTCCTGCTGTGCGACGAACAATAGCTGGGATTGTACGCACTAATGAACGAGTGGCTGGACTGCTACGCAATATTCTGTTAACTACTGTCAATCCACGAACTAAATCTGGAGAATTGCGTATCAGAGTGAGATTAGCTTGAGGCACCATCCGTGCAGCAAGAGGGAGTAAAGCCCCAATAAAAGCTGCTGCTTCAACTTCATTGTTAGATTTTGTGGCAGCATGAGCTAAGTATTCCATCAAAATCTCAGAGTTCTCCTGGTTTATTGAGCTGAATTCTCTCTCCATTTCCCATTCAAACTCATTAGCTTGTTGTCTAAACGGACTCTGAGGGTTCGATGGTCGTGAGGTAACAGTTTGCACTTGGCGATCCCGATCCCGAATCTCTTCTCTTGTTTTACCTTGTGGACCGTTTTGTTGTTCCAACCATAGTTTGCCTGCTAGAGCTAGATCCCGAGCTTTTTTAGCAAGTCTACTGAAAATACCTTCAAACTCGCCGTTCAGATATTCTTCCCATTCATTTTCAGATTCTCCTTGTAGCCAATATTCCAGTTCAGCTTCGTAATTAGTTCTGTACATTTTGATTTCTCCTTCTTGTTAGTTATTTGTTAGGACAGTGTTTGAATCCTTAACGTGACTCCTACTAGATGTTTCTAGGCTCTACCTAGAAACAAGACTAGTTAAAGATTTCTCGCTGGTAAGTTACCCTTGCTCTACACTCTTCAACCCCCGATGACCATTTTCACGCGGTTCAAAAGCTACCACCCGCTGCGTATGTCCCCGATAAGCAATGCCTAAAGTTTCAGCACTCGTGAGCCATTCTTCCACCACATCGGCAATTTCTCGCAGCAAGGCTTCAAATTCAGCCCGTGATGAATTGAGGATATATTTCTGTCCTAACCAACGGATAATAGTCCGTCCTGCAACAGCCATTCTGTGACGTTGAGAAGCATCTACATTTTCGTTGAAATAACGCAACATCACCTCTTCAATTACATCCCAAGCATTATCTGCCCCGAAGAGTTTTTTAACATCATCTGCACCCAGAATTTTGAAGGCTTCTTCCAGGAGTTGTAAAACTTCAATTCGCAAGACATTGACGTGACCGTAAGACGACCATTTCAAATTATTCCGCAGATCTAAACCAGCACGTCTTACCGTAGCAATGCTGCCGAAACTGGGGTCAAATGCCCGTTCGCGAATTACATCAGAAATGCGTTTATCGCGCCAAAATTCAGCAACGTTGTTAATAAACTGCGTGAATAAAACATGGAATTGAGGATTGGGTTTTGCGCTTGGGGCTGGTTTAATTGTGGTGTAACCTAAGACGCGACGGTAAATTTGAAATCGGTCTTTTTGGGTATAGCGTAAAACGCTGCGGCGGTCAAATCTGTACAACCCATAAGCACCATCACCTGTGGATAATCTTACGGCTCCAGCATTGAATAACTCCTGAAGTTTTTTGACGGCACGAAATATGCCAATCTTTTCATGTTGATAGAGATAATAGAGGTCAGCTACGGCTAAAATCCGCTCCGATGCGACTTGTTCATCGTAATTTTCTACTCCTTGAGGTAAGCGAGTTTGACTGACTTTTGCCGCTGCTTCGTTACCAATCCCAATTAATTCTGCTAACCCGCCATCGGGAGGTGATGGAGTTTGGGTATCGGCGGTGACAACTTGAGTTAATAAATCCTCAATTTGCTGAGTTAGGGCATCCGCAAGTTGGGGATTTTGAATGAGTTGGGGTGCGAGTCTGTCGGTGAGGGTTTCTCGCAGTGCGGCAATGCGATCGTATAGATTTTGATTTTCTCCTGCGGTTGACATGATGAGTCTCCTAGCTTATTGATTGAGGCGATGTTGCTGTTAGTTTTTGACAGAGATTGTAGGGGGTGTTAGCGCAGCGTAACGCACCAGAAAACTAATGACCAAGAATTGGTTTTAGAGAGTTACCACTATCATCAAGGTTTCTTCTCAACAGGTGAATCTGAGGCTGGGAGTCTACGAGTATCTCTTGCATCATCTGCATCAATAGTCCGAAAACTAGTGATAGGTGGAATCAATTCCTGAGCTAACCGTTTCACCTGATACAATTGGAACGCTAAATCTTTCATTGCCCGGATCACACCTGCTCGTCGAAATGCAGTATTTGGCACTGGAACGAATGAGGCAGCTTGCATCAAAATCATTAATTTATCAGCCGTTTGAGCTAAGGATTTTGCGATACCAATTTTGCCCCCTGATTTAGCAAGTGATGGTCCTTCCTGAGTCGCAAAACGCATTGTCCATGAAAGTAATCCTTCAATACTCATCGGTGGAGTTAGTTGCAATCCATCTGTGTAGAGAGTGTTATCTGGTAATGGGAATTTTCCATTTTGTTGCTCGTTGTATTTGGCTTTGCGGAAATCAATCCACACTGACTGTCTTTCTGCGGAACCAAGAAATACGAGATCCATAATCCGGTAGACTTCATTAACTGATTCTGCTACCACTGACAAAGCTTGAGATAACAGCACCAGCTGCGAACCTACAAAAGCACCAGATCCAGAATTTTCGCTGTAGGTTTTCCAACTTCCTCTGAGGGAAACTATGTAGTCTCGGATAATCAGATAGTTACCGTAATTTTGTTCTTCATCGACTGTATTGACGCGAGAACGATTCAGTCCAAAAATGTCAGCTAATTCTCTCAATTGTCCGCCCACGACTTCATAAGGATCGTCAGGTCCAACATCACCAATTAAAAGTTGGAATAGACTATCAACCCGTTGGGCGCGAGGTCCTCCCTGAGTGCCTAATTCATTGACTAATTCAATGATTTCAGTTCGCACAATGGAACGCGCAGCTTCCATATTCTGTTGATCCGCACTTGAATCAAGGGAATAGAGTTTATCCAACAAAGGTAGCATTTCATTAAGGGCTGCTTTAGCTCGATGGTAAAGGCTAGCTTGTGCCCCACTTACTGCGCCACCGAGTTCAGTTTGTACAGTATTGTAAGTGCCGGGAGTCCAATTATAAGTTGTCCGTCCATTAATTTCTTGCGGTGTGAAAGCTTTAGTGAGGGAATCAAGAAATGCTTTAGGATCGTTTTGGGGATTCCGAGATAAGACTTCACTAAAGGCACTATCTATAAGTTGCTGTAGTGATCCAGCTTTATTTTCAACTGGAGTTAATGAAGTTTGTCTGCTGGATAGCCCCACTTGATCTAAAGTGGGTAAGACATCAATAACTGAATTATTCCAGAAATCATTATCTTCTCCTCCATTCAGTTGCTCTGGTTGGCGATCGCGCTCTTCGGGAATTATCAAAGCCTTGTCAATCCGAATTGTGTAATTGCTTCCATCATTGGCAGGGACAATCAAATCAGTCCCATTATTATTCTGTACATTCCAGTTCCATTTGATTCCTTCTTGAACTGTTTCAGTATCAAATAGTAACTGTCTGCCACGATAAACTTTGAAGAAAATATCAGGTTCGACTTCTGACTCTAGAGGTTCCTGCCGGAAAGCTTCATCTGTAAACCGGATCTCAAAGATACCTTCTGAGTCAGTTTTGCTTCTACCAAAGCGATCATCAAATCTTTCATCCTTGTCCCACGCTTCAACCCAAACATCGGGGAGAGGGGTGGAATTTTTATTCACCTTACCCCGGATACGATACGTTGTCATAATTCTTTCTCCTTGAATATTCTGCCTGCCAATAAATCAATTTTATGATTCATAGCTACTGTTGATTTTCACTCACATCTTGCATCTGTTCCTGCAACCGCCAGTGGTTAAAACCACTGTCTAATAGCTTAAGTCCGCTGAGATCTTGAACCAATGTCATTAAGCCTATAAAAGCTAGGTTTTTAGCGATCACATCAATGGAAAATCAAGGGTTGTGGTGGGTTATTGAGAATGGTGCAAGATCTCAGTTTCAACCGACTTTAGCTATGAGACAGAGAATTTATTCTCTTGCGAGTCATAATTCTTACCGTCTCCCCAAGGCGCTGTAGAAATTCTGAGTAATCACTTTCGGTTCCGCCAAACGCCGATCCAGTGCCCACCGCGAAGCCGGAATTAAAAACCGCTCTGGAATAATTCCCGGATCATTCCCCGCTGCTAAACGTTCCCCAGCTTCCTCAATCATCCGCTGATGTTGGGGCTTAAATCCTGTCACATCCGCTAGAGTTTTATTCCCCAATTCTTGATAAGGAGTGAAGCAAATAGTATCTACAACCACCTTATGTGCTTTACCAAAACTTTCCAAAAATTCTGGAGGAATAGTTCCCACACGCGGGTTAGGATAAAGGCGCTGCCAAATGCGTTGATAGTTATTCGCGGCTTTAGGAAAACCCATCCGGCGCAGGAGTTCGGTACTAATAAATACCCGCAGATAGGGAGTAGGATGAACTGCACCGGGATGGAAGTATAAGGTACTAGCAGGACTACGAGCCGCAATATCCATTAAGGATGCCACAATATATGGCCCACCTAACAATAAACCGGATAAATCAGCGAAGGTTTCACTGTGCCAGCGACTCCAGGTTGTAGCTACGCCGCGACTCATACCAGCTTTGAGTAAACGGTAAGCGATCGCACTCGGAATAGTTTGCCGTAAATTCAAATCCGTCTGTAAATTATGGGAAACTTCGTGTAAAATAGCTCCCAATGTCCAGGGATTAACTAAACGGTGATAGGGCAATTGAATCAAGGGAAAAGGATTGATCTGTTTGCTCAGTTTAGTCAGGGAAATGCCGCGTCGGAAGGTAGCAGGACCGAAACCTGTTTTCATGTATGAAAAAGGTGCGGGTGCGGGAATCGATTTCGGCATTCCCAATCCCATGTAGACGTATTGATAGCAATCCAAAGCAATGCGATCGCACGCTAATAACCAATCTCCAAATCGACTTTGCCGCTGTCCGAACAACTCGAAATAGAAGTCCCAAATCTGCTCAATCGCTTGTACCCAATCATGCGATCGCTCTTTACGAATCAAGAGTTCCTGCAATCGCTCAACGTCAGGCTGGGCAATAGCATCAGAGGCACTTTGTCCGACTCGTTGGGACATTTCTCGCAATTGCGATCGCAAGTTTCCAATCAGTTCATTTGCCGCATCAATATGGGCATCGCTGGGACTGGCAGGATCAGTACCAAACTCCTTGTGACAGAAGGGACGCAAGGCGGCAGCATGGCGAATTACATTCAGTGCTTGAACGCGCAACCAAGGGTCTAAGTTAGGCGGTTCGATGAAGCCATCACTAGCAGGTTGATTGACAGGAAGTAAGTCTTCTTGCCACGCCTCAAAAGAGCGTGTTGGGGTTTTCAAGAGTCCGTTCATAGTTGGTTGTTTGTTGTTTGTTGTTAGTAATGGCTAATGACCAATGACCAATGACCAATAACTAACAACTAATGACCAATGACCAATAACTAACAACTAACAACCAATAACTAATGACCAATGACCATATTGCATTAGGCGGGGACGCGACGGCGCTTGCCATTAGTCAGTGCTTTGGCTTGGTGCTGCGCTTGATGGGATTTCTTCATCGCGGCTTGGACTTTTTGCGGGTTATCTAAAACATTGGCAACATTTCCAGCTAGCGCCCGTAATGCCGTTGTACTCGAAAGGGGTTGACCTTGTTCTACCTGATTAGCCAGAGTTTGCACTGTTCCTTTTAAAATTGTTGGTGCAGTTTGCAAAAGTTGGCGAGTTGTGGGGTTTTTGTGTAAGGCACTTCCCATCCTGGCAACACCTCGAACTAAGGAAGGTGCGACAGACGTAATTGCTTTCGCAGCAGAAGGAATTAAGCGAGTTGCCATTGATGCTAATGCACCTAAAAATGCTTCGGCTTCGGCTTCACTTTCGGTATGTGCGGCTCGATAAGCCAGATTTTCCATGACAATTTCATACTCGCTCATCGGTGTGGCTTCATATTCGTATTCGTACTCATATTCACCTTCACCGAGTCCCAATGCACCGCCTAAACCTTTGAGCAAATTACCAATAAATGGATCGCCTTCGTATTCACCTTCATACTCGAATTCAAATTCTCGCTGGCGCTGTCTTCGTCCGCCTCCAATTAAACTACCAACCGCTTTAATTGCCATAGGTGCTACGGCTTTGAGTGCGGGTAATAGTAGGGGGAAAAATTTTTCGCTTTCGTATTTGCTAGCAAATTCGCATTCGTATTCGCGATCCGTTCCTTTGTACTGACACATTTTTTTACCTCATTGTTGATGGTTTTGACCTCTCCCCCAACCCCTCTCCTACAAGGCGAGGGGAGTAAGATTTCCGGCTCCCCCTTCCCTTGCAGGGAAGGGGGCTGGGGGGTTAGGTTTTTCGACTTATTGAGAAGGTGCAAAATCTGTGTTTTTCCTCAAACCTTCTGGTTCTCTTTTAAACCTTGGGTTTGTCGCAAACCTGTACTAAGTAAATACAATTCACTGAGGAAGATCGAGCCGACTAAAGCACCAATTGCAGTAGGTGCAACATTCAAACTATTGAGGGTTCCTTCTATGGGAAAGACTTGTGTATAAACTGCACCACCAACTAAACCCCCAATCGTGCCAATTGTTTTGATTATCGCCACATTAATGGAACGGAAGGGATCGGGAGGAGGGGGTGGTGAGGGGAATCGCCACCAGCCGGGATAGGGTGTACCGCACCATCCCACAAGTCCCCACAACCCAAGTAAGATTGGATTCATTTTTCTTTCTCCTTATTTGTTAATTGCCAAATCGTTTTGTTGCGATCGCGCCTTGGGTTTCATTGCCACAAACACCACTAAACTCACTCAGATTTAGTAAAGTTCGTACAACTCGCGATTTGAACGCCCATTACGCTTTGGTTTTTGAGTCGAAGGGACTGTCGCTTTCGAGGTTTTTCTTGCGTCACCTTCGATTCGCCGTCTTGCTCTCTCTTGCTGTTGATGAGTCAATTTTGCCCAGTCTTCCTCGGAAACCCCGGCTGGAGGCGGCCAAGCGTGTTCGATTTCCCACTCACTTTCGTACTCGTACTCAGACTGCTTTTTGGGGGCAGCTTTAGCCACTTTCTTCGCCGCTTCAGTCGATCGCACCAATGCTTTAGCGCAAGTCATGGGATTACCCAAAACTTTTTTGGTTTCCCCAGCCATCACTTTTGCGGCTGTAGTCGGGGTAACAGGCTTTCCTTGAGCGGCTTGTTTTGCCAATTTCTGACCCGTTCGAGCCACAATTGTTGGTACAGTTTTTACCAGCGGACGAGTTGCCGGATGCTTCCGTAATGTCCGAGTTAAAGTCGCTGCACCTTTAACAACTTTGGGGGAAATACGAGCCATTGAAGCCGTTTTAATCGGAATAATTCGAGCGGTAAAAGCACCTGTATAAGCTTCAGCTTCGGCTTCACTTTGCACTTGACTAGCGATAGCTGCTAAAGCTTCGGCTAACGCTTCTGGTTGTGGCGTTGCTGTTGCTTCGTACTCACTTTCGTATTCATATTCGCTCTCAAATTCATACTCGAATTCGCCTTCACGAGCAAGTTGTCCTGCTAGAGAACCCAGTGCCTGTCCGACTCCTGGGCCACCAATTGCGGTTCCTACAGCTTTAGCGGCAATGGGTGCAACTTTTTTGAGAACAGGCGCTAATTTACTAGCAATTCCCTTTAGTTTCTTGAAGAAAGCTTCACTTTCGTCCTCGTATTCGTACTCGTATTCGCCTTCCCCTTCAAACAAACCGAGAGCGCCACCTACGCCTTTGAGGACATCGCCGAGGAATTCTTCTCCTTCATATTCCCCTTCATATTCCTGTTGCTGTCCACTCTCGAATTCGGATTCAAATTCATCCTCGAATTCTTGCTGCATGGTTTCTCCGTCCCACATGATCTAACTCCTTGATGAAGTTTTTGTGAAGTTATCTCCCAGGTATAACCGCTGTTGCAAATGGCTTACCAGTCGCTTTTTTGAGTGACACTCATTTGAGGTAGCTCGTTTGAGTGTCACTCATTTGAGGGACAGGGATAAATTTAAGACCTCCTAAAGCGCCAGAAACCCGACTTCTTCAAGAAGTCGGGTTTCTCAGTCTCGGTGAGTTCTTCACCCCTAATATTCCTTTTTGATTTTATCCATTAGAGCAGCTTATAGTTCGAGAGACAGCTACGCTTGAAACCTTATACATTTGTAGTAGATGATCTCGCAATACCAAGCGCTCAGCTTGGCTCATTTGCCCAACTGCATCCCAAAACTGTCTATCTAGCTGCACGAGTTCTTGGTTGTTATTTGAGTTAGAACCCAAATCGTAATTGTCCACCCTGTCTATAGCACTGATTATCATTTTGATCCGGCTGGCCTCAGCCTATTGAACTAATCCTGAAATATTCTAGTAAAAGTTTTTGCAAAAAAAGCAACAGGATTAACTTGATCGGGATTATTCTCATTTAACCCTAAAAATCTTCCGCTTCCTCATACAGTTCCGCGAGTTCCTGCTGTTGAGTCCGGCGGGAACGGCGGCGGTATTTCTTACTTTCCAACTTCGGTTCGTAATGAGTTTGCCCTTTACCTTTCGTTTTAGCCTTCAGGGTTGATTCGGGATCGGCTTGTTGGTTCAACCAGTCTTGCCGTGCGATCGCTTCTTCTAAAAAATCTAGATAATGCTCGTAGCGTTCCCAATCTCCGCGCACTGCACAGTTGGGTTCATCCCGATGCAGGCAATTACTAAATTGACAGCTGGCTACTCCTAAGCGCTGCCTTGCTTCTGGGAAGTAATGAACTAAATCTACTGGATCGCAATCCAAGTCGGGTTGATTGAAGCCAGGGGTATCTGCTAACAACCCCCCTTGAGGCAATTCAAACAGTTCTACATGTCGGGTGGTATGGCGTCCGCGCCCTAGTTTACCGCTGACTTCTCCTACTCGCAGGTTAGCCTCAGGCGCTAGTTGATTGATGAGACTGGATTTGCCCACACCAGAAAGACCCGCTAGTACTGTGATTTTGTGGTTCAACTGGTCGCTGAGTTTTTCTAAACCAATGTTCTTGTAGACGCTGATAAATATAGCTTGATAACCCCACTCTGCCATACGTTGCTGCCAGTGTTGCTGTTGCTCTTGGGTAACTAAATCGCTTTTATTGAGGCACAAACCGACACTTAAGCCAGTAGATTCTGCCTTAACTAAAAACCGACTTAGTTGGTAGGCATCCAAAGCTGGTTCTGCTAAAGCAAAGACAACGAGGATCTGATCGGCATTGGCGATGGGGGGACGATCTAGGTGAGTTTGGCGGGGTAAAACCTCCGCGATCGCCCCTCGTCCTCCCGTCCAGTCGGGTTCTTCAATGAAAACGCGATCGCCCACCATCACCCGCTGACCAATTTTTTTCAGGCGGGTGCGGCGGGTGCATAGGAGAGTCGAGTGTGTGGTGGGGGGTGTTGCTGCTTCTAGAACAACTGAATCTAACCGAACTTGGTAGAAATTCGCCTGTACTGCCAGAACTGTCCCCAGTAACGGTGCGGACAATTCTGACAGTTCCTTGTCAGAGCGTTCCCCACTCATGAAGAGGTTAGGGGACGCCGCACCTTAAGGGCGAAGTAGTGAGTACGATCTTCCACCGCCTCAATGGGATAGCCTTCCATCGCCAAACTATCCGGCACCTGCTCAATGGGTTCTCCGGGATCGAGCCACACTTCTAATAAGGCTCCGGGAGTCATTTGCTGCAAGCGAAGTTTGGTGCGCACGAAGTTGATCGGGCAAGGGGTGCCACGTAAATCCAGCTGAGCATCAGGGGTCTGATTAACTGTTGGTAGAGCTGAGTTACTCATCCGCGAAACAGACCTCCTAAGAAGTCTTCTAGACCACCTTTGCCAGTGCGATCGCCTCTCAGTTTTGCCAGCTTCTCCAGCAGTTCTCGTTCTTCAGGACTGAGGCGAGTGGGGATTTCAATCGCCACAGTAATAAGATGATCCCCGCGACTCACTGGATTCCCCAGTTTGGGTACACCGTGATTTTCCAAGGTCAACACGGTATTAGGCTGGGTGCCGGGAGGAATTTTTAACTCTACCGGGCCATCCACCGTATTGATTTCCAGACGGCATCCCAAAATAGCTTGCAAATAGCTGATTTTCAGATCTGACAGGACGTTAATCCCATCCCGCTGAAACTCCTCGTCTTCCTCAACAAATAAATAGACGTACAAGTCTCCTGGTGGCCCACTGCGCAATCCCGCGTCTCCCTCTTTAGAAACCCGCAGCCTCGTTCCATTATCCACTCCGGGTGGAATGGTAATTTTCAGCTTTTTGGTTTCTTGTTTGCGACCTGCGCCGCCACACCCTTCACACTTGTCTTCAATAACCTGTCCCTCACCGTTACAAGTGGGACAGACCGAGACTTGGGTAAAACTACCAAACGGGGTTCGGGTAGCGCGACGCACTTGACCAGTACCGCTACACATCGAGCAGGTGCGAGGTCTAGTCCCCGCTTTAGCACCGAGGCCGTTACAAACCGTACAGGTTTCCAGATGGGGAATTCTAATTTCCTTTTCACCGCCAAATACGGCTTCCCGGAATTCCAGTTTTAAATCGAGACGCAGGTCATCACCTCGAACTGGACCGCGGGATCGGGTTGTCGTTCGCGCCCCCCCCATCCCACCAGCGAAGCCGCTGAAGAAGCTTTCAAAAATATCGGCAAAGCCCACATCCCCAAAATCTGGGTAGCCTGCTCCTGCACCCGATGCTACACCCGCTTCCCCAAAGCGGTCATATCGTGCCCTAGTTTCTGGTTCCGATAGGATTTCGTAAGCTCGATTAATTTCTTTAAAGCGTTCTTCTGCCCCTGGTTCCTTGTTCACGTCTGGGTGGTACTTCCGGGCAAGGCGACGGTAAGCACGCTTCATTTCCTCTTTATCAGCGTCGCGAGAGACACCAAGAATGTCATAGTAGTCAGGCATAGAGCGCTGCTCTGAATTTAATTTATTCAATGGGGGTGGGTTGTTTGTCTGCTCAGGCTAGGGGATGTACGCAACTAGTTGCTTCTTCCCGATTCACCTGTACATCTATCCATTGTCGATCAAAATACACGTTAGTTGCTACCTATTCTTTTAGGGAATGGGGAATGGGGAATGGGGAGCTGGAAATTGGATAAATTCTCCGTCCCTATTGCCTCCTTTCTAGTCAACTGTCTCATAATCAGCTGTAACCGTTTCATCGTCAAAATTTAAAATCAAGTCATCCCCATCTCCTACTGTTGACTCAGACGGTTCGCTAAATTCGATCGTTGAGGACACATCCTCAGCTGCATCTGTAACCTCATCAGCATCTAGCCCAGGTGAGGCTTGCTGATAAACAGCCGCACCGATAGCAAACAGGGTTTGCTGGAAGTCTTCAAGACGTTGTTTCACTTCCTCAACCCCAATGGTTGGATTGTTGAGTGCAGCTTGCAACTGTTTCTTTTTCTCATCTCCCTGATCTTTGAGATCCGCACGCACTAAGTCTGGGTTATCGTTTAAGGTCGATTCATAGCTGTAGAAGAGGCTATCGGCTTGATTTCTGAGTTCAACCAACTGGATACGGCGACGGTCTTCTTCGGCATATTTTTCGGCTTCTTGCCGCATCCTTTCCACTTCTGTAGCACTTAGTCCTCCCGTGTTAGTAATGCGGATGCTCTGCTCTCGACCTGTTCCTTTATCGGCGGCTGATACATTGAGAATGCCGTTGACATCAATATCAAAGGACACTTCAATTTGAGGTACACCACGAGGGGCTGGGGGAATGCCGGTGAGCAGAAACTTCCCCAAGCTCTTGTTATCTCTCGCCATCGCTCGCTCGCCCTGTAATACGTGTATTTCCACCGAGGTCTGTCCATCTGTCGCGGTAGAAAATACTTGGGACTTACTGGTGGGGATAGTAGTATTACGCTCGATGATCTTGGTGAATACTTCTCCTAAGGTTTCAATGCCTAGGGATAGGGGTGTTACGTCTAGCAGCAGCAAGTCCTCGACTTCACCACCCAAGACACCCCCCTGAATGGCAGCTCCTAAGGCTACTGCTTCATCTGGGTTAACAGACTTATCGGGTGCCCGACCACCAAAAAACCTGCTAATCGCTGTCTGAACGGCGGGGATGCGGGTCGAACCACCGACGAGCAGAATCCGGTCGATATGATCTGGCTTCAGGTCGCAGTCCTTGAGTGCCTGTTTGACTGGTTCAATGGTTCCTTCTATGAGGGCGCTGGCGAGTTCTTCAAACTTGGATCGGGTCAATTCCGTCTCTAAGTGTTTGGGTCCTGTCTCATCTGCCGTGATGAATGGCAGGTTGATCGAGGTATTACCCATACTGGAGAGTTCAATTTTGGCTTTTTCCGCTGCTTCTCGCAACCGCTGTAGAGCCATCTTATCGGCTCCCAGGTCAATGCCTTCGGTTTCTTTGAAGTTTTCAATCATCCAGCGCACGATGACGTTATCGAAGTCGTCGCCGCCTAGGTGATTGTTACCCGATGTGGCCTTGACTTCAAAAACGCCATCCCCCAGTTGGAGAACCGAGACATCAAAGGTGCCGCCTCCTAAGTCAAATACTAGAATTTGCTGTTCTTGGTCTTGTTTATCGAGACCGTAGGCTAGGGCTGCTGCTGTTGGCTCGTTGATAATACGCAGGACTTCCAAACCCGCAATCGTCCCCGCATCTTTCGTGGCTTGCCTTTGGGCGTCAGTAAAGTAGGCTGGCACCGTGATCACGGCTTGCTCTACGGGTTCGCCGAGAAAGTTTTCCGCATCAGCTTTAAGCTTTTGCAGGATCATAGCGGAGATTTCTTGGGGGGTGTAGGCCTTACCGCGAATTTGGACATCAACGGTATCGTCACGACCTTTGACACAGTTATAAGGAACTCGCGATCGCTCCTCCACCGTGTCATCCCACCGCCGCCCGATAAAGCGCTTAATACTGTATACCGTATTTTCGGCGTTGGTCACTGCTTGCCGCTTTGCTAATTGACCTACCAAGCGCTCGCTTGCCTTGCCAAATCCCACCATACTCGGCGTAGTACGTCCGCCTTCCGAGTTGGAAATGACGATGGGCTGACCCCCTTCCAAAACAGCAACGCAACTATTGGTTGTGCCGAGGTCGATGCCAATGACTTTTCCCATAGCGCTTTGGCCTAAAGATATGTAAAGTTTTCTGAATTGTAGTTGAACCAGTCGCCGAAACCGACTTTATCCTGGCTCAACTTTTTCCTTGTACTAACTTAGTCGTTAATTTTAGATGCACCTGCCCAAAAACGGTTAATTAGCTCTTCCGCTTAACTATCCAAGGCTTCGGGAGTGCCATCCTCTGAGGTTACCACGGGCACAGGAGCTGCAGCAACTTTAACCATCGCATGGCGCAGCACCCGATCGCCCAAGAAGTACCCCCGCATTAGCTGTTCTATGACTACCCCTTCGGAATATTCATCCGTTGCCTCTCGCATCACAGCTTCGTGGAGATTGGGGTCAAATTCTGTCCCTTCTGGGCGCATGGGAGACACACCAATGCGCTTCAGACAGTCTACTAGTTGCTTGTAAACCCCCTGATAACTTTTGTGGATGGACATTTCTCCATCGGTTTGAGGCTTGATTTGCGATCGCGCCCGTTCAAAGTTATCGACCACTGGCAGCAATTCGCTCAGAGTATTTCGCTTAACTTGATGTTCCAAGTCCTCTTTTTCTTTGCCAGTACGCTTGCGGAAATTCTCAAAGTCTGCTACCATCCGCATGAATTTTTGATTCTGCTCTTCTAATTGAGCTTTCAGAACCTGATTCTCCTGTTGCAAGATTTTCAGGGTTTCTAAATCAGCCTCTGCTGATGATCCCTCGGTAGCTGATTCGACTGGCTCGACCTCCGACATATCCCCTTCATCAGTCGCCACTTCTGGTGCTGACCCTTCAGCAGTTAGTTCATCTGACTTCAGGGACGACTCTAAATCAGCTGTTGCACTCAAATCTTCATCTGTGGCTGCCGATTCTATGCCACTAGTGTTGTCTTGATTAACCGCCATCGGCTCCTCTGTCTGCTGCAAAGTATTATCTGGCTGCTTTTCGTCGTCGCTCATGATCTGCTCATTCCAGTTGAGATACTGCTAATAATTGCGATCTCGTATGTGTATCCTTCAATTCCCATAACAACCCAATTTTTGGCAATCTGTTTTAGGGTATACCCTATAGGCAAGCGGCACGCATTGGGTTCGGAATCACTACTTCCTCAAATCCT
>DNXU01000109.1:26348-26630 GCA_003505715.1 Cyanobacteria bacterium UBA8803 | reverse complement strand
ACTCTTCAAATTCCTTTAAAGACACGCTAGGCAAGTCAGGGGGAACCACAATGCAATCAAGGGATGCTTTGTGACTTTCGCGATCGCTATCAAGATCGACGGCGATCGCTTCAAACCGAATTTCGACCGTACCAAACGGTACAAGCAACTGAGTCAGTGCCTCTAGTTCCCCCGATCCATTCGGTAACAAATCCATTAACCAGCGCGGCCCGTCTAGTAGAGAGCGACTCTGCCGATCTTGAATCCAAAGCTTAACACCTACACGAGCCGAATGAAGAGGCA
>DNXU01000109.1:21352-26317 GCA_003505715.1 Cyanobacteria bacterium UBA8803 | reverse complement strand
TAAGAGTATCGGTTCTCCGGCAACAAGCTCATTGGTAGAGATAAACATTACTGGTGCTGGTGGGGGCGGGCCTAATTCTAACTGAGTCGGACTTCCACTGCTGGGTGGGAAGACTACTGGCTTACCCGGACTAATCTTTGCCGAAACCTTACTTGTCACTTCTGTTGGTTCTGTTTCTGGCAGCGGTTCATCGTCTACCACTATTTCTCGAGCGAGCCAATCTGTATTGTCTAGATCTGCCAGAGGCTGCCGATTTTTTCTTTCCCCATGCCTAAGAGTACTATTTTGCTGGGTAGGCGGTTGGAGAGGGATCGCCTCATCAGCGACGCTACCGAATTCCTCAGTTTCTTCGTCCCAAATTGATTCATCAAAATCATTCACGTCAGATTCAGCCTCAGACTTAAGGGATGGCGTGACTTCTTCTACCTCCGAGAATAACGACTCTGGTGGCGCGGGTGAGGCGATCTCTTCCTCAACTGGATCGCTCAAAATGGGTAACTCAAACTTTAACCATTCCGATAACTCTGTATCACCCATGAGATTGTTGATCCGCGACCAAAAACGATTTTCCAGGTTTAAGGCTTGGAAAGCGCGATCTACCTCTGTCGGATTAGTAGCAATGGGATCGGGGCCAGGAATTACAGGAAATTGGTTCGTGAGTGCTGAAGGATTTGACCATGAGGTTACCTGGGTTCTATCCAATTCAGTGTCTGCTGGTGATGCCCAAGCATCCGGCATCTCGGTTACGGCGTTTGCAGCTAGTTCCCAATCTGCGATCGCGGCCAAGGCAGATGGTTCTGTACTCTCTGCTTCATCGGCTAAACTCTTTCCTAGAGAGCTTGCGCCTGAGGACTCATCACGTTTTTCCTCAGCTTGCCTGTTTTGCTGCTCTGTAGCTGCCACCAGCTGCGAAGATGGCTCTGGTGCATTGTCTACAGTCCGATCCCCTGCCTGTAGACTGTCAACTGCGGGAGCTGAGTCTGCGGCCAGGGTAACGGAGTGGGATTCTTTAGGGGATAAGGTATTGCTGTCCTCCGATGCCTCTGCTGGGGTGACTTCCTTAACCTCAACATTAGGCTGGGATTCTTCCTGCAATTGGGTCAATTTTAATTCAACGGAGGATTGAGGAGGAGCAGGAGGTTCTAGTTTGGGCAGGTTAGGTAGTTGGAGAGGTTTCGATAACCGCTGGCTAGATTCGGGTGAGTTAAGCTGCGGCGGCAAGGACTGCCCAGATGAGGGTGAAAAGAGAATGGGCTGATGATTTTGCAGGGCGTCTACCAGGTTAAGCCAGGTCTGATTCAAGGGAGTTGCTGGCAATTGGGAACTTTGGTCTGGGGAGGCTGCTATAGTGTTGTTTTCCTCAGAGATTACCTCCTCCTCAAGCTGAATTGCTCCTAATAATTTGTCTAAATCAGCCGTAACCGTAAATGGTTGACTGGCTAAGGAGTTCGAGTCTGACCCGTAAAGCGTTACTTTTCCCAACAGCAAACAGGTAGTGCTGTCTGAAGGCATCTCCAAGGTATGATTAAACGTTAGAGGGAGTGTTTGTTCTAATAAGGACTTTTGCACCTCCAGCAGGAGTTGTGAGGTTTGCGGATGGCGCAGTTCGTAGTGCAGGGTGCCTTGGAATTGAGGGTTCCTAACGGTTGTCCTTTCACTGCCATGCAGCTGATTGACATCCAACACATCCAATTGCCCAGTAATAACCAATGGCTCTCCTGGCTTGGCTACTAAGGCTTCCTCATCAAGAGTTAATATTAATCCCTGCCAGTTATTTTTTGTTTGTTCGAGCAACTCTGGCTCGGGTGAAACTGGAGGCGTTACATCGGGAGGCTCAGACTCCTCAAATTCTTGGATAACTGGGTCTAAAACCTGTTGCAAGATTTGCTCCAACATCTGTAGCGATTCTTCCAAGATGGGATTAGTTGGTATCGCTGGTTGATTAGATGGAGGGTTAGGAATTGGTACAGGGGAATTCTTGCCGTTCTTAACTGAAACCTTTGGCTTTGGCACTTCTGGTGACGCTGCTCTGGGAATTAGAGGAGTAGGAGAGGTTTTAGCTAAAATCTCTGCCCTTACTCCTTCTGCTGTCCCTTCTCCCTCGGAGTAAGAACTGGCAGAAGTTGCTGGTGTTTGAGCCGTTGGCAATACTTCTGTAGCTTTTGGTAAAACTTGTAGCTGAATTGCTTCCTGCCAGGACTTGCCCAGGAAATCAGACATAATATCGCCACGGCAACAGAATTCCCACAGACCAGGCTTGAGGGACGTAAAGGGAATAACGACCATTAACCCTTCTGGGTTGGTGCGGCGCGATCGCTTTTGATACCGTCGCTTCGGTGGCACTTCATCAGTACAGGTATGAGTCACGCAAATTTCTACATCGGTATTGGTACGGCTTGAGTGAGCCACGACGCGATACCGACCGGATTCTAGTTCAATCTTGGGTGACTTGAGGGGTTGCCAAGTGCGATCGCCCTCTTTCTGGAGCAGAAATTCCCAATATTCCATAGGGGTTAGCGATTCTCTTAATAGCCATTAGTTTAGCTAATTCGCCGATCAGCTCCACGTCTCAACCCTTAGGGTAAGCGTGGGATTAAACTATCGGGTTCTATCTTCCCATCTCCCCCTGCTCAATTTGCTGAAGCTGATAATAGGCCAAAATTTGGTTAACGCGCTCTCGACTGATGCGATCGGAAGCATCAGTGTGTTGAATACACAAGCCAGCCACTTGACTTTGGTTGTAATCAAACTCCTGGGATGTTTGGGGAATAAGGTTAACTTCTACCCCCTCTACTTGCCGCAAATGAGCAGCAACTTCCCGGTATACGGCTAAGGGTAAGCCGGGACGAGAAATTTGATACTGGAGCTGTTGGGTCTCCACCTTAGGCACTCTTTGAAATTCCTCTTATTTTACCTATATATTCTCCATTGTAAACTACCCACACTGACCCGAAGCTGGTACAGTGTAGGCTTTTAGTAGCCCTGAACTGTCTACACTGAGTTCACAGCATAACAGTTCTAGCCTCTGGGCTGGTTTACAAAAAACAACCCCAATAGCAGATATATTCTTGCTGCCGTTGTAGTCTGCATCTCCACTCCAAGAACAAGCCTCATTAGTGCATTTGAAACGTTTATCAGAATGCAGTCCGATATGTAGGCATTGATAGCAAGTTTGGCTTGTCCAAGCTGGCGGAACATCAATTACTTCTACTCTAGATTGGATGTCTTTGTCTTCCAGAAAAGACCTTAATTATAAAAATAACAAGGGTTTGAGCGTCTACGCTCTGTCTTATTTATATGCTTTTGATTACCCTTCCTGAACTCACTTAAGTTGAGCAGGGTTTTGACAAGGATCAATACCTTTGACAATTTTGTTTACTTTGGTTTTGTATTTGCGTAATCCGTATAAACGGGCAGAAAAGCAATTAACAATTGACAGTAGGTCAGCACTCAGTTCTTCTGTTGGGGACATGGTTTCAGCATTGGCTACAATAATTTCCCCTCCTCCCCATTGCACGATTTGCTCAACCAGCTCAAAACCAAAGCGGCACAATCTATCTTTGTGAGCCACATACAAAAACTTGATTTCTCCAGCTATTGCACTTTTGATGATTTTCAGGAACTTGGGACGCTTAAAATTCAATCCTCCCCCTATTTCCATTACCACCTCGGTAATGGCAACGCCTTGAGATATGCAAAAGCTTTCCATATAAAAATAAGCTTACTCACGTCAAATAGATATGAGTAAGTTTAGCAAGATATTTTGCGATTTAGTTATGCTCTACAGATAGAGCCTTTGGCTAAGTCCTGGTTGAGGTAAGGCATTATTATTAATCGGGGGCGGCACTATTCCAGACGCAGTTGGCGACCCTGGTTGATCTGGTGTTACAGTTGGTTTTTCCCCAACTCGTCGAGCCACTTCAACACCGTATTGTTCCAAAATTACTACAGGTTCTGGGCCTCGATTCATTTCAATACGCTTGACTAACACCTGCCCATTGGATAACCGCTGTCCCTCTTTGACATAGCGACTGGGTTCATTAGGTACTTTGACAATTGCCTGAGGTTCACCTCCCAGATTAGTAACTCCGGTTACTTCAATTGCCTGTGCTAGCTTGGGTACTGGCAGGGGCGGTAATTCTGGCACTAATTTAGGAGGAGAAGGAGGAACGGACAGCCCAGAACTTGCGGGAGGACGAGGTTTAGGCGTGTTTGTACTTCCCGTAGGGGGTGATAGTTTTGGTGGTGGCAAGATATTGTTTCTAGCGGTTCCTTTGTTAACTCCAGATCCACCATTGCCTCTAGGAGGGGTTGCGTTCCCCCTACCGGAATTGCCACCTCCATTTTGATTACCTTTCACAGGAGGGGGTATCGGCGGCAATTCTCGCACTGGTTTATTATTTCCTGTGGCTGTTGGGTTAGGCGACACGGTCACTTCCGGTTGTACCGAAATTGCTGCAAAAGGATCGGTTCGTCCTTTAGGAACCTGTTTCACTCGTGCCTCTGGTGGTAAGGTTTGCAACAAACCCGTCACAGCTACAGGGTTGGCAGGTTGTGGAGTCACATTGGGATTTGCAAAAGGAGCTGCCTGCGTTGGGGTTTGTGGAGAAGCAGGGGCAGCAGCAGGACTTGGCTGTGGAGTTCCTTGGCTTGTTGGTTGACTCTCATTACCTGTAGGGCAGCCCCCCATGAACAGCGCCAGCATAGTGACCAACCCCATTAATGAAGCTTGACGCATCATTGTGTCCCCCAACCTTTTTCAAAATAAGATACGGCAGAGATTACCTGCAAAAGGCAATCACGTCAATCAGTAGACATAATTCAATTATAGTGAGACTCTCCCAGATCTGTGGTAATTGGTGATTGGTGATTGGTGATTGGTAATTGGTAATTGGTAATTGGTCAGCAATTTTTTGCCGATCACCCATCACCCATCACCCATCACCCATTACCCATCACCCATTA
>DNXU01000109.1:19137-21270 GCA_003505715.1 Cyanobacteria bacterium UBA8803 | reverse complement strand
CACCCATCACCCATCACCCATCAGCTTCTCTTAATGGTCTGTCCCACTCATCAGTTTTTTCAGAGAGTCCAGTCCTTTTTTAAGGCGGCGGGAAACTGTTACAACACTAATGTTTAAGAGTTCTGCTACTTCTTTTTGGGTTAAGTCGTGTAAAAAAACAAATTCCAAGATGTCTCGCGTCCGTTGTTCCAAGTGAGCCAAAGCTTGTTGCAACCTAATTTGGTCTTCTTGAGCTAACTGAAAACTGCGATACCGGGGATCGGGAACGAGTTCGCCCAAGCTAGTCGTACCCTCCTCCGGATCGCGCACGGGTGTGTCTAAGCTCAATGGTTCCCGATTTTGATCGGCTAGCTTGATTTCCTGCCATTCAGCCACGGAAATATCTAGGGCAGCTGCGACTTCTGCATCCGTCGGTTGGCGATTCAACTTTCCTCTCAGCTCTTGAATCAGGCTCACTGACTGTTGCCGTAAGGCGAGCCAGCGCCGAGGAATCCGTACCGAAGAACCCCGATCTCGCAAATAGTGCTGAATTTCTCCCCTAATGTAAGGAATAGCAAACGAGCTAAATGCCTTGCCCTTGGTAGTATCAAACCGTTCAATAGCCCGAATTAAGCCAATACAACCAACCTGTAGCAAGTCTTCGTAGCTTTCAGTACACTGATTAGCCCAGTGATGAGCTTCTTTTCTAACCAGTCCAAAATTCAGATGAACGAGCTGATTGCGAATTTTTGCAGAAGCCTCTTCCTGGTACTGTTGCAACAAGCGCAGGCTCTCATGCTTGAGTTCGTATTCCTGAGTGACGGGAGTAACCATAGGAAAAATTAAGAGGGTAGAGCACAGTTTTCTGAGAAACCTTTAACGCCAGACAAGAGTTTCTTAGGAAAGTCGCTACGGTATTTTTACCTGTATCCTGATAGCATACCCCATCTGACTATTATATTACAAATAAGCCGCCTACCCTAGAATTGGCTCAGGAAGAGGGAAGAGGGCATTTTTATCTCCTTCCTCTCCTTGGACTGGAATACCTTCTAATTCCACCCCAGCCACTTCTGGGCGTTGAGCCGCTGCATCGTGTAAAACACTAGCAAGTCTAGGGTTACCTTGCGTTCATCAATCATGAAAGACTCCATTATACTGGGCTTAGCACCATTAGTAGCAAAAGAGAACGCTTTCTGCTTGTTGATATCTTCATCCGGGAAATAAATGTTGAATTGACGCTGACCGTTGAAGAAGCTACCGATGACCTGCCAGCACTTGTTGGGGCTGCTTAAACTGGGAATCTGAATTTTTTCCTTGGCAAAGGTGACCTCTACATCATCAATACCTTGATGGGCAAAGGCCGTCTTCAAAGCTGGTAGGTATTCTTGTTCGATAAATTCGGTGAAGGGTTTGTCTTCAGGAGCTGGCGGTTTCTCTTTTTTAGCTTTTGCTGCCTTAGCAGGTGACTGGGCTGCTTGGGGTTGCTCGGATGTAGCTTCTTGGGTGTGGGGATTGGTTTCTTCTGGCATAGCTATAGGAAAATCTTTGTTTCTCGGTCAGGGTAGTAACATCTTTACATATTTCAATATTTACAGAAAATGCTCTCTAGTAGGCTGTGAAATTTTTTCATTGGGGCTGCATAGCTGCTAACCACCACTAACAGGAGGAATTAATACTACTTCATCCCCATCGTGGAGAAGGGTGTCTGCCAAAACGAACTGGAGATTGATCCCAAAACGGGTGAAATCACGCCAGGATTCGAGTTCTGGATGTTCGGCGATTAGGTAATCTAGCACAGCACGGACAGGAGTCTGTGGCGGCAAGTCCAGCTGGAGTTCCGGGACTCCATAAGCATCTTGATAAACCGCAAAAAGCTTAATAGTGACAGCGATCGCAGGTTGAGACATGGCTGAGCGGCTGATAGTCCTTATTTATTGTCCGGTATGACGCACCTTCCAAACGGTATGAGGCAAAACACCCACCAAAAGTGCGAAGGCATCATCGGGTAATTGGGCAATAGTCTCAGTGTCAAAAAAACCCTCAAATTGTTCTAGGATTTTTTGGGCTCGTTGTAACGGGTCTGGGTTATCTGTAATTTGTTTAGTCAGTCGCACCCATTGCCGCCTAATCAAATAAGCCCGCTGTCGTTCGTCT
>DNXU01000109.1:7762-19124 GCA_003505715.1 Cyanobacteria bacterium UBA8803 | reverse complement strand
TTAAATCAAGATTGCCTACAGGCAGCACTTTCTGACAATCCACGTCGAATAACCCTCCTACCGCCGAACCAGGGCCAGCAAATTCGGCATGATAGCGCTTGTACAGAATTAGGCCATTTTTCCGTCGAGGATTGACGATCAACAGCTGTTGATTGTGCAGTTGCTGGAGGATTCTCTCTTCGGGTGAGTCTCTCATCTGATCCTTGGCGGAGTTTAGGCTTTCCTGGTTGATGCCACTAGAGTCTGGAGAGCTGGCAAAAATTTTATGGGGGAGGAGTACCTCCTGTTTTTCGTATAGAGCTGTTTGGCAACTTTGGTGATTTGCGCTTTGCATTTCAACTCGTATTGGTTAATGTTTTGAAGCAGGGACACCCTCGATTGAAAGCACAACTAGCAAACTTAATTGGTATAAGTTTTTGATAATACAGGAAAAAGAAGTTAAGTTTACCCTCTGTTTATCTATTAAACTATCTAACAAACTCAGATCCTTATCAAAAGTTGATGTAACTCCATTGTATGGCATGGTACTAAGATACAGGTCAGCTCCCGCTACAGAGATTCCTCTATGAGCATGAATCTGTGTAAATACTAAAAGTTTATGAAAACACTAAGAGTTTTTACAAAAAAATGTGAAGAAATTTGTCTAATGTTCAGTGACTCTAGACCATCTGTTCAATAATCTTGCCCTAGAGTTTTAAAGGCTTGTGCAAGAAGAGCCGTTTGGGGCGGCGTAACAGCCATGCACTACAGCTCGGATCGACCTGATGCAGTCGATAACCCGTCTTAAGATAAAGTTGCCTTGCTTGATGGTTGTTTTCTAGCACATGGAGGTAGATCTCTGGAAAGCCCCATTCTAAGGACTTGGTTTCACAAGCAAGCAGTAATTGCCGTGCTACTCCCTGTCGTCGGCAAGAAGTTCTAACGGCCAAGTTGGAGATGTAAGGATACTGAAGACTATGGGGTTGCCAGGAGTGGGTAGAACGGAGGGTCAGTTCTACCGTACCGACTAGCTGCTCGTTAGCACCACCCACTCCAGAACCATCAGTGACAGCCACCAAACAGGCATAATGGGGTGAGTTGACACGGAGCCGATTTCGTAAATCTTCGTAAATTCCCAATCGTAAAATGGGATAAGCCCAGCGCCAAATCCCCTGGTGAGGGTGAAAGCTATCGGTCAGAATTTCTGCTAAAGTCGTCAGATCCCGATCTTGAGCTGTACGGATGTTCAAGTGAGATATATCAATAGCAACCTGACCTGTAGGAAGTTGGTAAGACGTAAAGCCAGAGAAGCAGGGGTTCACAATAACCAGAACATTTTGATAAAAAACAATAGTATTGTACAAGTAGTGCATTGACCAACGATGAGCCACCACCAGATCGGGGCTGAGGGGTAAAAGAGGTTCATAAGCAGCCCTAGGTGGGGAATATTCATCCCTCATCTTTGAACCCCCGCTCCCACCGCTCCCCCAGCTTTCTGGGTCAAGGGATGTTTCCAACAGCTCGATTTTCAGGGCTACGCTCAGAAGATCGGGATGGAATTTGCGCGATCGCATCAGTTGGCAGCAGATGGAACGCCAAAACGTTAGAAAAAAGTTTTCAGAGGGCACCCTGAAGCAAGGGGACAACCCTACAGGAAAACAAAAATTAGAATCAATTGGGGTGCGCCACTGACTACAGCCACAGATCTGAACGGTCGCGGAACGAGTAAGATGCTTCTTAAGGCTAGCATCGAAAGTAAGACTGATCACTTGAGCCGGAGATTTCTCACCGAGCCAGCCAGTCATCCCGATCGGGAAGAATCCACAGCAAGAGGGTGCAAACTGTTTTTATAAAGGCAAGCCCTGGCAGCAGGAGAGCGGTGCATGAAATCCCAAGAAATGAGAAAACCCAAACTTCTGGTCGTCGATGACGAACCGGATAACCTTGACTTGCTTTACCGGACGTTCCATCGAGACTACAAAGTATTACGGGCAGAGAATGGACCGGCAGCACTAGAAATTTTAGCCAATGAGGGGGATGTTGCAGTCATCATCTCCGACCAGCGGATGCCGTTAATGAGCGGCACGGAATTTCTGAGCCTGACCGCGGCCCAATATCCAGATATCATCCGAATTATCCTGACAGGTTACACCGATGTTGAAGACCTAGTAGAGGCTATCAATGCAGGAAAGGTATTCAAATACGTCACCAAACCATGGAACGCTGAAGAACTTAAGTCCGTGGTACGGCAGGCCATAGATACCCACAACGTTCTGAAGTTCCGCACCCAAGAACTTTATCGGGCGCTGCGTCGAGAAACTCTACTTAATACGGTTACTAATACAATTCGCAATGCCCAGTATGACAAAAGTGATGGCTCTCCACTTCAGGAAATTCTGCAAAGGATTGTCGAAACCGTGGGTCAGGTGCTGGAAGTCGATATATGCATTCTACGTCCCTTTCAAGAGGAGCAGTTGGTAGACGAATGGTTTGTTTATCTGCGGCCAGAGGGGCGTTCTCAACTCTCATCATCGACAAAACCTTTAGCCTCAGGTTTAGAGCCGATTTTGGCGCAGACAGTATGGGAAACCCGCGAAGTGACCGTAATTAATGATTTTGCGACTGACGAACGCCTTAAGAGTGCTAGCGCAGAAATTAAACAACAAGTGATCGCTTACCAACAAGCTGACATCCGCTCAACCTTAGTCGTACCGCTAATTAGCCAACAGGAGTTGGTAGCAGTAATGGCCTTGCATCAGTGTGGCCAGCCCTATTACTGGGAGGATGATGAAATTCAGTTGGTGGTGATGGTAGCCGATCAGGCTGCTTTGGCGATTTCCCAGGCCAGAGCCTACGAACAAATTCACGCCTTAGCTACTCAACAGACCTTAATCAATACCATCACTGCTGCGATTCGCTCGACCCTCGACCCCAAAAAAATTTTCACTGCCATTACCCAACAATTAGGTGTTGCTCTCAAGGTTGATAGTTGTGTTTTATCTTTGTGGAGTGAAGAGGATGAGTTTGCTCAATGTGTAGGTGTCTATGACGGGAAATCGGCACAAGTATTGGGAGTGGAGGTAACTCCTGCCAACTTCACCGGAACCCAGCAAAATTTACCCCCTCCGCAGTTCCCCTCTCCCAATTCCCCTAAACCCTTAGATCTCCTGTCCCAACCTAGGATTCCCCTAGTTGGTAATCCCATGCTGCAACAGCTGGTCAAGTCCCAAAAGCCTGTGATATTCAATGAGTTAGTAGCGAATCCAGAAACTAATGGGTTCGACCCCGCCGTGCGCCAAAATGCCCGCGCCCTTTTGGTCGTCCCCTTACTGGCCGATGGCAAAATTATCGGTAGCATTACGCTGCGGCAAATCTATAAACCTCGCCAGTGGCTCTCGTCAGAAATTGACTTAGCTCAAGCCGTGGCTTCCCAAGCCGCGATCGCCGTTCAACAGGCGCGACTTTATCAAAAAACTCGCCAGCAAGCTGAGCGGTTGCTGGAATTAGATCGCCAGAAAACTGAGTTTTTTCAAAATGTTTCCCACGAATTTCGCACACCTCTGACCCTAACGATTGGGCCTCTAGAATCAGCAGTAAATCAAAAACAGGGGTTGCCCTACGACCAAAGCGAGATCGCCCTGCGCAATTCCAGGCGATTATTGCGATTGGTCAATCAGCTACTCGATTTACAGAGGCTTGATGCGGGTAGGATGCAAGCTAGCTTTTATCCTTGTGATTTAGTCGAATTTGTCAATCAGATTGTTGAAGCCTTTCGCCCCTACTGTCAGAAAAAGAACATTCAGCTAGTAACCCAGCTTATTATCTGTGCGCCAATTTATTTAGATACGGAAAAATTTGACAAAGTACTTTACAACCTGTTATCTAATGCGATGAAATTTACCAGCCCTGGGGGCAGGATTACTGTCACAGTAGAACCGCTAGGAGAGCAGATACGAATGGCGGTTACTGATACAGGTATTGGTATTCGCAACGAGCAACTCCCCTATTTATTCGAGCGATTTCGACAGGCAGAAGGCTCAGTTAACCGTTCTTATGAAGGCAGCGGTTTGGGACTAGCCTTGGCCAAAGAACTCGTGGAACTCCATGGCGGACAAATTTCTGTAGAATCGGTTTACGGTCAGGGCACAACTTTCACTATTTGGCTGCAAGTGGGAACCGCTCACTTACCCGCAGATCGGCTCGTGGAAATCCCGACAGAACTTCAGTCCAGCCGTGCGATGGTGGAATTAGCCGATTTAGAAGTTGAACTCTCCCTAGAAGATGAGGGAGAGAGTGGGGGAACCACAGAGGAAGACAAGGAACAAAACCTTATCCTCTCACCTTCTTCCCCATCCCCCAGCCCGCTTCCCACAAAATCCGGCATCCTGGTGGTAGACGATAATTCCGATTTACGGACTTACGTATCCCGGATTCTGCGGGAGGAGGGTTATCAGGTATTTACAGCTCGTAATGGAGCCCAAGGATTCCGCATCGCCCAACAGCAGCATCCCCAATTAATTGTCACGGATTTGATGATGCCTGAGGTATCGGGTCTGGATCTGATTCGTTTAATTCGCTCAACCGAGGAATTGAAAGGTACGCCCATCGTTTTACTAACGGCAAAAGCTGATGAAGCTAGCCGCATTGAGGGAACCGAAAAAGGAGCAGATGCTTATCTGTCTAAACCGTTTAACGATCGCGAATTGCTGGCAGAAGTCCGGAACCTGTTGGCATTGAAGGAGAACGAGCAGCGGGTGATCCAATTGAATACTTACTTGACAGAGTCAGTACTCAAGCGCTTTTTGCCACCTGCCATTGTGTCCAGAGCAGCCAACGGCGAATTAGTGCTAGATTTACAGCCAGAACCACGCCTAGTCACGATTTTATTCAGCGATATTGTCGGCTTTACTCAACTATCCAATACGTTGCGATCGCGCCGAGTGGCTGAGTTGCTCAACGAATACCTAGCAGCAATGACTCATGCTGTGTTTGATAACGGCGGTACGGTAGACAAATTCATGGGAGATGGCATCTTAGCAATTTTTGGCGCTCCGGAGGAACTCACCCCTCAAGAGCAGGCACGACGAGCGATCGCGACAGCACGGCAAATGCTGCTTGCCTTGGAGGAACTCAATCAACAGTGGCAAGCCAAGGGTTTTGTTGGCAACGGCGGCCCTCCACCCGTACAATTCCGCTGTGGCATTCACCAGGGAACTGCTGTAGTAGGCATGTTTGGGGGGAGCGAACGGTCAGATTATACAGCCATTGGGCCTGCGGTCAACATTGCCTCGCGACTGCAAGAAGCAGCAGAACCCAATTCGATTCTGGTTTCAGCTAACGTTGCCGACTGGCTAGAAGACGATGCGATTACCAAGATTCATCCCCTTAAACTTAAAGGGGTCGATGAGACGGTACTCACCTTTGCAGTTAAACCCTGAGACGCATAGGGAGGGGGTGAGGAGGTGAGGGAGTGAGGGGGTAAGGGGGTGAATTATTTTCATCCTTTGTTGTGTGCGATTGCCTATGGTGTCTAGCTTTAAAAAATTCTTTTCTCTTGAACTCCTGTATTCTTATGGTCATGCGTTCTGGTGTACGCAGTTCATGACGGCTATAAACTTTTTCCGCCAAGGGGAGCTAATGTAGCTCGATCGGCGTCTGGTTTAAAATCAGGAATCAAATAACGACTTTGACCGTGTTCCAAGGAGTTCAGATGAATAGTTCACGATGGCTGCAAGTTGCTGCGCTAACGACAGCTTCCTTCCTCACTTTGGGAGCGTTGAGTCCAACCCAGGCTGGTACATTTGACAGCACAGAAGTTAATGGCGATAATTTCGTTGCCGTTGCTGCTCCCTTTGGTAACAACAGGTATCAACTCCTAATTATCGAACAGCTCTCAAACCAAAGGCCTTGCTGGCAGGAAAGCGGTAGCAACCCAGTGGTTGTCGATCCTCTACTCCTTAATTTTGACTTCACGGGCATTTGCGGGCGTAGCACTGACAGTAACGGCTATTCGCTACGGATGAATGGCGAAGACTTTGGTTTAGACTACCTAATCAGAATCGAGGAACGAAATGGGGAACTGGTACTTGTGGGTACGAACCGGATGAACCGCTATAGCCCTGATATTGAAATTGGGAGAACTAGAGGTATCAGCCAAGGTAGCTTTCAGAAGTTTTTTCTCGATCCCAATTGGCGCTTTACTCGCAGAAATTACCAAGGTAAGGCTTTAGGCCACATCTATCTTACGACAGATACGGCTGCACCAGTGACGCCGGGGGTGAGTAGTAGTCCTCAACCTCTGCCGCCACTAGCTACACCTCCTGTCTCGGAACCCCCAACAGCTGCACAGGAACCCTCCGCCTCAGAACCTGTGAGGGAATTAATTTTTACCAAGCCAGAAGCAGAGCCGGATGCTCCATCAGTCACAGTTCCAACTCTAGAAGTTCCCACAAACAATCCTCAAACTCTGCCCCCACCGCCGACAGATCGAACTGTCCCAGTATTTGGCAATTAAAGTTTGAGGCAATTTGTAGGGTGCGTTGCCCCGTAGGGCAACGCACCATCATCTTCTACATGCCCAATATTTGAGCCGAGCTGAACATTAGTAACATCCTATTGAGCAGGTGCGCGGCGCGACAACACAGCTAGGATAAGGGTTAATCGGGACGATACCCGTGTTTTAGAATAAACAATTGCTTTCGCAAAGGCCGAGTCAGTCTCCAGAAACAAAGGGTTGCTGGTGCCTCTATCCACTCCGGGATAAACACTCCAATTAAACCTCGCCCATCATCTTCTTGAAATAGTACGAAAAATCTCTCCAGAAGATAGAGAACTAGGAGGCTCCCCACAACATTTAATAGGAGACTTCCCACGTAAGCCCCAAATAGTCTCAGGATCAGAAATCTGAGGGGAACCCAAACAAAAAACCTCACAATTAAAGAGGTCGTGATAAATACAAGCAGCCTGCGCATTAATCCCTCATCCCTCGTCCCTCGCACGAGCATCTTTCGCAGCGATGATATGCAAATCTACATCTTTAAGATATCGCAGTAACTGTTGAACTGGAGACCCTCGCAACAATAACTCCCACCGCGATTTCTGAGTTTGTCCTAGTACTATTTGAGTAATATGGTACTGATGGGCAGCATCTGCGATCGCTCTAGGAATATTAGGGCTACTTACACGTAAAAACTCATCTCCAAATTCCCGGCAAAAATGCTCGCAATGTTCAATATATAAGCTCTCTTCCTTGGTGAGAAAGCGTTCCGGGTGCAGGACAAACAATCCATACAAACGTGCCCGCATTATCGTTGCCAACCTCGCTCCTCGGCGCAGGAGCTGAGCTGAGTTGGGATAAGTAGAAACACACACCAAAACCCGCTCGTGAACGCTGCAAAATTGACTAGCTGGTGTAGAGCTTTCTGCTGCCTCTTCGAGGTTGTCAGCCACTTCCCGCAGTGCTAACTCCCGCAAGGCGACTAAGTTACGTCGTTGGAAGAAATTCTGTAGAGATTGCTCGATTTTTTCGGGGGCGTAGATTTTGCCTTCTATTAATCTTTCTGCCAACGTTTCCGGTGTTACATCTACAACAACGACCTCATCAGCTTCATCTAATAAGCGATCGGGTATTCGCTCTCGCACTACTATACCTGTAATCTTAGCAACCAAGTCATTGAGGCTTTCTAAATGCTGGATATTGACCGTTGAAAAAACATCAATCCCTGCATCCAAAACTACCTCAACATCCTGATAGCGCTTGTCACGCAGAGAACCCGGTACATTGGTATGAGCTAGTTCATCAATCAGTACTAGTTGGGGTTGACGTGCCAGAATAGCATCGGTGTCCATCTCAGTGAGCGTACTGTTGCCTCTTTTAATAGATAAGCGTGGTAGGATTTCCAGCCCTTCTGCTTCTGCTGCTGTTTCCTTACGTCCGTGAGTTTCTAGTAGTCCAATAACAACATCAATTCCTTCATTTTTGAGTTCGCGAGCTTCTTGCAACATGCGGAAAGTCTTACCTACCCCCGGAGCCATGCCAATATAAATTCTGTGCTTACCACGATGCCGCATTCGGTGTTTGTAAGAGTCTAAGGAGGACAGTTGATTAGTTAGTTCGCTCTTATCAATCATGGAAATGCTTCTTCTCTTATCCCTTAGCTAAAGCATCCAAGGCCAGATTTAGCTTGAGAACATTCACCCCAGGCTCGCCAAAAATACCTAGAAACCTACCCTCAGTATTTTTAGTCATGAGGATCTCAACCTGATTAGTATCGAGCGATCGCTCCCGTGCTACTCGTTCAATTTGCGCTCTAGCAGCCTCCACGCTAATATGCGGATCTAAACCAGAGCCAGAGGTATAAACTAAGTCCGCAGTCGGTTTGATATTCGCCTGTTTGAGCTGCGTAACGGTTTGGTTAACCCGTTCGAGTAAATCCGGGTTGCTAGGAGCTAGGTTACTAGCACCAGAAATTCCTGTAGGTTGAGCCTTTTCTCCTGCGCTATAGTCGATCGTGCTGGGGCGGCTCCAGAAGTACCGATCCGAGACAAAAGTTTGGCCAATTAACGCCGAACCGATAACCTGTCCTCGGTCATTTTTAATCAAGCTACCATTGGCTTGATTGGGAAAGACAACTTGACCGATAAAAAGCATGAATAGGGGATATATTAAGGCTGTCAAAACCCACAATACTAGCGTAGTACGAATGCCTACAGTCCACTCTCTAAACATATTTAGAAGCGCTCCGGTTGGAAAATAACAACAAACAGGTAAAGTGATAAACCTAGGGTTACACAACCCAATAGCCCGAGGGCATAAGCTGCTTTTCTTGTCAGTTCTTCGCCCGTAGCAGCGTAGACGGCTGGGGCAATGACTAGATTGAAGCTCATGACCAGGAATAGTTTGATAGGTAAGGGATTAGTTTGCCACTGTTCCCTTACCAGCTCAACTAGCTCGTGCCAGTATTGGGGCAGAATTTCTTTCAAATAATTAACTCGTTTCATAATTTTTTTAACGCAAAGGACGCTAAGGTTAACGCAAAGAGTGCAGAGGTTGTATTCATGCAGGGTTGAGTTTATGCTAATCCAATTGCGGCCACAATTACGTCAATAATCTTGATTCCGGCGAAGGGAGCTAAAACACCTCCTAACCCGTAAATTAGGATGTTATCGCGCAGGAGTTGATGGGCACTTACGGGTCTAAATTTGACGCCTTTGAGCGCTAGGGGAATTAAGGCTGGAATAATCAAGGCGTTGTAAATCAGTGCCGATAAAATTGCCGACTGGCCGCTCGCTAAGCCCATAATGTTGAGACTGCCAATTCCGGCTCCGGCGAACATGGCTGGAATAATGGCGAAGTATTTGGCGATATCATTAGCAATTGAAAAAGTTGTCAGCGCTCCACGAGTAATCAGCAACTGCTTGCCAATCGTGACTAGGTCAATGAGCTTGGTAGGGTCGGAATCTAAATCCACCATATTGGCAGCTTCCTTAGCTGCTTGGGTGCCAGAGTTCATGGCTAAGCCGACATTGGCTTGAGCCAGTGCTGGGGCGTCGTTCGTCCCGTCTCCAGTCATGGCTACTAGCTTGCCTTGTGCTTGCTCGCGTTGAATCACAGCAATTTTGTCTTCCGGTGTCGCTTCCGCAATAAAGTCATCAACTCCCGCCTCATCAGCAATTACTGCTGCTGTAATTCGGTTGTCTCCTGTAAGCATGACACTGCGAACGCCCATCCGCCGCAACTGGTTAAACCGTTCCCGTATCCCCGGTTTGATGATGTCTTTGAGGTAAATCACGCCGTAGACATCTCCACCACAGGCAAGAGCTAGGGGAGTCCCACCCAAGCGCGAAACCCGTTCGTAAGCCTCATCAAGATCGGGGGGCAACTGACCGCCGCGAGAACGAACAAACCCTTTAATTGCGCTCACTGCTCCCTTGCGGATCTCAGTGCCATCGGGTAAATCTGTACCGCTCATTCGAGTTTTAGCAGAAAACTCAATTCCTTCGGCAGTGCTGCGGTCAAAATTGACCGTCGCACCCATTTTTTCAGCGAGTCTAACAATGGACTTTCCTTCCGGCGTTTCATCAAATACGCTAGCTGCAAGGGCAACACGAGCAATCTCGTCTGGTGAGTGGCCGTTTACGGGAATGAACTCCTCGGCCAAGCGGTTTCCTAGGGTAATCGTGCCCGTCTTGTCTAGTACTAAGGTATTAATATCACCGCAAGCCTCTACAGCACGTCCAGAGGTCGCCACTACGTTAAACTGAGCTACCCTATCCATTCCGGCAATCCCAATCGCACTAAGCAACCCTCCAATAGTCGTGGGAATCAAGGCTACCAGCAGAGCAATTAAGGTGACGATGCCAACGGGGCTACCGACGTAGCGAGCAATTGGGGGGATAGTTGCGATCGCAATTAAGAAGACTTGGGTAAGTACCGCCAGCAAAACTGTCAGCGCAATCTCATTCGGTGTCTTCGTCCGTTGTGCCCCTTCAACTAGAGCAATCATCCGGTCGAGGAAGCCTTTACCAGGATCTGTTGTCACCCGCAGCATCAGTTCGTCAGAGAGAATGCGCGTGCCTCCAGTTACCGAACTGGCAACATCTGAACCTGGCTCCTTCAAGACAGGTGCAGATTCGCCTGTAATTGCTGATTCATCTACCGAGGCCACACCTTGCAGAACTTCCCCATCAGCGGGAATGATATCACCCGCAATGACTTTAATCTTGTCGCCCTTACGCAGTTCCGTAGAACTGACCTCTACTGTTGAACCATCCGGTAGGAGTTTCCGGGCTATGGTATCTGACTTAGTGGAGCGCAAAGAGTCCGCTTGGGCTTTACCACGTCCCTCAGCTACTGCTTCAGCAAAATTAGCAAATAGAACCGTCAAGAACAAAATTACAGTCACTAAGGCATTAAACAGCTGTTGATTCTCACCAGTAACTGAGCCAAACAGGTTAGGATCGACTATCAAGAGTGCGGTAACAATGGTGCCTACCCACACCACAAACATGACTGGGTTTTTCAGCATCACTCGCGGGTTAAGCTTGACAAAAGCATCCCGGCAAGCTCTCTGATAAAGTCCTTTGGTACTGACCCGCTGCTGTTTCTTTTGGCGTCGGCGTTCTGGGCCGCGAGGTAAGTCTTGGTATGATTGAGATTTATTTACGGGTTGGCGTGCGTTCATTTTTTAGTGCTGAGTTGGTCAAAAATCACCCAATTAACTAAGAGTTCTGCCCCAGTCCCTATCAACGCCTAGCAGCAATTTGAAAGGCTTCGGCAATTGACCCTAAGGCCAGAACCGGGAAAAAGGTGAGCGCCCCCAAGATGAGAATCACTCCCGCAGTCACGCTAGTAAACAAACTGGAATCCGTCCTCAGGGTGCCA
>DNXU01000109.1:4822-7753 GCA_003505715.1 Cyanobacteria bacterium UBA8803 | reverse complement strand
AACTGGCTGTTTGCGGTACATGCTCTCAGCCAGTAGCAGCAAGGCAATCATGGGGATGTAACGTCCTGCTAAGAGGCTGACACTCGTACTCAGGTTCCACCAAAGGGTGTTATCCCCTAATCCTTCAAATCCTGACCCGTTGTTAGCAGCGGCAGAGGTGTACTCGTAAACCACCTGTGAGAGTCCGTGAAAGCCAGGATTGCTGATACCGGAGAGGGTATCGGGAAAGGCGAGGGCGATCGCGCTGGGGATTAAGGTAATAATGGGATGAACCAGTAGGATGACGCTACTCAGGACAATTTCTCGCTTTTCAATCTTGCGTCCCAGCAATTCTGGTGTCCGTCCCACCATCAAACCAGTTAAGAAGACGGTCAAAATTAGGAATACAAATAGGTAAGCAGTACCCGTACCTTGACCTCCCCAGACGATTTGGAGAAACATATTAAATAGAGTGGAAAAACCCCCCGTAGGCATCAAAGAATCGTGCATTCCATTAACCGCACCGCACATGGTAGCAGTGGTCGTAACAGCCCATAGAGCTGTTTGTGCCCAGCCAAATCTTACTTCTTTGCCTTCTAAGTTGGGTTGCTGTCCGTTTAAAATATTATTGACCCAGGGATTGCCCTGAAACTCGCCAAAGGCAGCGATACTAATTAGAATGGCGTAAATGATAAAAACCATCCAGAACAATAACCAGCCCTGTTTTTTATTGTTGGTAAAAATGCCGTAGGTATAAATCAGAGCAGCTGGAATGGCAACCATGCTCAATATTTCCACCAAATTGGCAGCCGCGTTAGGATTTTCATAGGGGTGAGCCGAGTTAATCCCAAAAAAGCCACCGCCATTTTCTCCTAACTGTTTAATAATTTCAAAATGTGCAACTGGTCCGCGAGCAATGTATTGAGTTGTACCTTCTAAAGTAGTGGCAACTGCTGGCTCTGCTAAGGTTTCTGGTACACCTAACATCAGTAACAAGATGCCGCCCACTAGGGCAAGGGGGAGTAAGATACGGGTGACCGATCGGGTTAAATCCACGTAAAAGTTCCCTAAGGGTCTACCCGTTAAGCCTCGAATAAACGCGATCGCAACTGCTAACCCCGAAGCTGCTGAGGTAAACATCAAAAATCCCAATGCTAGCATTTGACTGGCATAACTTAAAGTCGTTTCACCAGAGTAATGCTGTTGGTCAGTGTTCGTTATAAAGGAAATTGCTGTATGCAGAGCTAAGTCCCAACTCAGGGCTTTTAAACCTGTGGGATTCAACGGCAACATGCCCTGAATCATGAAGATAGAATACGCCAAGAGCAACATAAAGAGATTGCTATATAGCAACCCTCTGACATACTGCCACGCAGTCATGTTCTTTTGATTGCGGATGCCGCTCACCCTGTAGATAATACCTTCTACCGGACTCATAATCGGGTCAATAAATGTCCTTTCTCCTAAGAAGACACGCCCTAGGTAGCTTCCTAAAAAAGGAACGATAGCTATAAGAATTAGTAGCGTTAAAGCAATTTGTATCAATCCTGGTAACATATATAGCAGGAACCTTGACCCTAGTTATATTTAACTTTCATTAAAGTATGGTCAGTTTTTCCCCCAATTATGTAAATCTATCGTTGGTTATAATAATCAAGAATCGTGATTTATAAGCTAATTATCTTTGTTGACTAATATTAGTTATATATATTTAGCTATATATAGCTATCTAAACGATAGTTTTTCCTTGAGCCTAGATGAGAGATAGCCGTAAAAACTCGGTTTTTATTGATTAATTTAACAACAGAGCAACTCAGGGGTTTTACCAGGATGCTATCCCCGTTTTCAGCGATTCATACGTTTTTTCAAGCTCAACGTAAACCCAACAATACTTACTGGCTAATTGCTGGAGCTTTTGCTCTGGTGATTAGCCTAGAGTATGCCACGCCATCCGAGTATGTGATTGGCTACCTTTATACCGGCCCCATTTTGCTGGCTAACTCCCACTTGAGCCGCAAAGCAACATTCCAAGTCACTTTAGCAGCAGCTGGGTTAACTCTTCTGAATCTGGTATATCCCACTGTAGAAGTCCTTAATCCGGCGATAGTGGCAAATCGATTAATTGCGGTAATAGCCTTAATCGTGACAGGAGCGTTAAGCGATCGCGCTTATCAGTATGAAGAAGCGCTAGCCCAGCAAAAAGCTCAATTATGCGCCCAGCAAAAGTTAGCCAGCGTTCGGCAAGATTTTGTTTCCACCCTGACTCACGACCTCAAAACCCCGCTACTCGGAGCCATTGATACGCTTAAACTGTTGCAACAAAATTATTTCGGCAAAGTAACACCAGCGCAACAAAAGGTATTCGCCATAACGATCCGTTCTCACCAATCAACCTTACAACTCTTAGAGACCCTGCTGAATATTTATCGAAATGATACGGAAGGGTTAAAACTTCACGTAGTAAATGTGGATCTAGCGATCTTGGCTGAGGAAGCGATCGCGACGCTGAGCGATTTAGCGACAACGCGCCGAGTCTATCTTTGTCTTAGCTATGGTGAATCAGAATTTCGCCGATCTGTCTGGGTTAAGGGAGACGCCTTGCAATTACAGCGCGTCTTCAGCAATTTACTAATTAACGGGATCAACCATTCCCCACGGGGCGGCAAAGTTGAAGTAGTGCTAGAGTCAGGTTCGGCCTACCATGTGGTGAAAGTTATCGATAATGGGCCGGGAATTACTCAGGAGGAACTGCCTCACCTGTTTGAACGGTTTTATCAAGGGCATAGCGATCGCCAAGCCAAAGGATCGGGACTAGGCTTGTACTTGACTCGCCAAATTATTGAAGCCCACAGCGGTACAATTTGGGCAGAGAACCGAATACCACACGGGGCATTGTTTGGTTTCCGACTACCTGCTTGTCCACGGGATAATTAGTTATTCGTTGTTGGTGAG
>DNXU01000109.1:4007-4650 GCA_003505715.1 Cyanobacteria bacterium UBA8803 | reverse complement strand
ACCAACAACCAACAACAAATGACCAACCTACGAGTTTTGATCGTTGAAGATGATGAACTGTTCCGTCTGGGACTGTGCGTGCGCTTAAAAGCAGAAGGATTAGACATTGTAGCTGAAGCGGTGGATGGCGAAACAGCAGTAGAATTAACCAATCAGCATCTGCCAGAGATCGTTTTGTTAGATGTGGGATTACCCGGAATTGGGGGCATGGAGGCTTGTCGCCAAATAAAAGAACAGCATCCGGAGATTCCCGTTTTGGTGTTGACCTCTCATTCCCAAAAGCCACTAATTGAGCGCCTAATTGCAGTAGGTGCTTCTGGGTACTGTCTGAAAGGGATAGAAGCGCAACTGCTGATTTTAGCACTGCGGTCGGTAGTAGCAGGAGCATCCTGGTGGGATCAGATTGGTACGGCAGAAATTCGGGCAGCGATCGCAACCAATTCAGTGATCGCCTCAGGTACTGCTAATGGGTTAAGCAATTCACTAACTCAGCGAGAACAAGAAATTTTAAAATTAATTGCTGCTGGCAAGACGAACCAAGAGATTGCCGCAGCACTCTACATCAGCATCGGTACGGTAAGGGTTCACGTTCATGCGATTTTGCAAAAGCTGGAAGTACGCGATCGCACCCAAGCAGCAGTTT
>DNXU01000109.1:0-3882 GCA_003505715.1 Cyanobacteria bacterium UBA8803 | reverse complement strand
CAAATCCTTGTGTCGCGATTATCTTGTCCGCTACTAATACCCAATTTAAAAGCGTGACAGCTTAATCACAAACCACTCAATCAAACCTGCCTTTTCTACATCATTGAAGCTACCATTCGCAAGCAAAATGATGCTTAAAACATGGCAAGTCTGTATGCCGATGAGCAGTTTCCAAAGGAGGTAGTAGATTGGCTGCTTACCTTTGGTCATTATATCTAATCATGCTGGTATTATTGCCTATACAGAAAATCCAGATCTTCAACGACTTGCTATAAAAATCTATGAAGCGATTTCTTCGATTGAAACGCTAGCAGTAAAATTGATTCGAGTATACCGAGATGTCCTGTGAGTGGAGAAAGCAAGAATAAAAATCCCCATTCTCCCTTCTCCCTCTCCCTATTTTCCAGACAGAGCTTTAAGTTAGGTGCATTTAGCGGAAACAAGTTAAGATGAGCGATCGCGACCAATCACAAGAACAACTCCTTCAGGAATTGGCACTACTGCGGCAACAAGTTGCCAAGCTGAAAATCACCAAATTTGCTTTCGATGCTCAACAGGAACTCCTGAGAACCTTCATAACTACCTCGCAAACAGCGAGCGGAACGCTAATGATCCGAGCGCTATTGCAACAAATCTCAACCATGGCTCGGAAACTAACCAGAGCTGAAGGCAGTAGCTTGTTTTTACTTGATGCTGATGGAGTTGTTATTGAAAGTATCCTAGCTCGCGGTGCTACTTTGCGTGGGCAAAAGCAGAGACTTATCGGTCAAGTTTTGGATAAAGGTTTGGCAGGCTGGGTCTTTCGCCACCGCCAAACCGGATTGATTCCTGATACCCTGGATGACAAGCGCTGGTTGACTCTACCCAATCAGCCTTACGCCGTTCGCTCTGCACTTAGCGTACCTATCCTCCAGGGTAAGGAGGTGTTAGCAATTCTGACCCTGATGCATTCCAAACCAGGACATTTTGGCTCTGAAGCTACCTATTTAATAGAGACGACGGCTAAGTTAATCGCGTTAATTCTTGATAATGCTCGACTCTCTAACGAACACCACCAGCAAGAACTACATGCACACCAAATAAACCAGGAAGATTGGCAACACGTCTTACCTCAAAAAGCTGCTCCATCTCCGAATGAGAATCAATTCTCGCTAATTGGCATGTACATCCTTTTTGGGGAGGGAAACTTTCTCTACGTTAGTCCCAGATTGGCCGAGATTTTTGGTTATACTTTTGGTGAACTGATCTCTTTAGAGTCAGTCCTTGAACTTGTCACCAAAGAAAATCGTGAGTTCTTCGCCCAGCAAATTAATCAATGCATTCAAGGTCAGACTAAAAGCCTTTCCTGTAAATTTAAAGGACAGCGGCAAGACCGTAGCCCAATTGATGTAGAAGTTTATGGTACTAGAACTAAACTTTACGGCAAGTTTGTGATTATCGGAGGACTTAGGTTACTCTGAACCAATAACATAATTATTCAATTGAATTGATTCGGTTCTAACAAGTTCGCTGAAATTATTTTCTTCTGAACTCTTCTATTCTTCTGCTCATTTATAGTAACTGTAAAATCGTGACTCAACCCGAAATATTGCAATCTCTACTCGAAGCAGTTGCTGCTGGCCACGTCAGCCCCGATGTTGCCCTAGAAAAACTGAAAAATTTCGCCTTTGAATCCGTAGGAGACTTTGCCAAAATCGATCACCATCGCACGTTGAGAACGGGTTTTCCAGAAGTGATTTGGGGGCTGGGGAAAACGCCAGATCAAATTGCTCAAATTATGGAAGCAATGCGACTACGCAATCCATTAGTGATGGCTACTCGGATTGTACCAGAGGTATTTACCCAGCTACAAGACAAAGTTCCAGGTCTTAAATATTACCCAACGGCTCAGATTTGTGCCGTTGCGCCCGATGCGATCGCACCAAAATATGCTGGCACGATCGCTCTGATTTGTGCCGGAACATCTGACTTACCAGTAGCCGAAGAAGCTGCCGTGACGGCTGAACTTTGCGGGTTTCAGGTGCAGCGCCTCTGGGATGTTGGGGTAGCGGGAATCCATCGCTTGCTCAGCCATCGCGAGATGATTGCCGAGGCAGATGTGGCGATCGTGGTAGCCGGGATGGAAGGGGCCTTACCCAGTGTCGTTGCTGGTCTAGCAGATTGTCCAGTTATTGCTGTCCCCACCAGTATTGGCTATGGTGCCAGTTTTGGAGGACTTGCTCCCCTCTTGACCATGCTTAACTCTTGTGCGCCAGGAGTGGGAGTAGTAAATATTGATAACGGCTTTGGAGCTGCGATTCTGGCAGGACAAATTATCAGAACTGCTCACAAACTAGTCCCCACCTCTAGACCCCAAAAACTTACTCCCCCTCTCCCAGAATTGGGAGAGGGGGCTGGGGGGTGAGGGCACAACCGTCATAACTAGAATACAATCGTCCAGCCCTGTTTGTTAGCATCCTCCTTGGTATAGGAAACACCATCAATCTTGATCCCTTCTTTATCGAGCAAAGTGACGATCCCACCTTTATTAGAAAGTTGGATATCTGCTCCGCTCAAGGGCACCGTGACTAAACCACCAGGAGCAAGGCTGAACCCATCAAGAGAACGCTTACGTTTCATCTGATCGGCTAGCGCCCAACCGTTTAAGTCTATCCGTTCAGGTGACGTATTAATCAGGGTTACTGACTCCTTACCAACATCATCCCCAGGCGGATTAACTAAAGCCGCGACAATGCGAACGATGCCATCTCGGTGAGGCACCTCTACATCCGGTGGAGAAGGCACATCCAATCGATTACCGTGAATGTCGTCCGTATGAAACGCCTGAGACTGGAAGGCTAAGAAAACGGCAACCCACTGATTCTCTGACGGGAAGTGAATCAGCAACCCGCCATCTTGCCAAACACCGTTATCTTTTTGAAATTGCCCGACACTGCCTTGGTTCATGTGAATGTCATGGATGCCGTTACCGGGACGAAAGCCGAAATAGCGATCGGCGATATTCTCTGGCCCCCACTTTTCACCAAAGGCATACAAGATCGCGTCCTCAGTGGCGATCGCTCTACTCACGTATTTATCAACCAACTCGTTGAGATCGTTATCTGGGCCAGGAACGTTGTAAGGTAAAGCCTTCATCTGTTTGGGATCGAAGAAATTTCCCCGAATGTAATCGAGAGCTAGTCCCCCTGGCTTCCTCTCTAACTCGTGAAAGCCAAAGTCTAAGTTACTCAGTCCTTCAGTAAGTACGTGCTGAAAGTTATCGTTAACGAAGTACAGCAGTTCAGACGGACTCAGCTTTGACTTAACATTGATGGCAATGCGATGGCTAAGTTCATCGTCCGTTACACGCACTTGATAGTGAGGATTGCGACCCATACCGAGCTTACTATCCATCGCCCGACACTTGAGAACACCGTAATTTTTCAAAGGCATGTTATTTGTTATTCCTCCCAATTCCAAACTGGATACAACTGATTAATTAGGACTTATGCAATAGCCCCCCTAGCCCCCCAACTTTGGGGGGAACCGGAATTTTCTTTCCCTAAAGTGGAATAGCCCCCCTAGCCCCCCAACTTTGGGGGGAACCAGAATTTTCTTTCCCCTAAAGTGGAATAGCGCCCCTAGCCCCCCAACTTTGGGGGGAACCGGAATTTTCTTTCCCTAAAGTGGAATAGCGCCCCTAGCCCCCCAACTTTGGGGGGAACTAGAATTTTCTTTCCCTAAAGTGGAATAGCGCCCCTAGCCCCCCAAGTTTGGGGGGAACCGGAATTTTCTTTCCCTAAAGTGGAATAGCTCCCCTAGCCCCCCAACTTTGGGGGGGAACCAGAATTTTCTTCCCCTAGAGTGGAATAGCCCCCCTAGCCCCCCAAGTTTGGGGGGAAC
>DNXU01000084.1:10139-13115 GCA_003505715.1 Cyanobacteria bacterium UBA8803 | reverse complement strand
GCCCCTCGCGATTCAGGTGGGTTATAGATTTTGCCCTATTTCCAAGCTATCTCAAAAAAGTGCAGAAGTCACTACACGATGCCACGCGCTCCATACATGCTTGGCTTCATCCTCTGGTGTTGCCAAGCATTGTGGTATTTTTTCCTTGACGTAAGGAGCACAGACTCTTGTTCCACAAGAGCTTTCTCTCAGGGAGGCACCCACTGAGAGTGGGGAATTGTGTTAAAATTTTAAAAGAAACTAGCAATATTTGGCAAATATCTGCGAGAAAAGTGGCTTTTTGGGCAACTTTTCAGCTTTTATCTGCCAAATTCTGAATTTTCATGGAGTTTTTCGTTGTATGAGTACATCCCAGGAGCGGATTGTCCCGACAAATCTGGGCAGCGAGATGTCTAGATCTTATCTGGAATATGCAATGAGTGTCATTGTGGGTCGGGCACTACCAGATGCCAGGGATGGTCTCAAACCAGTACATCGGCGGATTCTCTATGCTATGCATGAGCTGGGACTTTCCCCAGACCGTCCGTTCCGCAAGTGCGCTCGTGTAGTAGGTGAAGTATTGGGTAAGTATCACCCCCACGGAGATACCGCTGTTTATGACGCACTGGTGCGCATGGCTCAGGATTTCTCCATGCGATTGCCCTTAATCAACGGCCACGGTAATTTTGGCTCCGTTGACAACGATCCGCCAGCAGCGATGCGTTACACGGAATGCCGCTTGAAATCCATTGCTACAGACGCCCTACTGCGGGATATTGAGTCGGAAACCGTAGACTTTATCGATAACTTTGACGGTTCCCAGCAAGAACCAACTGTCTTACCCGCACGAATTCCCCAGTTATTGCTTAATGGCTCATCGGGAATTGCTGTAGGGATGGCGACCAACATTCCCCCCCATAACCTGGGAGAGTTGATTGATGGGTTGGTGGCCTTAATCCGCAATCCCGAAATTACAGATACTCAGTTAATGCGCTACATTCCCGGCCCTGACTTTCCGACAGGCGGTCAAATTCTGGGAACCTCTGCCATCAAAGAAGCTTACACCACCGGGCGCGGCTCAATTACCATGCGCGGTGTTGCCCAAATTGAAACCATCGAACACCGAGGAAGGGCGGACAAAGAAGCAATCATTATTACGGAACTGCCTTACCAAACCAATAAGGCAGCACTGATTGAAAAGATTGCCGAAATGGTCAACGAAAAGCGCCTTGATGGCATTTCAGATATTCGGGATGAAAGCGATCGCTCGGGAATGCGGATCGTCATTGAACTCAAGCGGGATGCCTATCCCCGTGTCGTCCTTAACAACCTCTACAAGCAGACTCCCTTACAGACCAATTTTGGAGCAAATATGCTGGCGTTAGTGGGCAACGAACCCCAACTGCTAACGCTTAAGGAGTTCTTAAAAGTCTTCCTTGAATTCCGCATTCAGACCATTACCCGGCGCACACAATACGAATTAAGAAAAGCTGAGGAAAGGGATCATTTACTGCAAGGGTTACTAATTGCCCTCGATAACTTAGACGAGGTAATTGCTGTCATCCGTGCCGCATCAGATACAACCACAGCACGGGGAGAGTTGATCGAACAATTCGGTCTTTCCGAAGCTCAAGCCGATGCCATTCTGCAAATGCAGTTGCGACGCCTCACCGCCTTGGAAGCTCAGAAAATTCAAGCCGAACATGAGGAGTTACAAGCCCGAATTACTGACCTGCGCGATATTCTCGCTAACAGAAGCCGAATTTTAGAAATTATTGAAACTGAAGTCAGCCAGATTAAAGCCACCCACGCCACAGCGCGACGCACGGCGATCGAACAAGTTGAAGGGGAACTCGGCGACACCGACCTAATTGCTAATGAGAAAGTGCTGATTTTACTCACCGAGCAAGGGTATATCAAACGGATGCCAGTTAACTCCTTTGTCGCCCAAGCTAGGGCAACTCGGGGTAAGGCAGGAGCCCGCATCAAAGAAGATGACGGGGTTGAGCATTTCCTGACTTGTTGCGATCACGATAGCCTTTTGTTCTTTAGCGATCGCGGTGTGGTTTACTGCATGAGAGCCTACCAAATCCCAGCTGCTTCCCGTACCGCTAGGGGTGTACCGATCGTGCAGATGCTACCGATCCCCCACGATGAAAAAATTACCTCCATCGTACCAGTATCGGAATTCACCAAGGATGACTATTTAGTCATGTTGACCCGCCAAGGGTATATCAAAAAAACTACCCTTGATGCCTTCAGCAATATCCGGGCGAATGGCTTGATTGCTATTTCCTTAGAAGAAGGAGATCAGTTGCGATGGGTGCGTCGTGCTAAGGAAGAAGACAGCATCATCATTGGGTCTCGTCAAGGGATGGCCATTCACTTCAAGACGGACAACGAGCAACTACGTCCTCTTGGTCGCGCCACCAGAGGGGTTAAGGCGATGAAACTGCGGGCTAACGATGAATTGATCAGCATGGATATTCTATCAGGCCAAATCATTGCTAACTTTGCCCCAGCCAGCGAGATGGAGTCGGAGGAGGAAACAGAAGACTTAAATGGTGCCGAGGTAGTGGAAACGGCAGGCCAAGGTCCATGGGTCTTAGTAGTAACCATGGGAGGATATGGCAAAAGGGTGCCCGTGTCCCAATTCCGGCTACAAAATCGTGCCGGGATGGGAGTCCTAGCCACCAAGTTCCGTTTGCACCAAGATAAACTAGCAGCTTTGCGAGTAGTAAATGAAGGGGCTGAGCTGATGATGGTGACGAGTCGGGGAATTATCATTCGTCAGGCCATCGACGCTATTTCACCCCAATCCCGTATGGCCACTGGGGTGAGAGTACAGCGGTTGGATGAAGATGATGCGATCGCAGCGGTGGCTTTGGTGCCTTTATCCGATCCCGAGGAGGAAGCTCAAGCACTCGAAGAAGCGTTGTAGCCCCCATTCCGCACCCAGAAGTATCACACTCTGTCATTTGGGGAATGGGGAATGGG
>DNXU01000084.1:8743-10109 GCA_003505715.1 Cyanobacteria bacterium UBA8803 | reverse complement strand
CCGAAGGGGAATGGGTTTACCCATTCCTAGAAAATCGATTGTGCCAGTTTAGGGTACTCAATGGGATGAATGCTGTTGTAAGTTGATTTTAGGCAGCTCCCATCCAATCACAACAGTAGTTAGGCATTCCCCCAGGGGTGGCATACTGCCACAACTATTGATTCAGCAGTTAACGAAAGCAGGGAAACAATCAAGACAATAAAGGCAGAAAGGGTGAAAATCCCCATTAAGGCTACAGAAGTCAGTTGATTAATAGTAGATTTGCGATCCAGATTCTTGACTTCCCGTGGCTTGCAAATTTCAGTAACGGTCATAAAGCACCCTCACAAGTATAGAATTAATCCGAACACGAAGCTATGCCTACAAACTACCAAATCTGTAGTTTTGAGTTGCTAACTTGTTCTCAGGATTTAGTCATCCCTTTTATGCAAGAGCTGAGTCTTTGTAAAGATTATTCACTAAATAAAGGGCAATTGCTGCAACTGAATTTACAAGATTTGAAATAAAACAGCCTGTGCCATTTAAGGTTTCCTTAACTATCTGTTCAATTCCAAACTGATCCATGACACTTTTTCTCCTTTAGCTTTTGCTCGACAGAGTCATTATGAATTCCGAGCTTATGCCTCTTACAAATGCATAAACGTAGCACCACGAGAATGAGGTAACTCAAAGCTAATTAATATTCCTTTTCTACTCATAAGTAAAAATACTTGAGCCAAAAAGTGCTACTTGCCCCTATTAAGGTTTTCTTACTCTGGATCTACCTTACATCTATCTTAAGGAGGAATTCCTACCCAGAATTGATCAAACAACCACCCAGGCGCAGCTCGCGCCCAAAACCAGATTTAACCGATATTCCACACCCTAAAGTGCCAAGCTAAAGGTTAAAAAGCTTACTGTTTTGGCCTACTAACTACAGTAGAGCCAATCATATTAAAGTTAATTACACCACTTGACGAGCAGCTTAATGATGCCAACTAGAGAACCTATCACCAGCACCAGGATAGACAAGCTATTGATTCCGAAAGCAATAAATCGCTTTTCAGGAGTTTGATAGTAACCCCAAGCGTATATAGTACGCCCGATTACCCAAACTGCACCAACAATCGTACCTCAAATTGGGTTAACAAACAATGAGAACAACCACATAATCGGTAAAAAGAAGATTAGTTGTTCTAATGTATTCTGCTGTACTCGAAACGCCCGTTCAAAATCTGCTTATCCTCAAGTTGGGGGTACTAGCACTTGATACTTGCCTCTCGCTTGATCCACATAGGCTCTCAGCACGGACCCAGATAGCCAGGAGACCCTGAACTACTTTCAATCCCACCTTCCGCACCCTATACTGTCACAATCGGTTTTCTCT
>DNXU01000084.1:0-8607 GCA_003505715.1 Cyanobacteria bacterium UBA8803 | reverse complement strand
CTTCTGGGTGCGGAAGGTGGGTTCAATCTGAACCTGCAACTATGGCCTCTGCTTGATAGCGAATACCAGCTTGTTTGAAGCGACTCAGAACTTCACCTAAGCGATCGCACTCCACAATCAAACTGACTCGAACATAACCCTCACCCCCACTGCCAAAGGCATTCCCAGGGGTCACAACTACACCCGTTTTCTGCAAAACATTCAGAGCAAAATCCGTGGAGTTCTCTCCAGGAGGGCAAGGCACCCACAGATACATAGTTGCTTTAGATTTAGGAATATCCCAACCTAATTGAGCCAAGCCCTGAATCAAGAAATCACGACGGCGGCGATAGCGCGATTGTACTTCATTTAGGTAGATATCCGGCAGTTGTAAGGCGGTTTCAGCCGCAGTTTGCAAGGCTGCAAAAATCCCATAATCGAGATTTGTTTTTAAAGTGCGCAATCCTTGAATAATGCGAGGATTGCCCACTACAAAGCCGACTCGCCAGCCGGCCATGTTGTAGGTTTTGGATAAGGTATGGAACTCCACGCCAATCTCCTTACCCCCAGGAATTTCTAGCAAGCTAGTCGGTTGATAACCATCAAACGCCAGTTCGGCATAACACAGGTCATGAACCAGTAAAATGGAGTAGCGGCGGGCAAAAGCAACGATTTCTTCAAAAAATTCGCGAGGGGCTGTAGCTGTGGTGGGATTGCTGGGATAGTTGAAATAGAGAATTTTCGCTCGTTCGGCAACTTCGTCAGGAATTGCTCCCAGATCGATGAGCCAGTCGTTTTCCGGTTTGAGAATTAAACTGTGAACCGTAGCGCCAGCAATCAAAGGGCCTCGGAAGTGAGCGGGGTAAGCAGGACTGGGAACTAAAACTAAGTCACCCGGATCGACGTAGGCTAAGGCAAGGTGAGTTAGCCCTTCCTTAGAACCCAATAGGGGTAACGCTTCACTATCGGGGTCTAGATCGACATCATAACGGCGGCGATACCAACTAGTAATTGCTTGGCGGAAACTCGCAGTTCCTTCAAAGGGGGGATAGCCGTGGTTAGCAGGATTTTGAAGAGCAGCGATCGCGGCTTCAATAACTGGAGCAGGTGCTGAGCCATCGGGATTACCCATTCCCAAGTCAATCAAATCCAACCCCTGCTCGCGGGCTCGCGTCTTGAGTTCATCTAAACGAGCAAATACGTAAGGTGGTAATGCGCTCAGGCGCTTAGCGGGGGCGATCCAATTTAAATTCATTCCTAAGATGGGGCTTTCCTACACAAACCATTGACACGGTTAAGTTTAAACCCAAAGAACCTATAGGGTAGCACCAAGGAGCGCAAAGTTTTGCTACTTGCCTTAGTGCCTTAGGGTTTACCCTGAGCATAGCCGAAGGGCTTTGGTTCCTCATGTATGGCTTTTGTCAGAGCTAGAGGGCTGCGGCTTTTCTCAACTGGTGTTGTGGTGGAAACCATTGCTGCCATGAGCTGTTCGGGCACTACTGAGAACGGTAGCCTATGAATATCAGAACTTTGGATGCAGGCAATTTCCGCTGCTTGCCGTAACTCAGCTAGGGTGATGTTTCCCAAACCTAAATCTTCTAAAGTTTGGGGCAGGCCGATTTCAGTATAGAATTTCAACAACTGCTGTCGTGCTGATGCTGCTAGTTGATTCCCTTGTAACATTTCTTCCAGACGCAGTTGCACGAGAATGCCGTAAGCAACTTTCTCACCATGTAAGGTATGGTGCGCTGCCTCTAGATGGGTTAAGCCATTGTGAACTGCATGAGCGGCAACAGTACGGCATTGGGCACCGCCCAACCCACCAATTACACCAGCCAGCAATACTGTAGCATCAACTACTTCTCGCCATATCTCACTACCCGGTTCTTTGAGGGCGTCTGCTGACTTTTGAAAGAGGATATCCCGCAGCACTCTAGCCTGTTGAACGGCAGCAATAATTAGAGTAGCTACAGAACTCCCACTGCTGACGGAGGCTTCGTACCACTTCGCCAAAGCATCACCAATCCCAGCAACTAAGGTACGGGGTGGTGCAGTTTCAATCAAGCTATAATCGAGTATCAGCAAATCCGGGCAACGGTCGAGGCTCACATCATATAAAAACGCCCCTCGGTCGGAATAGACATTGGATAAACCCGTCCAAGCCGCACAGGTAGCAGCGGAGGTGGGAATAGTGACTACAGGCAGCTGGCATTGGTGTGCTAGAAGTTTAGCTGTGTCTAAGGCTTTCCCCCCACCGAGTCCGATAATTAAGTCTGCCTGATGGGCAGTGACTGCGTCTTGAAGAGCTGCGAGGGAGGTTTCGCTGCAATCCGGAGAGTAGGATAGCTGAATAGAGTTGAGCTGTTGCTGTTCTAGAACCGATTGTAGCTGCGCACCCAAAGCTCTTAGAGTGCGATCGCCTCCCACAACTAAGGGCCGACCCCCCAAGCGGGCGATCGCCTCCCCCCCTCCTGCCAGTGCCTGAGAACCACGCCACACCCGCATTGGTGCCACGGTTAGAGAAAGTAATGAGGGGGGTACTTGGTCAGAAGTGCCTGCTGCCGAAAAGTCTGGTGAAGATTGGTTAGGCATTCAATTGTCTGAACTGGGAGCTGAAGTTGATAATAAGAAATTTAGCATTTTACTCTAAAAGTGCCATCCGCTCAAGGAAAAGGAGCTAAGAATGAAAATATTTCTCCCTCTCTCCCTCTCCTTATTTTCTGCTTAAGATTTGGGCAACTGAGCCAAGCGGTCTGAATAGATTTCAATTGCCATTTCCTCGTCATCGCGCTGAGCGAGCGATCGCTTCACCTGACCCAAAACCAAGGGCTTCGATACACCAGGTTCCGGGTGGATAATGGTACGAGCGCGAATCGTCAGGTAGTTATCAGGCCCACCCAAGCGTCCGTAGGAAAACAAGTCAGAGGCAGCTTGGCGCAGAGTTGCATCCAGTTCTGAGGCCGTTATTTCCTGAGGCACCACAATTACAGCTTGATTGCCGCCGTTGTCATAGACTAAGGAAAAATGGACTGCACCGGGAATCACCGTGCGAGTCAATGGGACAAGACTTAAGGCAAATAACCCGCCAGTCAGGACGCCCATAAAGCCGGTAATTCCCACCAGCCGAAATCGGATACCCCATTTGAAAATAAAACCCAGTATGGAGAAAAGACCGCAGACTAGCGTGAAAATGCCTGCCCACTGAGTATAGGTGAGAAAATCAGCTGTTGTTGGCATAGTTTTCGATAACGGTGGCTACTGTACAGACGCCAACGGTTACATCCTTATGTTTCGTGAACTTTTTTTCATCCTATCAGCGTTGCCGATAAACGATAAATTTTCATCCCTCATCCCTCATCCTTCAGCCCTCAAAAATCCTGTTCTAACCAATCTTCACCCACGCGAATTGTCAGATCGGATTCAAGATCGCCTACGGAAGATGCCTCTACTTTACCAATCCCTAAGACTCTTTTCACGGCAGTTGCAGCTTTCAAATCCCCTTGCTGGACAATAATCTGAGTTTGCTGCAACCGATCCGGCCAATCCCGCACGATATAAACATTATGGAAGTCTTTTTCGGCCAAATACTTAGCTACTCGGTGAGCTAGTTCTGGATCGTCCGTTGCATTCTGAATAGCAATTCGCAGCCTATCAGGTGAACGACGAACATCAGATGAACTCCAGTCTGGATTTTGCTGGAAATATTCCTGCATTACCCGGTCTTTTCCTGCTGAGTCCATCAGCCAATAGCTGGCTTTGTATTCCTTGGGACTACTAAAGCGACCGGGTAAAAGCACCATTTTAAAGTCATCAGGTTGTAGATCGAGACCAAAACCCACCAGAGCTAGCATTTCTTCTATACTGAGATTGGTATCAACATACTGCTGCATTACCCGAATCACTTGAGGCAAACGTGGTAGCACCGTAGGACTGACTAGGCGCTGACGCAGAGCCTTCAGAAGTATCTGCTGCCTCTGTACTCTACCGATATCCCCATACTGGTCTTTGCGAAATCGGGCGAATTGTTCTGCCTGGTCTCCATTTAGAGTTTGCCACCCTTGCTCTAGATCGATATTCAAATTCTGAGTGACATCTTTATATTTCATCTGGTAGGGGACAAAAACCTCAACCCCACCGACTAGGTCTACCAGTTCCCGAAATGCATCAGTCGTAACCCTTACGTATCGGTCAATTGGCACATCATTAAGGGTATGACTGGTAACTCGCGCTGCTAAAGCCGGTCCGCCCTCTACATTGGCATCATTAATCTTGGCAATCCCCACCCCCGGAATTTCAACTTGGGTATCCCTGGGAATGGAAAGCATCTTGACTGACTTTTCCCTAGAGTCTAGCCTTACTAGCAACATAGTATCGCTGCGGCCAGCAAAAACGTCCGGCGAGCTTTTCGGCACGTCTGGAACTCGATCGATTCCCATTACTAGAATGTTGACGGGTCGAGCTAGGTCATAGGGAAACCCTTGCCGCCACAAATTCCCTTTCGACCCAAATATTGGATTGTGCGGGATGATGAAGGGTGACAACGGCGTGAGTAAAGCTACCGTTGCCCCCAACGTTGCAGAAATTGTTGCTGTTAGGACAAAAGCAGCACTCCAGAAAAACCAACGCACGTAGCGCTTACTCACTGATTCAACCCTATCTGAACTGGTATCGGAGACATTTATCCCACTATCCACAGAGGGTGATTGCGGGGGCGAACCAGACGTATCATGAATGACATCGGGATTGCCATTGGCTTGAGCCTTGCTCCTATCCTTTGGACGCTTGAAGTCCCAAGCCCATTGGGAACTGTTTGACATGTTTTCTTCACTCCTCACCTCACCATACTGTAGCTTTAGCGTACAGTTTGGCATTCACCAAATCTCAAGCAGGATTATAACCTCACTGACCGAGAAAAGGAGGGGGTGTGAGGTGTGGGGTGTTGGTCTATTTTCCCTACACCCGACACCCTAAAGTCAAGTTAACTTTGTTGACTTAACCGGAGACGGTAATGGCCAATACTTTGAGGCTCAGATGGTGGCGCAGATAACAAAACAATCTTTTCCATGAGTTGGGGGACAAAACGGTTGAGCAAGGCAGTCACTTTACTTTGCCAGCCAACGAATATTTCAACAGATCCTTTGGGGAGTTCGGTTACTAAAGTTTTGGCTACTGCTTCCGGCGTAGTGGGCAAAATCCACCGAAATCGCTCCGTGTCTCGCACCATATCAGTTTCAGTTAGGGATGGCAGTAAAGCAATGACTCGAACATTATGTTCAGCTAATTCCGCCCTTAATGCCTGAGTAAAACCCAAAATGGCGAACTTGGTAGCCGAGTAGGTGGCAAAGGTGGGAGCGGCTAATTTTCCCATTAAGCTCGAAACATTGACGATTACACCCTCTCGTCTGGTTACCATGCGTCGCGCTACCAAACGAGTAATAGTGTACATGCCAATCAGATTGACGTTAATTTCTGCTTGTGCTTGCTGGGGTTGTGATTTCAGGAAAGGAGTCTGGTGAGCTATTCCTGCATTGTTAACTAGTAGATGGATCGGGCCATAATCCCGCCAAGCTTTAGAGATCGCAATACTGACGGCTCCAGTTTGGGTGAGATCTAAAGCGAGGGGAACGACTTGCACGTTTGGATTGATTTCTTGCACAGCAGTAGCGACTTCACTGAGACGCTGGCGATCGCGTGCTACAAGTAATAAGCGGGCGACCCCTTGCCCTGCTAGTTCTAGGGCGATCGCACGCCCAATGCCACGGGAGGCACCAGTAATCAGAGCGGTTTTTCCTTGTATTTCCATAGGTTCTCTCACACACCATTTTTCAGCAGTTAGTCTCTTTATTGCAACCTAATGTAACTAATTCTTAAGAAGTATTACGGTGACTTGACTCAAATTCCTTAGTGAAGTATGTCACGTTAGTTCGTAGATCTAGATCGCTAGTGGGCTGAGACTGGAATATCTATTTTTAGGTGATATCTGGCACCTCTTGAACAGAGGCGATATGCTGCCGTGGCAATGTAAAGTTTTAGTAATAGGACTTACGCAAACGCCCCCAGCTCCCCCAGCTCCCCAAATTTCTCTATCGACAATAAATCCGCCCTGGGGGATCGGGGGGCACAATGCGTAAGTCCTAAGTAGGAAGTTGAAACCTCTCCCGGTTCCGCTTCGCTAAAACCGGGAGAGGTTTCAACCGATATCGTTATAGAAATTATTGTGACCAGCGGGTCAATTAACAGAAGGGAACTCTACAAACCCAAAAGAGTGCCTGAAGTTTGGTTCTGGAAGTCTAACCAGATCATGATATTTCGCCTGAATGCTTCAGGAGAGTATGAAGAAGTCAGTCGTAGTGGGTTTTTCCCAGATTTAGATAAAGCTTTGTTGTTACGCTATATTGCGCACCCAGATCAGTACGATGCAGTGGAGGAATTCATCCAAGCGATCCGCGCCAAGAAGGCTTAGCAACTGCCAAAGAATAAATTACCTATTCAATCAGGGCGAGTCAAGCCATACTGTCGGCTAGCGCTACTATNNGAAACAGCGACTCGCCCCTACAATTGGATACTTTTTTATTTGGGAGTCCCTTAGCGGAGTCAATCAGGCTAGAATCCTTTGTGCTTCACCCAAAGGAGTCTCAATAAGTTGATATCATCATCCTTCATCCCTCATCCTTCATCCCTCCACTTACCGTCTTGCTACTCTATGGGGAAAATCGCTCTCATCATAAATTTCACCTACCAACTCTTCCAGGATATCTTCCAACGTCACTAACCCCACCGTACCCCCATATTCATCTACCACAATGGCAATGTGAAAGCGCTTTTGCAGCATTTCCTTCAGTAAATTAGCAACGCGCTTGGTATCCGGAACGTACACAGGTGGGTCCATGGCTACTGTGACTGGTAACTCGCTGCCCCCTTCTTTTTCTCTAGACTTTAACTGCTGAAGCGCTTTTTTGAGGTGAATAATACCTACAATTTCATCTTTCGATTCTTCCTGAACTGGAATGCGAGAATATCCTGTCTCTAAACAAAGATTTACTAAATTCTGCAAAGTCTCCTCATGGGAAATCGTGCGCATCTCAATCCGAGGCTTGACCACATCGCGAGCGCTTAAATTATCTAACATCAAAGCTTTATTAAGCAGTTGATGTTTATCCAGGTCAAGTTTTCCCTTACCTCCCAAAATCTCAATCATCAATTTGAGGTCTCTAACAGATTCTCCCTCCTGAACAGCACCTCCCTGAAACAAGCGCAGAGCTGTCTGAGCAATGGTCTCGAACAAGTAGATAATTCCCAACCAAGATAGAATTTTAGACAGCCAGTAGATAGGATGAACGACTACCCGAAAAATTGGCAGGATGTTGTTAATAGCCAGGGATTTAGGCGTAATTTCCCCAAAGATCAGCACGATTACCGTTACAATTGCCGTGGCAATTCCTAGACCAGCACTTCCCAGCCACAGAGCAAAGAGATTACTAGTTAAAATAGCTGAAAAATTATTGACCAGGTTGTTGCCCACTAAGAGAGTGGTAATAAACCGAGACCGTTTCTCCAAAACCAGGCGAAACATGCCCGTCGGGTCACCCTTTTCTTTAATCAACGCCCTGAGTTTCAGGTTGTCTAGGGCAGTGATAGCTGTTTCGGAACCGGAGAAGATAGCTGAAAGCACCAGCATTAAGACTAGTACAGCCAGATCGAGCCATACATTTCCCGAGAGGGGGCCAATGTCTAAGGCAGCAAGCAAGTAAAACGATACTGGCAAAAAAATCATGGATATAGGGAATGGGGAATGGGGAATGGGGAATGGGGAATGGGGAATGGCATAATTTTTACCCGCACTATATAGGATGTCCCCTCTTCCATGTTTCCTTTAGGATGCTCCCTCTTCCCTAGTTCCCTTGAAAACACCCTACACCCTATACCTACACTCCGTCTCTATTGATATCACCAATCAGCTCATGCTGTAAGCGGCGTGTAATGCCCACCAGAGCAGGAAGCCGATACTGCCCAAAACCAAGAGGCTGGAAATAGCGATCGCTAAGGGGCTATCGGCTCCTTTAAACTTCATGATGCCGCGATTCAGGTCTGACATATCCGGTTACGCACTCCTCTTTCGTGCAAGGAATTTCCACCTCGAATATATCTTGGTCTAGGATAAGTGAGCAAAGGACAAGCGTATCCAGAGCTGGAAAATCCCTCTGGAGGAGGAGACTAAGGAGTGAAAGTTTTGCTGGTAATATTGGCGGCCTTGGCTGGGATGTTGCTGCTGTTGGAACTAGGCTTGCGGTTGGTTTTTGGCTTTGGCAACCCCCCCATTTATGTTGCAGATGACCAAATTGGCTACCTGTTAGCGCCCAACCAACGCACTACCCGGATGGGCAATCGCATCGCCATTAACGAGTATTCTATGCGCAGCAGCGCGATCGCCCCCCAATGCCCCCCATCAACCCTACGAGTCCTCCTCCTGGGTGATTCCATCGTCAACGGTGGTTGGTGGACTGACCAAGACCAAACGCTATCAGCCCTAATCGCTACTCAACTGAAAATCTTAGCTGAGAAAGGGCTTGGCGAAACTCACCAACCCCAGAAAGCCTTTGATACAGAGTTGCATTCAAAGATAGTAGA
>DNXU01000519.1 GCA_003505715.1 Cyanobacteria bacterium UBA8803 | reverse complement strand
CTGTTAGAATCATTATTTGTTTAAATTTCCGATCAAAAACTGGCAACTATCAGTGCCATTAGGGTCAGACAATCTGTTCCTGATTAAGGCTGTTAGCCAACGTAACTCTGAAAAATTGCATTGACTAAGTGAAGGCGAGAAAATTGACCGTGCTAAAGCAGACCGCGTTTCTAGTAAGTAGCTTGTTGTTAACTGGGCTTTCCCCCACCCTGCCACCAGCAGCCCTAGCAGAGCAGCCTCTGCTATTGAGCCAGCGACAATCTAACGAACAGCTCAATGAACTGCTCCGTCGGGGCAGAGACTTGGTTAATGCTGGTGATTATGGTGGGGCACTGGCGACTTATCAACAAGCTGCTCGCCTAGATGGGCAAAACCCAAGGATTTTTTCCGGCATCGGCTACCTACAGGCGCGTCAGGGGAACTTCCAAGATGCGGCCAAATCCTATCAAAAAGCGATCGCTCTTGACCCCAACAATGCTGATTTTCAGTATGCTTTGGGCTACAGCCTAGCCAATTCTGGAGATAATAACGGTGCTGCGGCAGCCTATCGCCGCGCTATTCAGCTCAATGGCAATAATGTCAATAACTATTATGGTTTGGGAGCTGTACTGCTGCGTCAGAAAGATTATGATGGGGCAATCGATGCCTATCGCCAAGTCCTTAACCTCCAACCTAGAAATGCCCAAGTCTATGAGTTAATCGGGTCGGTGTTGTTAGACCAAGGGCGTCCCCAAGAAGCAGTTAAGGCACTGCAACAAGCTGCTGCCTTAGCTCCTCGAGAAGGTCGGGTGCAAATCAGGTTAGGAATGGCTTTGCTGAGTCAGGGGAATAAAACAGCTGCTCTTGATGCTTTTGAGACGGCAGCACGCTTAGACCCTAACAGCGATCAAGTCTATCTCCAGATCGGCAAACTCCTATACTCTCAAAAGGATTTGTCGGGTGCCCTGCAAGCGTTTCAACGAGCTGTTTCTTTACAACCGAATTCTGTAGAGGCTCAGAAGGCAATTGGCGAAATTCTGCTCTCTCAGGAGAATTACATTGAAGCGATTGTGGCTTACCGACACCTCACTGAACTATCTCCTCAAGACCCGCAAGCTTTCTACAATCTAGGCTTAGCCTTAAAAGGCCGCGATCGCATTCCCGAAGCGATCGCGGCCATTGAAAAAGCGCGTGACCTCTATCGGCGTCAGAGTAACGAAGAAGGCGTGCGGAAAGCTGAATCCTTGCTGCGGCAATTGAATAAATCCTAATCTGAAAATCAGGAGAGTGGTAAAATGTATCTTGTGTTACATGGACATGGGTGATAGGTAATCGGCTAGGAATTGCTGACTAATTACCAATTGCCAGTTACCGATTACCAATTACTAGCTATTAGATTAACTTATAACCACAGCTCGGAGAGATCCCAAATATTTTTATTATGTGGTTGTGAGCCTTTGCTCAGAGTAGTTAATCTTAAAAGGAAGACACTACCGCCAGCTAACCATAAGGTTGGGTGCGTCTACTGAGGACGATAGGGAGCCTTGATGATTTTCATCCGGCAGACTCATGTAGGCTAGAAGGTTGAGCAAGAAAGTAATGGTGGCGGCTTGGAAAAGTCGTTTGAACATAACAGGCACTCCTCAATCTCACTGTTCATTCTTAAAGGAATATTGGTAATCACCATCTCATTTCATCTAAGACGTTCAATCTATCGGCAGGTTTCTGCTGCCATTTTACTAAACCAGCGGTGGAGGGCTAAACGCTCAAGTTCCGCCTTTAAGGTTATCTCACACCAGCCAAAAGCGATCGTGGCAAATTCCCCCTCAAGCAACTGTTTGGGAAAAACCCAGAGGAATGCAACAGAGCGAGGGGGACAAGATGGTAGAATTAACAAGGGAAAAAGCGCTAACAAGTAGGTCAGGAGGGAATCATTAAACTCTAGAGTAGAAATTTTGTGGTAAAATCAATCAAATCAAATAAATTATGGGGATGGCTGAGCAAAACGGTTGGGTGTTGTTAACCCATTTCCGTGGAAGAGCATCGGGTTAAGTAATACCAAGCTTTAAAAAGAGGCTAACACGTACTAAGATCAAATCTATTCCCTAGTTACCAATTTCAAGATAGATGGATATCAAACTAATTTTAGTAGTCTTGACAATTGTTTTTACCGTGTCATGCCTTATTTTTGGCACGAAGAATGGATTTTATGATTCAGATAACTATCACGGTAATGGTTCTGCTCACTGAGCTAAATTAATTTAGCTCAGCTGTCAGCTCTCAAGCAACAAATATCTCTAGCTTAAAAACTACTTGATGCCCAGTCGCAGAACGCTAACCCAGAGCTAATGAATATGCTTGCAGCCTGCAAGTTTCTTCGGAGGAACTCCACACCAGAGAGCGATTGCTGATGGCTAACTGGTGTTCGCTAATTTCTAACAGCTCATGAGCAATCAACGCCCAGCAGCATTCTCTACCGAGGATGAGCGACTAGCCTGTTTCCCCTATGGTGTTGGTCAGGATGCCGAAGGGGTTTGTTTGCTAGTAAAAATGGGCCCACACCACATCCTTCTCGATTGTGGGTTACAAGACATTTCGCCCCTAAAAGCCCAGACGAATCCCCCAGCAGATTTGGTACTGTGCAGCCATGCCCATACAGATCACGCTCAGGGGTTACTAGCTCTCCACCAGGCTTTCCCAAAGCTGCCGATCTATGCCAGCGAAGTCACAACTCAACTATTGCCTCTTAACTGGCCAGATCTAGTGGGTGAGGAAATTACCCCCTTCTGTCAGGCATTACCTTGGCGATCGCCTATAGAATTCTGTGAGGGACTGAGCGTCCAATTATTTCCCGCTGGCCACCTACCTGGAGCCGCTGCTTTTTTGCTAACTTACACCGCTCCCAGCCGCACATATCGGCTGTTTTATACGGGTGACTTTTTTCTCTCTAACTCTCGGCTGGTGGAGGGATTATCAGTTGAAGCCTTAAGAGGTACGCAGCCAGATGTGCTGATCGTTGAAGGCAGTTACGGCACAGCAAGGCATCCTCATCGACGGCAACAAGAAAATCAACTAGTGGAAAGGATCGATCAAGCAATTGCCGCTAATTACTCGGTTCTCCTACCCGTGCCGACTTTGGGTCTCGGTCAAGAGATCCTCATGCTTCTGCGCAGCCATCACCAGTTCACTGGCCGTAACCTGGATATTTGGGTCGATGGCACCGTTGCCGGAGGGTGTAACGCTTATTTAGACCTCCTCTCGCACTTCCCCACCTCTGTACAAAACTTTGCCCGCCATCAACCCTTGTTTTGGGATGAGCGGGTACGCCCTCGAGTGCGACGCTTAGATGAGCAGCAGCGAGGTATTGTCGGTCAGTCTCCCTGTATTGTGCTAACCGACGAAACCGTTGACTTAAGAATGTATTGCCAGCCTGACTCTGGGCCTTGGGTAGTCTTGCGACCAGAACGGCTCAGATATCCTTTAGAAACTAATGACTTTGGTGTGAGTGGTGTTGAAACCTACCTGCTTACCGAACATAGCGATTGTTTGGGAACCACTCAGTTGATTCACAATCTTCGTCCTCAACATATCGTTTTTTTCCATGGTTCTCAAACCTATTTGGCTGACCTAACTGGCTTAGAGGAGTTACAAAATCGCTACCACATCCACTGTCCATCAGCAGGCACCTTAGTAGAATTGCCAATTGGCGAGACCTTTATACAACCTGCACCACCAACAGAGACAAACTACGAAGGTGAACTAACCGAGTTTGGCACCGTCGTCACCATAACTCTGCCGGAGGCGATCGCTGCCGATCCTCGCTGGCACAACTTTGCCGATACAGGTTTAGTAGAAGCGCGATGGCAAGGTGAAGAACTAGTACTGCGAGGTTTGTCCCAACGGGAACTACTCAGCCAGAGCAGTAATTTCAAGATGCCAGCGAACATCGACTGCTGTGCCAACTGCCGTCACCAACGAGGTCAGCGCTGCTGGAATCCAGCGTCTCCCCTATATACCTTTAAAGTGACACCAGAGGGGTACTGTCCCGTGTTTGAACCCCTTGAACCCCTTCCTAAAATGAGGGAGTGAGGGGATGAGGGGGTAGGGGGGTAAGGGAGTGGCAATTGCGCTACCTTATCCAAATATTAGCTGGAGGGATGAGGGGGTGAGGGGGTAGAGGGGTAAGGGAATGAGGGAGTGAAGAGGTGAGGGAACTGACTAAAAAATTAGAACCCATCTGTTTATCTACTCATCTACTCAGTTCCCTTATTTCCTCACCTCCTCACCTCCTCACTCCCTCACCTCCTCTAATCTGGATTGGAATCTGGAGAACGGGGGCGAATTTGTTCGGCTTCTGGACAGTCCTCCGAGACCAGAGGTTCAAAATTGCCTCGGGGTACAGAAGCCAGTTTCTGAGTCACAGAACCAATACTTTCCAGACGAACCATTTCTTCCCAGGAACTAATTTCATCTTCTTCATCCGTTTCATAGCGAATTGTTACTAAATCTCCCTCAATATCAACAATACGGGCACGTTCGATCCAACGTTGCTGGTCCCGCAAGAAAACACAGACCTCACGACCATCGCAACAGAGTTGATAAATCTTGCGGTGTAGCATATTTGGCTTCTCCTAAGCAGATAACTCTTCCAATACATGTAGAGCAAGCAGCTCTTAAATTTGAGAAATGCAGCTTCCTTGTAAACTTGAGATCGGGTTAACCGGGTTTAGCTCTCTTTTGCCCAAGGAAAGCCTCCTCAATAATGTTTCCCGTTCGATGCTTAAAAGTTTAGCTTGCATCCAGCGGCAATCTCGATCGTTACTTTACAGAACCTTCAATGGTCAAAAACAACCTTGGACATCTTCGCCTCAACCGTGTAGTCCGTTAATAAAACTTGACCGCAGGCACTAGTGGAGAGCAATTTGCCCAGCGAGCAGGTTGGAGATTTTTGGTCAATTGGCATTGGCAGAGAGCCACGGTAAGCGAAGGGAAAAATAAATTCCGCCATTGAGAATAGGACAAGTGATGTCCAGGTCATAAATCCTGGCTGGCTAGGGGTAGGTGCCTGAATTGCTCAGACACTTGTATTGTGACATACTACTTGCTCTATCTGCTGGACGCAATAGGCTGGTTCGCAGGGACTCCGGATGAGGGGATGGCTTAAGTTAGCCGTCAGGCACTGCGTACACCAATATGCATGAAAATTGTTATGCCTTAAGCCTGATGCCTTAACCTTGGTCTGCGTTCAGACTTCTGCTCTCTGGCTTATCCCGATTAAGGGCTGCTGAATGGTGACTTTATAACACTACTACCACGAGCTTCTCGTTCGATTTGACCGGAGTTGACTGCGTCACAGAGAACTGTTAGAGCCTCTAAATCTGATCTCTGATAAACCTTCATTTCTAAAACTTGACGGATTAATCCCTCAGAAGCAACGCTCAGGCAACCTGTTTCAAGAGCCGATTTTACCAGCGAGCGAATCATGAAAATCTATTATTTTATAAAGAATTTTTAATACTATCCAATGATTCGCTCCTGGCGGACATTGATTTAAGTAGGTTATCTTGGTGATTTTAAACACTCTTTTATAGCGATCTAGATCACTAATAACTAGGGGAGATTTGATTTCACGAGTCGAGTTTTGAGCGACAGTAAGGGCTGGAAACGATTTCAGGTAGAATGTTTTGACAACGGCGGTAAGGTGCGGCTGGATTAGCGAGCCAGAAGCAGCTCTCACAATAGGTAATCACTAAGCAAGTTCATCTACTAGGAAAAGAGGGTAATGTTTGCGATCGCCCAACAACAGCAACAATACGAAACCTACATTCTGACTGACAGCGATGCTCAATCGCGCCTCGAAGTTGTGCCAGAACGCGGCGGGATCATTTCTGGCTGGAGTCTGGGAGGTCAAGAGATTCTCTACTTTGATGCCGAACGCTTTAAAGACCCCAACTTGAGCGTGCGGGGTGGTATCCCCATCCTATTCCCCATCTGCGGCAACTTACCCAATAACATCTACAGCTATAAAGGGGAAAACTATCAGCTCAAACAGCATGGCTTTGCCCGCGATTTACCCTGGCAGGTCACAGAGCAGATCACAGATAACCTAGTGAGCCTTACCCTGCTCCTTAATAGTAGCGATCGGACTCGCGCCGTTTACCCCTTCGACTTTCAAGTGGCGTTCACTTACCAGTTAGTTGGCAATACCTTAACGATTAAGCAGCGCTACAAGAATCATGCCCAGGAACCGATGCCCTTTTCTACGGGTCTGCATCCCTACTTTCTGACCTCTGACAAAACTCAACTGGAGCTTGAGGTGCCAGCCTCTGAGTACCAAGACCAGAATACTAAAGAAATTCATCCCTTCTCGAACGGCTTTGATTGGAGCCGCGATGAAATTGACGTGGCCTTTCGGCAGCTAACAGCTAACTCAGCTAGCGTGACTGATCGCGGACGCCACTTGAAAATCACCCTTACCTACAGCGACCTTTACTCCACCCTGGTTTTCTGGACAGTCAAAGGTAAAGATTTTTATTGCTTAGAACCCTGGAGTGCCCCTCGTAATGCGCTCAATACAGGAGATGCGATCGCGCAACTGGCTCCTGGAGCTAGCTTGGAAGCATCAGTTAGCTTTGAGGCAACTTTTTTTTGATTAACTCTTTACAATTGGATTTGATTTATGATACTGTTAAAAACAGTGTGTTTGAAAACTTACTCACTCGGGTCGCTAACTCAACGGTAGAGTACTCGGCTTTTAACCGATAAGTTCTGGGTTCGAATCCCAGGCGACCCATATTAGGTATACTAAGGGCTTATCATGCTTATAAGCAAAGCTGATAATTAAATATCTAGAGATAATTTCCTATAAATCGAAAAATATCTTAAGATTATCCTAAGAATCTAAGCTGGTCTAGAAACAACTAGCTGACAAGATACCAAAAGTTAGGAGGACTATTTATGGCTCTCGTACCAATGCGGCTGCTGTTGGATCACGCAGCTGAGAATGACTATGGCATTCCAGCTTACAACGTCAATAATATGGAGCAGATCCTGTCAATCATGCAGGCTGCTGATGAAGCAGATAGCCCCGTGATTTTACAAGCATCTCGCGGTGCCCGCAGCTACGCAGGAGAGAACTTCCTCCGTCATTTGGTTGTGGCGGCGGTAGAAACCTACCCCCATATCCCCATTGCCATGCACCAAGACCATGGCAACGCGCCATCGACCTGCTATTCCGCAATTCGTTATGGCTTCACCAGCGTCATGATGGATGGTTCTCTAGAAGCCGATGCCAAGACTCCAGCTACCTTTGAGTACAACGTCAATGTCACTGCTGAAGTGGTCAAGGTTGCTCACTCTGTTGGCGTCAGCGTTGAGGGCGAACTGGGTTGTCTTGGTTCTCTGGAAACTGGCATGGGTGAAAAGGAAGACGGACACGGTGCAGAAGGGAAACTCTCTCACGATCAACTGCTGACCGATCCTGACGAAGCAGTTGAGTTTGTCGAGCGCACTCAGGTGGATGCTCTAGCTGTTGCTATTGGCACCAGTCACGGTGCTTACAAGTTCACCCGCAAGCCGACTGGTGAAATTCTGGCCATCAGCCGGATTGAGGAAATTCATCGCCGCTTGCCTAACACCCACTTGGTAATGCACGGTTCCTCTTCTGTACCAGAAGACCTGATTGCCATCATCAACCAGTACGGTGGCGCAATTCCTGAAACCTACGGCGTGCCGATTGAAGAAATTCAAAAAGGTATTAAGAGCGGTGTTCGTAAGGTCAACATCGACACCGACAACCGTTTGGCAATTACCGCTGCCATCCGGGAAGCTGCGGCCAAAGATCCCAAGAACTTTGACCCCCGTCACTTCATGAAGCCTTCCATCACGTACATGAAGAAGGTTTGCTTGGAGCGTTATCAGCAGTTTGGTACCGCTGGAAATGCCAGCAAGATCAAGCAGATGACGCTGGATGACTATGCAGCTAAGTATGCCAAAGGCGAGTTGAGCGCTATGACCAAGCAGGCTGTAACTGCCTAATTTTCGGCACAGTTCAATAAATAAACAAATTTTTTGGGTAGCTATTGCAGCTACCCAAGTTTTTTAGGTAGAACAACGGAAGAGTTTAAGAGTAGATTATGAGATAATTGTAAAATTTTGTTTCTGGTCTCAGCTGAACTTGCTTAAGTTAAAGCTAAGCAACAGTACTGCAAATGAATGGTTTATTAAGTTATATTAAGAAATAGCAGTAAACCTTGCCACGATCCGCCATTAAAACTCATAATTCAATCTGGTTGTAAAGTTTGAGGATGCTGAGTAAGAAAAACTCAATCTTAATGGAGTCTGACGGGTCATGTCGGAGTTGAGCTTCCAAGTAAGCTGACGGAGAAATCACTCGTCTCAACTAGTGAGGCGAGAAACCAGAAATTTTTAGGTTAGCAATAACCTTAATGCTGGATGCTTGAGAAAATACCGATGTAAAGTTTCTCAAGGCTCTAAGACTATAGAGCTAGCTTGCTCTTAGCAGTTAAAAGAATTCTCCATGCCTTTATCCTCAACCTTTCTTGAGTCATAGCTCAGGGAAACTAAAAATAATAGTTTTGTAATGCAACCTGTTATCGAAAAGAGTGCCAAACAAAGGTAAAATGAAAGCGGTTATACGCCTCTCTACTCAAGGGTCAAAGACTGAGGGGTAGCAAGTGAGAATCCTGTAACTACAGGTAATCATCATTTAAAATTTTTCTAAGAGACAGGAGTATTTGTAAATGTTCGGTTTTTTCAAAAAAGGATCTCAGAGCAACGGGTCAGAAGCTCCCAAAACCAAAAAATCCAAAGGGTATTTCCTAGAGCTAGACGACACTGGCAACGTTAAGTCACAGACAGAAGCTAAGAAGCCGGAATCTACTGAGGCCCCCGTCGCCAAAGCGGAAGCACCTAAAGCCCAGAATCCAGAACCAGTTAAGGCTCCAGCAGCACCTGAGAAGCCAGTGATCGCACCTGCACCAGCTCCAGCAAAGGCAGCTAGCAATGGCCGAATTGAACCCCAACCCGGACTTACGTTTGCGCCCAATAATTTGCTACCGCTGACTACTAATAACGGTCGGCGGCGTCCTGGTCCAAGCATGAATAACTTCCTAGAGATGGCACGTCAGATGAAGAAGTGAAGAAGCCTGGTCAGTAGGAAGGTACTAGATTAAAGGTTTTCTAGTGTCTCCAGAGGCATTTTTAAGGAAAACCAGCCCGCTGTACAACTGAAAGGCAGAGTCCCAAGGCGTTTCTTCCCGACGAAACAGATCGATATGAGATGGTAAACGAGCCAGCATTTCTTTGTAATCGATAGCTGTTTCGGCAAAGATGGTGAAATCAGACCAGACGGGTGCCTGAGGCAGGTAGCGGTGCAAAAAATGCCGCAAATTATTCCAGTTCGTTCTGTTTGTGGCTTGACTAGGGGGAGGCTGTTGCCCTCCCCCATTTTGGTTGTTCTCTGCTTGTGGCCAAAGGGCTATTCCCTGCTGAAACTGATAGTGGCGATCGCACAAGCGTAAGATACTCTTGCGGGCAGGTAAATGTAGGTCACAAAACTGCACGTAATCAAGGGTTTGGGTTTTACGCTGCAATTGGTGGCGCACATCCACATCGACAACTTGTTCAAACACTGGCAAGTTCCCTTCTACTAGTTGCGCCACTTCTGACCAGTTGAAAGCTAACGAACCGATCTGACCTCGATCGTTTTGACAAACCGCAGTAGCTGTCCTAGCGTTGGCTTCAGAAAGATGGTGAACGCTAAAGATATTAATATTCTCGATATCCTTTAACGTGGCACAAAAACAGGGAATTGACCCTTCCCGCAGCGATGAAACGTAAAATTGCAGTTCTCCTACTGGCCCAGTGCGATAAAGACGCCAGCCTCGTGTTGGTAACTGTAGCCGAGCAGTGTAGGGATCTAGCTGTAAGATCCGAGCCAAGGTTTGGGCAGCAGTAGCTTTAGCGTCGGGATTGATTGGTTCTAGAACCAAGACACCCAATTCATTGCTACTAGGATCGGCAGTGGCTTGAGCTAAAGCTTCTCGGCGTCGTTGTTGTTCTAAAGCTTCTAAGCGCTTTAGTCCCTGACGCGCTTGAGAGATAATCTTAGGATGGGTTGTATCCTGTAGTAACTGTCGGTAGGCCGTTTCGGCAGCTGCCAGTTTTTGGGTTACTTCATGGAGGCGTCCGAGATAAAGCCGCACCCAAGGGTTATTAGGCTCTTGCTTGGCAAGTTGTTTGAGTAGTCGAGCCGCAGTCTGATAATCTTGGCGCTCGAAGGCATCGGCAACCTGGTCAATCATAAGGATGGAGAGTAGGAAGTGAGGAATGGGGAATAGGAACTTCTAATGGTTCCTATCCNNTTAATTTTGTTTTACCTCTAAAATGGATGCTACTAGTGAGAGGGCAACGATAGGGGCACTGACGGCTCTGAGGATGCGGCGTCCTAAGGAAACGGGTTGAAATCCCGCTGCTGTAGCTTGCTCGATTTCTGTCGGACTCCAGCCGCCTTCGGGGCCGATGGCAACAATAATAGAGGGGGGTTGGAGATGAGTCTCTTGTAATAAACCTCGGTCAGGTAAGCAACTCAGGAGATGGGTAGCTCCCCCTCGCGCTACACAAATATAGCGGTAGGCGTTGGGGGTAGCAGTTTGGTGTAAGCTTGCAGTAAAGTCAACAGGGTCGAGGAGAGTGGGCACAATTTGGCGTTCTGATTGCTCCGCTGCCTCTCGCACCAGACGCCGCCAGCGTTCGACTTTCTGGGGACTGGGATTGAGGAGGGTGCGATCGCTCTTGATCGGTAGGATGCAGGTAACGCCCAACTCGGTTGCTCCAGCGACCACCTGCTCGAAGCCACTGCCTTTGGGCATGGCAGCCATCAACGTTACTGCTAAGGGTAGCTCTGTTTGTACTGAGAGGGACTCGATAATTGTAGCTTGAGTCAGGGAAGGGGCTAACTCGCTCAACCACCAGCTCCCCTGTCCGTCTAGGGCAATAAAGCGATCGCCTTTCCCCAGCCGCAACACTTGCACCAAGTAATGCTGTTGGGCGTCGGTGAGAACAATTTCCTGGTTTTGTCGTTGGGTTGGTGCGATAACCAGCCGTTGCAGTTGAGGCAATCGATGCTTTGGGGGAATGGGGAATGGGGAA
>DNXU01000062.1 GCA_003505715.1 Cyanobacteria bacterium UBA8803 | reverse complement strand
GAAGGTATTGAGCAAGACGTTATGAACAACCAACAACCAACAACCAACAACCAACAACCAACAACCAACAACCAACAACCAACAACCGATAGGTGAGAGAATCCGATGTGAGGAGTTCGGTTCAGCCTACTGTTCTATCTTAAGGGGCTTGTTAGATTAAAGTGAATAGACTATCAAAGTAGAGATAGAGACAAAAAGCGTTTTCTCCCTCAGTGGGAAGAGGGGAGTGAGCCGTAACTAGGAGGTAAATGGTGAATAATACATCCGAGTTTTTTGAAAGCAATAGTGATACTAACCTGTTGTGGCACTACGTGCAATCCATGAGTCCAGAGACCATTGCTTATCTATCTAAACCGAACTCTCCAGAAGTGTTTCAAGTAATGGAACGCAATATTATAGGAATTCTGGGCAATCTACCTTCAGAACACTTTGGCGTAACAGTTAGTACTAGCCGCGAGCATTTGGGACGTTTATTAGCTTCTGCTATGATCAGCGGGTATTTTCTACGCAACGCCGAACAGCGTATGGTGTTTGAGAACTCTTTAGAAACGGCTGAATCCCATCCTTTTGATGGTGGTGATTAAGGTTGTGGACAGCTAGCATTAACAAATTTTCAGCTCTCTCAGCTCTGTGGTGATAATTCAATCTAATGTATGGTAATTGGTAATTGGTAATTGGTAGTTGGTCAGCAATTTCTTGCCGATTACTAATTACCCATCGCCATGTAACAGAAAATACATTTGCCCCAGACAGCTAGGAGCCTCCTACCCATGTGTGAAACTGCTGCCTCCATTCCTCATAAAACTATTGGCGTTGCCGTAATTTGGAACGACCTAGGACAAATTTTAATTGACCGCCGACGTGCTGAAGGGCTGTTGGGGGGTTTGTGGGAGTTTCCTGGTGGAAAGATAGAACTTAATGAAACGGTTGAGGATTGTATTAAAAGGGAAATAGACGAAGAACTAGCAATTGAAATTGAAGTGGGGGATCATCTGATTACAATCGATCACACCTACAGCCACTTTCGCGTTACCCTAATCGTACATCACTGTCGCCATAGGTGTGGTGTTCCTCAACCATTAGAATGCGATGAAATCCGCTGGGTCAGCTTAGAGGAAATTGACCAGTTTCCTTTTCCCAAAGCCAACAGCCAGATTATTGCCGCCCTGCGCCAAAGTTGATTTTCATATCATGCGTGGTTTTAAGCTCCTCAATCCTCACCTATAAATGGGTAGCATAAAGTGAAAGCAGCCGCCACCCTTAGATGGTGAATCTACCCAAATGCGACCGTAATGAGCGCGAATGATTTTTTGACACAGCGCTAAGCCCAACCCATATCCCTCCTTGCCTTCATCTCGTTTAAGCCGGAAGTGGTCTTCAAAGATGCGATCGCGATTTTCTGGGGGGATACCCGGACCGTTATCGCAAACGCTGACCTGAATTTTCTGGGCTGTACGGTGAAGAATGGAAACGTGAATTTTGCCGCCTTCAGGTGTATATTTATACGCATTATCCAACAAGTTAATCATCACTTGGCGGATCAACTCACCATCAGCATAAACGCAGGGTAAATCTTGAGGAATATCCGTTTCAATTTGCTGAGATTTGAGTTGAAATCGGTCTTGCATCTGAGCCACAATATCCTGGCAAAGGATTCCCAAGGCAACTTTATGGGGTTTGATTTTGAACTCAGCACTGCTGCCCTTAGCTGCTTGCAGAATCTCTGTAATCATCCTATCCATGGTGCGGAATTGAGCGCGAGCTTGGTTAAACAACCGCGCTCTTAGGGTTGGTGTCAACTCAGAGGCATGACCCCCTTTGGGGGGCTTTTGGTCTAATTCCAGAGTATCTAAGGCAATTGAGGCAGCCGTTAAGGGACTGCGCAAGTCATGAGCTAACATCGCCATCACTCGGTCTTTAAATTGTAACTGCTCGAGTAATTGAGCCTTTTCTTGCTTGAGACGAAATATTTCGTCGGTCAGCCTAATCAATTCAATGGAAGAAGCGATAGAAGTCTCGATCGATGGCGAGATTCGCTCTGGAGTCGAGGAGCTAATCGCTGATTGTAACAATCCATCTTGGGTAGGTTCAGCTTGATATTCCTCTACAGAGCGCTGCCAGCGGGGCCAGCAGTTCCTCAACTGTGCCACTAAATTCGTCCCCGCAAGAGTCTGTCGGGGCGGGGGATGAATCTTAATGAGCGCCGGGGTAGCAACCAGCTTAAAATGTTCAGCTAGATAGGGCTGTTCCCCAACATCGACAACCATGAGTTCAAAGGGATAGTCTGCCTTCAAGGTATCAAGATAACTGCGGATGCGATGGATGTTTTTCCGGGAACTGGGGCGCTCATCGACAAACAGCAGTAGCTGTAGGGAGGCTTCCGAATCACTAGATTTTTCTGGAGCGGCCTGCATGCAATTTGGTGTTAGCACTGGAAACAGGGAATGCTTGAGAGAACGTTAAGATTGGGAGTTTGTCGCCGGGGAGTCTTTACTTCCTTACAATTTAATATCTATTTTAGATTGTCGGTAAAGCCTAACCCTTGGCTAGGCACTGGCATGGCTTTCATCCTAAAATCTTAAAATACTGTAAAGCTTTCCGAGCCAGCCTCAGTTATAGTAATAAATCAATTTACGACTTCTAATTCATCATGGCTATCGGCTACGTCGCCCTCGTTCTTCACGCCCATCTACCTTTTGTCCGGCATCCTGAAAGTGACTACGTCCTGGAGGAAGAGTGGCTCTTTGAAGCAATCACCGAAACCTACGTCCCCCTCCTCCATGTATTTGAAGGGCTGAAGCGGGATGGCGTTGACTTCAAAATGACCATGAGCATGACACCCCCTTTGGTGTCAATGCTACGAGATCCCCTATTGCAAGAGCGCTATGACAAGCATTTGTCTCTCTTAGAAGAACTCGCCCAGAAGGAAGTCGAACATAACGAACATAACGGTCATATCCGCTACCTGGCTGAACATTATGTGGAAGAGTTCAGCATGATTCGCCAAACCTGGGAGCGCTACAGTGGTGACCTGGTGACGGCGTTTAAGCAGTTTCTCGAAAGTAATAACCTGGAAATTATCACCTGCGGTGCTACCCACGGTTACTTTCCCCTGATGAAGATGTATCCTCAGGCAGTTTGGGCGCAAATCCAGGTAGCTTGCGAGCATTACGAACAAAACTTCGGGCGTCCTCCTAAAGGAATTTGGTTGCCAGAATGCGCTTACTATGAAGGTGTAGAACGCATGGTAGCGGATGCTGGCTTGCGTTATTTCCTCACCGATGGGCATGGGATTTTGTATGCTCGACCCCGTCCCCGTTTTGGTACTTATGCTCCTATTTTTACCGAGACAGGGGTGGCAGCGTTTGGGCGGGATCACGAATCATCCCAGCAGGTGTGGTCGTCGGAAGTAGGGTATCCTGGAGCGCCTGAATATCGGGAGTTTTACAAGGATTTAGGTTGGGAAGCGGAATACGAGTACATCAAGCCCTACATCATGCCGAACGGGCAGCGCAAAAATACGGGGATCAAATATCACAAGATTACAGGCCGTGGTTCTGGGTTGGGTGATAAGAGCTTGTATGACCCTTATTGGGCGCGAGAAAAGGCAGCAGAACATGCAGCTAATTTCATGTTTAACCGCGAGCAGCAAGCGAGACATTTAGCGGGTATTATGCAGCGTCCTCCCATTATTGTTTCACCCTATGACGCTGAGTTATTCGGTCATTGGTGGTATGAAGGGCCTTGGTTTTTAGATTACTTGTTCCGCAAATCCTGGTATGACCAGCATACCTACGATATGACCCATCTGGCCGATTATTTGCGGTCTCATCCCACCCAGCAAGTCTGCCGTCCCTCTCAGTCAAGTTGGGGTTTCAAGGGGTTCCACGAATATTGGCTCAATGAAACGAATACCTGGATTTATCCTCACCTGCACAAAGCTACAGAGCGGATGATTGAACTGGCAAAACGGGAGCCTGAGGATGAGTTGGAGTGGAAAGCACTCAACCAAGCCGCACGAGAACTCTTACTGGCACAATCTTCTGACTGGGCATTTATTATGCGCACAGGGACAATGGTTCCTTATGCAGTACGGCGGACGCGATCGCACCTGATGCGCTTCAATAAGCTCTATGAGGAAATCAAACTAGGAAAAATTGATAGCGGTTGGCTGGAAAAAGTGGAGGAAATGGATAATATCTTCCCCCACATTAATTATCGTGTCTATCGCCCGTTGTAACTGTTAGAGCTGGGGAAGCTGGGGGAGGAGGAGGGATTTATAGCAGTTCTTGGTTGCAGGGAATACACTCCTAGGCTGATCGTTCATTGTTCATCGTTCATGGCAACCATCTCCAGGCAATGAACTATGAACCATGAACAAACAACACCTTGATCAGTGGTCAGTTATTTTACCCCATGCTGCACTACTCCCTACTCCCACTTCCTACATCAACTCGCTCTTGTATTTCAGCTTCAGCACAGCGATCGCATAGCCCAAAAAACTCCAAAGTGTGGTAGTAAATCTTGAATTGGTGGGAATCTTGTAATTGGGTTTCCAGTTGGTGGACTGGGCATTCATTTATGGGAACAGATTGTCCGCAATTAAGGCAGGTGAGATGATGTTGATCCCGCAGTACTGAACTGTAGAGAGATTCACCAGTAGAAAGGGTTCGCACTTGCACCACGCCTTCAAGTTTCAAAGCATCCAAGGAGCGGTAAACTGTGGCTAGGCCCATACTTTGGTCGCGGTTGCGTAACTCAACATAAATATCTTGAGCAGATAGGGCGCGGTTCAATGTTTTGAGCAAATTGAGAATTCGCTCTTGAGATCGGGTACGTTGGAGTTTCATGGACTTGCTTCTCACATCTGGTAGAAGTTTCAAAGGACTGTTGGGGCTGACTCGTTCAAACTTTAAAGAAAATTATCTTAAAAGTTAGGTAATGCTGGTGAATCAAAAATATCAGGCTCGCATTTATGTTACCCTCCGACCTTCAGTATTAGATCCCGCTGGCGTCGCAGTCGAGTCGGGGCTAAAGCAGCTAGGATACAAGGATGTGGAGCAGGTACGCATTGGGAAATATATTGAGTTGATCGTGAGTGCTGTCGATGAAGACCAAGCGCGGCAGCAACTTGACCGCATTTGCGACCAGTTACTGGCAAATCCAGTCATTGAAAATTATCGGTTTGATTTAAGGGAGATAGGGGAACCAATGGGGGCATCGGTATGAAATTTGGAATTGTGGTATTTCCGGGTTCAAACTGCGATCGCGATGTCGCCTATGTTACCCATAATGTACTGAGAGCGCCAACCCGGATGGTTTGGCATGAAGAAACGGATATTTCTGACCTAGATGTGGTAATTTTGCCCGGTGGTTTCAGTTATGGAGACTATCTGCGCTGTGGGGCACTAGCTCAATTCTCGCCAGTGATGCAGCGAGTGGTAGAACATGCCCAGCAGGGTAAGTTTGTGCTAGGAATTTGCAACGGCTTCCAGGTATTGACAGAAGCAGGACTCTTACCAGGCGCTTTGATCCGCAATCGAGACTTACATTTTATTTGTGATCGCGTCCCGCTCCAAGTGGAACGCACTGACCTACCCTGGACATCGGCTTACTCCACCGGGCAAGTCATTACCCTACCCATTGCCCACGGGGAAGGTCGCTACTACGCCGATCCAGACACCCTCAAAGCGCTGGAAGATAACCATCAAGTCCTGTTCCGTTACTGCACGGCAACCGGAGCAATCGACGAGTTCAGCAACCCCAATGGTTCAGTGAACAACATTGCTGGAATTTGCGATCGCACTGGCCGCGTTTTGGGTATGATGCCTCACCCAGAAAGAGCCTCAGACCCTCTTTTAGGAGGCACTGATGGCCTGAAGCTGTTCCAGGGACTTGTTGGCAACCTTGTTGGTGCAACTATGACTACAATAAATTTAGCTAGCCGAGTCGCCGCTGGTTGTTCAACACAGCTGTAACGAGCCAACAGGATTGACTCTTAACAGCGGCACGCTAACCCAAATCATTTTTGCAAGGTGGGAAGTGCCTAAATTTTGGGCTGTCTATCCCTGATTTTTTACTGTTAACTTTCAGATATAAGGGTGAAGAAATGAAAAATCAATTATATCGGTTTAACTATCCCCAGATTGGAATTACTAGAACTACCGCACTCCACATCTACAAGTAGACCTTATTTATAATCCCGAGAAAGCCAGTGACTTCAGACATTTCCAACACCGGCTTGCAGCTAACACCAATCCGATATCGAGACTGGTTGATCAGCATGAAGGTGATTGATAAACAGCTATGGTTGCGGTGGCAACACCCCAAAGAAACTTTCCCCCGCTATAGCTATCCAGTAACTGAGAGGGGGTTAACAGATACAATTCGCTATGCTCGATTCCTGATTGATTTGGTCATTGCCCTTGAAGAGGCAGAAGCTAAACAGTCTTAATATTCCCAGGGCAAAACATACCAACTTAGGGAGGGGAGGAGGATTTTGACGCCCCAAGGTGTGAACTTTTGCTTATGGGTGTCTGAGGTTAATGTAGACTATTATAAATTATAATACGCTTAGATTTGGCAATAAAGTTTGAACAACTATATACTAAAATGTGTTGAATCATAAAAATGTAGAGCTGATGAAATTAAAAGGGCGGGTAACAGCTTATCTACCAGAAGAAATCCAAAAGGCGTTAGAACAATGGGCCGAAGAAGAAAGTCGCTCATTGAGCAGTCTAGCAACTTACCTATTAACTCAGGCTGTCAAAGAGCGTCAGCAAAAACAAAGTAAGTCCAATTAATCCGAAGCGATCGGCCATGGCAAACTAACCACAGGCCGGATTCCCACTAAGGGGTAATGCATTCTGAAACAGATGTAGTGGATTTGGCACCGGATTGGGTAACGGATGTAACGGATGAGTTGTTGATTCGTTTGGTGCTTATTACATCCGTTACGCCATTACCATATTTCTCTCCAGCCAAAGCTTGAAAATTGATATTCCCCCATTCCTAGTTTCCCCACTCCGGATCTCCCTATGTTCGACTATACTTCTATGCCTGTGGGAAAATAGAGAAGCCGACCCAAAACCCGCATCTACTACTAATCCCTAAAAACCAAGCCCATGTCTACAGCCCCCAAACTTGTCTCCGAAAATCGATGCTTCGGCGGTACAGTCGGCTTTTACACCCATTTGTCTCAGACTTGTAACGGCAAAATGCGGTTTGCCGTTTACCAACCACCCCAAGCTGACTCGGAACGGGTGCCAGTTCTCTATTTCCTATCGGGTCTCACTTGTACGGAAGAGAACTTCATGGCTAAGGCTGGAGTACAGCAATTCGCGGCCAAGTATGGGTTGATGGTGGTCGTACCGGATACCAGTCCCCGCGATACAGGGATTGTCGGCGAGGACGATGACTGGGACTTGGGTACGGGTGCTGGTTTTTACGTCGATGCCACCGTTGAACCTTGGGTAGCTCACTACCAAATGTACAGCTATGTCGTCCTGGAATTACCAGCTCTGATTGCCAAATATTTCCCAGTCCAAAGCCAGCGACAGGGTATCTTCGGTCATTCCATGGGGGGTCATGGGGCATTAATTTGTGCCTTAAGAAACCCCGAACAATACAAATCCATATCTGCCTTTGCTCCCATTGCAGCACCAATGCGCTGTTCTTGGGGTCAAAAAGCATTCGCTAATTATTTAGGTTGTGACCAAGAAAGCTGGCGTGCTTACGATGCGAGCGAATTAGTATTGACAGTTGGCTATAAACGTCCGATTCTCATCGATCAAGGAACAGACGATCCCTTTCTCGAAAAAGAGCAGTTACTCCCTGGAGTATTTGCTCAAGCTTGTGAAAAAGCGGGTGTGCCCCTAACGTTGCGCTTCCAGAAAGGTTATAACCACAGTTACTACTTCATTGCTACCTTTATTGAAGATCACATCCGTTACCATGCTGAGGCACTGTGCGGGTGAACTATTGCTTTTAAATGTCTACCCATTTCTACCCAAAACTCAAAACTTTGAGTAGGCAGTGAGGAGCGGGCAGACTTGACCGCACTTACCGAGTAAATTTTTATGCCTAAATCTAAAAAGACGACTCCCGCAGTTAGTCTAAGCGATCCGCAATATTACTTTAACCGAGAACTGAGTTGGTTGGAGTTTAACAACCGAGTATTACACGAAGCTACTGACTCCCGAACCCCTCTTTTGGAATGCTTGAAGTTCATGAGCATCTTTAGCTCGAACCTAGATGAATTCTTTATGGTTCGAGTTGCTGGTTTAAAGCGGCAGGTGGAGGAGGGGGTAACTAAGCTGACGCCGGATGGCCGAACGCCTAGCCAACAACTAGAGTCCATTAGCCAACGATTGCGTCCCATGGTTGTTACACAGCACGAGCATTTTGAAAATGTCATGCGACCTCAGCTGTTAGAAGTAGGCATCCACATTCTGGACTACATGGACTTAACCCCAGAACAGAGAACTTACTTGCAAAACTACTTTGAGGAGCAAATTTTTCCAGTGGTGACACCCTTAGCGGTTGACCCCAGCCATCCTTTTCCTTATATTTCTAACCTTAGTCTGAATCTGGCGGTGGTTGTAAAAGACCAAGAAACGCGAGAGGAATTGTTTGCGCGGGTAAAAGTCCCCAAAGTTCTACCTCGGTTCGTGCCTCTTCCAGAAAATTTGCGGCAGCAGCATCACGGACAACCTGTAATTTGGGCAGGAATTCCGATCGAACAGGTAATCGCTCATAATTTAGAGTCTCTGTTTCCGGGGATGAATATTCAGGAGTATCATCCCTTCCGCGTAACTCGGAATGCCGATCTGGCAGTGGAGGAGGATGAAGCGGATGACTTGCTATCGGCAATCGAGCAGGGATTGCGCAAACGCCGTATTGGTGGGTGTGCCGTGCGGCTGGAAATTCAAGCCACGACCCCTGATGCAGTGTGCCAGAAGTTAATGGAAGGGATGGAAGAACTGGAAGAAAGCGATGTCTACAAGGTCGATGGGTTGTTGGGACTAGCAGATTTGATGTCCTTTGTAGGATTGCCGCTCCCACACTTCAAAGATCCGGTTTGGACACCTGTCATGCCACCGCAGCTGCAATTATCCTCTGCCGAAGAGGAGGGACAAGATTTGTTCACGGTGATTCGCCAATCGGATATCCTCCTACACCATCCTTACCACTCCTTTGCAGGAACGGTGCAGTGCTTTATTACCCAGGCGGCAGACGATCCGCAGGTTTTGGCTATTAAAATGACCCTCTACCGAACTTCTGGGGACTCGCCAATTGTCAACGCCTTGATTAAGGCGGCAGAAAATGGCAAGCAGGTAGCAGTGTTAGTAGAACTTAAAGCCCGTTTTGATGAAGAAAACAATATTATCTGGGCACGCAAGTTAGAGCAAGCTGGCGTGCATGTAGTTTACGGGTTAATCAAGTTGAAGACTCATACCAAAACTGTGCTAGTAGTGCGTCGGGAAGGCAGCAAGATTCGCCGCTACGTTCACATCGGTACTGGGAACTACAACCCCAAAACCGCCAGACTTTATACAGATCTGGGGCTGTTAAGCTGTAGAGAAGATTTAGGGGCAGATTTGACGGATTTGTTTAATTATTTGACTGGTTATTCCCGGCAGCGGTCTTATCGGAAGTTATTAGTTGCGCCCGTGAATTTGCGCGATCGCATGATGGCTATGATTCGGCGGGAAATCGAGCATTGCCTTAATGGGGGTACGGGTCGCATTGTGGCTAAAATGAATGCATTGGTAGACCCAAAAATTATTGCCGCTCTTTACGAAGCTTCCCAAGCAGGGGTTCAAATTGACTTAATTGTGCGGGGAATTTGCTGTTTGCGTCCGGGTCTGCTAGGAATTAGTGAAAATATCCGCACGATTAGTATTGTGGGCCGTTTTTTAGAACATTCTCGGATTTTTTACTTCTACAATCAAGGTCAAGAAGAAGTGTATATTGGCAGTGCCGATTGGATGCCCCGCAACTTAGATCGCCGCGTCGAAGCGGTTGTGCCTGTGGAAGATCCTAGGATTATCAAAGATGTGCAAGAAATCCTGGCCGTCATGTTAGGAGATAACCGCCAAGCCTGGGACTTGCAACCGGATGGTAGCTACATCCAGCGCCAGCCAACTGAGGGGAGTAAAGAGGAATCCTCCCAGCAGGTTTTAATGGATATGGCTTTGCAATCAGCTGGGATGGTTTGAGCCATTTATCATAATTTGTGGAAGGTGGTTACAGAGGGCTGACCTTGGCGCGGTAGAGGAGTTTGTCTCCTTGTCGGTAACCAATGTAACGGACTCTCACCTTGTTGCCGGGTTGAGCAGTTCCTGACATGAGCTGATGCCACTGGGGGTCATAGGGGAGTTCTTCACCAACTGAGGCGATCGCTTCTATCCCCCATTGTTGCAGGAGCTGTTCCACTGGTTTAATTAGGGGCAATAATTTCACGGCTGGTAACTGCTCGTTTTCTCGTGCCGCACGAGCAGCAGTAGGCCATTGTACCATCCAGGATTCTAGCACTTGCAAACTAGCCTGCTGGAACTCCTGCATTAAGGTCTCTCGCTGCTGTTCTAGTTGCTGTTGCAGCTGTCGGTATTCCTGCTCGATCGGAGTATTCTCTGGTGCAGGGAGGCTCACAGATATTGAATCTGAAGAAAACATACTCAACAACTGAGTTACTGGCACTTGCAATGCCTGAGCAAGTTTTAATACAGTCTCTACCCGCATTTGCGATATCTGTCCTTGCCGCAGATTTTTGAGTTGCCGTTCAGACACGCCAGCAGTATGGCTGAGTTGCTTCAAACTGGAAACACCGACCTGCTGCATTAGTTGTTGCAACATTTCGGTGTAATTGGGATGAAAAGATTGATTCATGGAGCATTTTTTGGTAATAGGTAACGGGTAATCGGTAATAGTACAACCAGCTAGATTTTTAATAATGACCAATGACCAATTACCAATTACCAATTACCAGACTATTATTTATAGCCCTCTTCAAGGAAAATCAACTCAGGTTGCTCCGCAGCATCCAAGCTGTCTTTTCGTGAATGCTCATCCGTTCTGTCAACAGGTCAACCGTAGACTCGTCGCTAGCACGCTCGGCTGAAGGGAAAATTGACCTGGCCGTGCGGACAACTGCTTCATTGCCTTCTACGAGCAAGCGCACCATTTCTTCAGCTTCGGGAACGCCACGAGTTTCTGCAATTGAGGTTAATTCTGCATATTCGCTGTAGCTGCCAGGAGCAGGATAACCTAGGGTGCGTATCCGTTCGGCAATAGCGTCCACTGCTAAGGCTAACTCGGTATACTGCTGCTCGAACATCAAGTGTAGAGAGTTGAACAGCGGCCCGGTCACGTTCCAGTGAAAGTAATGAGTTTTTAGATAAAGGGTATAGGTATCTGCTAACAAGCGAGATAGTCCTTTGGCAATCTCTTCGCGATCGCTTTCTGAGATCCCAATATTAACGGGTGCAATTTTGTCTACGGTTTGCATAACGTTCTCCTATTTGTCCAAAATACTTTGATTGCGGCCACACTTAGCTCTTGTCAATCTTAAGCAATCGATCGTCTCTGGCAGATCGTCCCTAAGAATGAACTCTCACGCTAAATGCTTTTGTAAAACCGAGCGAGGGGCACGGCGAATTCTACACTTGATCGTTTCCTTCCCCAAGCGCTGGTGAGCTTCGTAACGGTGACAACCAGAAAAGCCGTAATATTGCCCATCGACTTCTAGCACGTCAATAGGTTCTCTCAAACCCTCTTTGGCGATCGACTCCATCAACATTGCTACCTTAGCGGCGTCGTTTGCTCGCGGTAGGGGACGGCGGATCTCTTGGAGTGGAATTTCTCTGATCTCTAGTGCCATTTGCTGTCTCTGTTCTCAATCCCTACTCTTAAATCATACTCGTTATGACTTTAAGTTGCAAGTTTTACCCAAGAAGGAATAGCCAGGGTGCGTTAGCACAGCGCAAACGCCCCCCTAACCCCCCAAATCTGGGGGGAACAAGACATTTCTCCCCCCTTTCCTTGGGGGGTCGGAGGGGGCACAATGCGTAAGTCTTAATATAGTCATGGTGCGTTAGCTTGCGCGTAACGCACCCTACATATAAAAATATTGCTTTTCTTTCCCGTCTTTTTCTCAACCTACTAACTTGATACCGCTCAAATTAGCATTTTTCAGGTTAACTCGACTCAATTTAGCTCCTCTGAGATCGGCACCCTTCAGGTTAACGCGGTAAAATTTTACGCCTCTTAAATCGGCACCTCTTAAATCAGCACCGCTGAGGTCTGCACCCTTTAAGTCAGCATTCCTCAAGTTAGCACCCTTGAGATCGGCACCCATTAAGTCAGCGGCGAGTAAGTCCGCATGGTTGAGATCGGCTCGAATCAATTTGGCTTGGCTGAGGTTTGCCAAGCTTAGGTCAGCATGGTTGAGATTGGCATCACTCAAGTCAGCGTCACTCAAGTCAGCACCACTTAAGTCAGCGCCGCTTAAATTAGCGCCACTTAAGTTAGCACCACTGAGATCGTCGCCGCTGAGATCTTGCCCGCTCAGGTGGGCAGGTACGAAATTAGCAGTCACAATAGTTTCAGTCAAACTACCAAGTTGCCTCCAGCTAGATGCTTGTTTTCCTTGTATTGTTTTCCAGCACTGTAGGGCATCAGCCATAGGTCTTAATTCCTATACGCCAAATTGCTGAATATGGGAAGGATGCCTTCCGACTTCCATCAGGCGGAAGATGTAATACGGCTTAACTTTATAGAACATTAAATTAACAGAATTAAAGGAAAATGCAATATGCAACTCGCACAGAAGGTTGCACTGATTACTGGTGGTGGTTCAGGTATCGGCCAAGCAGCAGCTTTGTTGCTGGCGAAAGAAGGAGCAAAAATAGCTGCATTAGGTCGAACTGAGGAGGAACTCTACGAAACGGTTTGCCAAATCCACGATCGCGGTGGTGAAGCCATACCAGTAAGAGCGGATATTTCCGAACCAGATCAGATGCGCCAAGCCATTCAAGAGATTGCCAATCAATGGGGGCGTCTGGACATTGTTTTTGCCAATGCAGGAATTAACGGTGTCTGGGCACCTTTAGAGAAACTCGAACCCGATGAGTGGGATAAAACCATTAAGGTTAATCTTACTGGCACCTATCTCACGGTTAAGTATGCCGTACCCTATCTCAAGCAGCAAGGTGGCTCTGTAATTATTACCTCTTCAGTCAATGGCACCCGCATGTTCAGCAACACGGGGGCAACTGCCTATGCTTGTACCAAAGCCGCTCAAGTTGCCTTTGCAAAAATGATTGCTCTAGAACTTGCTAAACACCGCGTTCGCGTGAATGTGATTTGTCCCGGCGCGATCGAAACAGATATTGAATCCAGTACAGATCGACAGGATTTGGAAAAGGAAAAGGAACCTGTTGAGTATCCCCAAGGACAAATCCCCTTAACTGATGGAAAATCCGGCACCTCAGAACAGGTAGCTCAACTGGTGCTATTCCTCGCCTCAGATGCCTCTAGCCACATCAGCGGTACGGAGATCTGGATTGATGGCGCTCAGTCGTTACTGCAAGGCTGAAAAACAAAAAACAATTGAGGATGCATTTTTTGCTTTCGGCCAAAGAGGAAGGGGAAAAAGGCCAGGGATCAACTTTTTCCTCTTCTCGCTTTGGTAACAATTTATACTTTTTATCGGTCAATCTTACTCAAGATAGAGTGTAAATATTAAGCAAATCTTAAAAATAAGAGCATAACCCTAAAGAATTGGCAAAATTCGTACATTCAACCTATCAAATTTAGTCTTTCTTTAAACGTATCTTTACAAAGTAGGTTACAAAATGCAGATAACTCACGAAATCCACTGCCCTAATTGCGGCAGCCACGCCAAAAGACGCTATTGCTTAAAAACTAATCTTACCCAAACTCAATGTCCGGTTTGTGACTACTTAATGATTAATTGTTCTCGCACAGGCAGAGTGTATGAGGCTTATGCTCCGGGTCTCTATGCCCGTCGCTAGTGCGGTGAAGGCTTCAAGGTAGAAAGTAGGATGAAAATAATTAACCCCTTCATCCTTCATCCCTCACCCCTCACCCCCTCACCCCCTCACC
>DNXU01000061.1:1986-3881 GCA_003505715.1 Cyanobacteria bacterium UBA8803 | reverse complement strand
AAATAAATCTTTAGCTGGCATAAGTTAACCAGAGGTTACACTAAATTATAGCATAGTACAAAAACATTGCGATCGCGAGCAAACTACTTTATATCACTGCTAAGCATCTATTTTGATAAATTAGGAGCAAAAAGTGAGTAATAGTAGGCAAATTTTGGTCAAATTCTTGCACGAAAATGGCTATTTCTGAGGAAGCAAATAATTTCACTTGATACCAATATCCTGATTCGCTTTTAACGGCAGTTTCCAGAGCCGAACTATGCCTGCCTGATAAACAGGTGCCAGCTTTACTTTATACTTCTGCTCTAGCCCTTGTTGCAAGCTAGGTGAAGGATAAAATAAGAACACATCGCTAAATCCTTTAGGAATCTGGGGGATATTTGGGTCAACTACCAACTGAAATCGTACTTGGGCATCTAGGAGATAGCTTAAAGATATTACATCGCCTATATTAATATCAGAGGTATTACTAATAACTAGGGGACGCTCGGATTTGTCAATCGACCGAGCAATTTGAGGATTGTAATACCCAACAACTTTATTCCACCAAGTTTCAGCTTGCGAACTGATGGCACAGGAGACGACTCCCACCGAAATCAGTACAATCATTATCCCTTGCCATAATTTTTGCTTAGCGCCCATCTGCCCGGATATTTGCATGGCTAGCAGATAGGCAACAGCTAGTTGAATTCCTAACAAATAGGGTATTAGATAGCGAGTAGCACCGGAGCGCTGCCCACCCCAAATTAAATCGGGTAGCATTAAAGCTAAGGGTGTAACCCCAATTAAGATCGTAATGAATAACCAAATTCTTGGGGAAGTATGGCGGCAGAGCAAATAGATAGAATATCCGACTGAAACTAATACAACTGGCGGAACTAAATAGGTAAAGGGATGCTCAAGCGCAAAACCAAAGTCCACAAAGATACAACTTAAGTGCAGTCCCCAGATCTTAATCAAAAAGAATGGGGGTGGGTTCACCGTTGTCCAGCCTGTTGTACTTTCAAGGTTAGCCCAGTTATGAATAATGACTAAAATCCAGGGACTAAAAGCTATAATCCCTGCCAGAGAAGCTAACCCATAAGCTTTTACCACCTTAGTCCAGCGGCAGCCTTCAACCACCACAACATATAGTCCATGCCCAATTGCCACTAAGCCAGTAAAAATAAATGAATAAAACCCTAGTGCTAAAGTGGCGGCATAAATTACCCAGGTAGAAATCTTTGATTTGAGCGCTCTAGTTTGGTGGCTCAGGCGGATGGCTCGCAATAATGCCCAGCTCGATAGTAAGATAGTTACCGTCCACAAACTATAGGGGCGGGCTTCTTGGGCATAAAGAACGTGGAAGGGCGAAATAGCCAGGAGCGAGATTCCTAACCATCCTACTAATGATGTCTCAAATAATTCTGCACAGAGCCAATAAAAACAAGGTAAAGCCAGCAAGCTGATTAAAGCAGATAAACTTCTAGTCACGGCTGGGGAATTACCAAACCAATCTACCCAAAACCGTGCCATCACGTAATAGAGTGGAGGATGCTGAGAGACATCTGTTGCTAAAGATTTAACCGTATCTATTACTCCTTTTTCCGAATTGATACGCTGATACTTCTGTAACTCATCTCTGCTAATCACCCGGCCATTAAAGACTTGCTGAATTACCTCTGCTTGAGTNNGTGTAGCCAGAAATTCTTAATGAGGTATAAACTTCATCGTGCCAGTAGACTTTACGGTCAAGGTTGTAGAAGCGAAAAAATATACCTAGAACTAGCAGGGTAACGATTAAAAACCGCAACTGCTGGGGAGGTAGCTCCCAACTTAATATCCATTTGTTTGGCATAAACATTCCAGGCGGGTTTTATATTAATTAGAACTTACCCAAGGAAAGGGGGTAGAAT
>DNXU01000061.1:0-1896 GCA_003505715.1 Cyanobacteria bacterium UBA8803 | reverse complement strand
ACAGATATTATTGGTGTTTAACCAGACACCCTATTACCCAATAACTAAGCAATAACGAAGATATCGGCACTCGTCATAGCCAGTCCCGTGGAGAGTTTAGCAATTTGCACCTGTTGACTGAGGCTATCCGTACCATCTGCATCAAAGAACAAAGCACCAGTGCTTTGATTGTAGATGAACCGATGGGTAGCGCTAGTAGCAACCGAGCCAAGGGTGAACTGAGCAGCTGCGATCGCCGCATTAGCAATTAAGCCACCCCCGAAGCCAGCCGCAGAGACCTGGATGGTATCATCAACCACTAAGAAGTCGATAATAGTGTCAATCCCTTGATTAGGGGTATTGAAGGTAAAGCGATCCGCACCAGTTCCACCAGTGAGGCTGTCACTACCATTACCACCGACTAAAATGTCATTGCCAGTCCCGCCAGATAGAGTATCATTGCCATCACCACCGTCAAGGATATTGTTACCGCTATTACCTGTAATGCTGTTGTGCAAAACATTACCCGTGCCGTTGATAGCTGCTGTTCCCGTTAAGGTCAGGTTCTCTAAGTTATCGCCCAAAGTCCAGCTAATGGCAGAGCTAACAGAATCTGTGCCAGCATTAACTGCTTCAATGATGATGTCACTGGCAACGTCTACAGTATAGGTGTCATTACCAGCACCACCACTTAAGGTATCGCTGCCTGCTCCACCATTCAGGCTATTGTTGCCACTATTGCCTGTAATGCTGTTATTCAGAGCGTTACCCGTGCCGTTAATCGCTGCTGTTCCCGTCAAAGTCAAGTTCTCCAGGTTATCAGCCAGCGTCCAAGTAATGGCAGAGCTAACACTATCTATACCAGCATCGGCAGCTTCAATGATGGTGTCAGTGCCAACGCCTACGATATAGGAGTCATCACCATCTCCGCCCTCAAGGGTATCATTCCCCGCTCCCCCATCAAGCAGATCGTTTCCTTCATTCCCGATCAGTTTGTCGTTACCAGCATTGCCGAACAGTTGGTTATCAGCATCATTGCCAGTAATAGTGTTATTAGCGGAGTTACCCCAGCCATTAATTGGGTCAAATCCGCTCAGGGTTAGGTTCTCCAATCCCGCAGCCAACGTCCAACTAACGCTGGATATTACCTTATCGATACCACCTGTAGTACTGGTTGTTTCAGGAGCAATGATGTCACTGCTACTGTCAATGTAATAAGTATCGCTGCCGTTACCACCAGTGAGGGTATCATTTCCCTCTCCCCCATCGAGGATATCATTGCCATCTCCCCCATTGAGCTGATCGTCGCCGAGATCTCCGGTGAGGCTGTCGTTGCCAGTACTACCGATGAGGGTATCATTCCCTTCTCCACCATCAAGGGTATCATTACCCGATCCGCCATCAAGCATGTCATCACCACTATTACCAATGATGATATCTTGACCACCATTACCGAACAGTTGGTTATTGGCATCATTACCAGTAATGGCGTTGTTAGCCGAGTTACCCCAGCCGTTAATCGACTCAAACCCACTCAAAGTCAGGTTCTCCAGTCCAGCAGCCAACGTCCAACTGACGCTAGATATTACCTTATCGATGCCACCTGTAGTACTGGTTGTCTCGGCAGCAATGATGTCACTGGTACTATCAATGTAGTAAGTATCGCTGCCGTTACCACCAGTGAGGGTGTCATTACCTTCACCGCCATCAAGGATATCGTTACCATCTCCGCCATTAATTTGGTCGTCACCCAAATCTCCACTGAGGCTATCGTTGCCAGTACCGCCGATGAGGATATCATTACCATCTCCGCCATCAACGGTATCATTACCTGCTCCGCCATCCAGGGAGTCATTACCGCCGTTACCTGTAAGATTATCCTTACCGTCATAACCGAATGGCACTTAGTTAAGCCCA
>DNXU01000354.1:14337-15069 GCA_003505715.1 Cyanobacteria bacterium UBA8803 | reverse complement strand
GGTTGTTGGTTATTTGTTGTTTGGGGGTAGGGTGGACAAGCCTGTTAGATTGAATTTTTGTAGCCAAGCTTCCCGATCGCTTGCGGTAAAGGAATCTTCACGAGATTGAACTTTGACTTGAAAGCGGTTACCTACCAGAAGTGCGGTTTGAGTTGTACCTACTTCAGCGGCTGGATAGCCAGCAATTTTTTTGGTACTGCTCTCGTATTTCTGAACAGCAGTTGGGTTATTGGCTAGATCGTTGATCGAGAGAACAGCTATATCTTCACCGTTCTTTTTCAACTTCGCTTCGGCAAATCCCGTTTTTTCCTGGGCAAAGACTTGCTGGTAATCACCGCTAGCTGCTGGAAAGAATTTGTTGAATTTCCCTCCCGCCAAGGGTTGGTTTGTAGGAGCCTGAGTTGTTGGCTGTTGGGTGTTGGCGGATTTGGGATCTTGCGGCTGTTGTAAGCTAGTTTTTGGAGCTTGGGTCGAAGTTGGGGGAGCAGCGGACGGTGAGGCACAAGCTGTCACTAGCAACAACAGGGATAGCGATAAAGCAGCCAGAATCTTACCTGCTCTGAAAATCATAGAGATATCCCCGATCGCATTTGCCAAGACCCTCCCATTGTGCCATGTTATCAGCCGAGGCCGCTCAGATGGGTAGTTGCGTAAGTACTGAGATTATGGTTCCGAAATTGCTGATTAAATTTTGTTAAGATTAACTCTGAACCCCTCATCCCTCATCCCTCA
>DNXU01000354.1:10983-14251 GCA_003505715.1 Cyanobacteria bacterium UBA8803 | reverse complement strand
CATCCCTCATCCCTATCCCTCATGCTGCGACTAGAAAATATCAGTAAAATTTATCCCACTGGCGAAGTTCTCAAGGATGTCAACTGGGAAGTAAAACCAGGCGATCGCATTGGTCTAGTGGGTGTCAACGGTGCGGGCAAATCTACCCAACTCAAGATTATTGCTGGGGAAATCGAACCTACCTCTGGCGAAGTGATCCGTCCGGCTTCTTTGCATATCGCCTACCTCACCCAAGAATTTGAGGTAGATCCTACCCGCACGGTGAGAGAAGAATTTTGGACAGTTTTTAAGGAAGCCAACCAAGTCCAGTACGAGATCGCGCAGGTGCAGCGAGAGATGGAAACAGCGACGGGTGAGGAACTTGACCGACTCATCAAGAAATTAGACCGTTGGCAGCGCCAGTTTGAAGCCTTGGGTGGTTACAGCTTGGAGACTCAGATTGAAAAGATTTTGCCAGAGATGGGGTTTGAAATTGAAGATGGCGATCGCTTAGTGAGTGCCTTCAGCGGTGGTTGGCAGATGCGCATGAGTTTGGGCAAAATCCTGCTGCAAAAACCAGATCTCCTGCTGCTGGACGAGCCGACGAACCATCTAGACTTACAAACCATTGAATGGTTGGAAACCTACCTGAAAGGGCTGAAAACCCCAATGGTCATAGTTTCTCACGACCGAGAATTCCTTGATCGCCTTTGCACTCAGATTGTAGAAACCGAACGTGGCATCTCGACAACCTACCTAGGCAACTACTCGGCTTACCTGCAACAAAAAGCCGAGAATGCTGAAGCTCAAATGAGTGCTTACGAGCGTCAGCAAAAGGAACTGGAAAAACAGCAAGCCTTTGTGGAACGCTTTCGAGCCAGTGCCACTCGCAGTACCCAAGCCAAAAGTCGAGAGAAACAATTAGAAAAAATCGAGCGCATTGAAGCGCCAACAGCTTCATTAAGAACTCTGCACTTCCGCTTTCCGCCCGCACCTCGCAGCGGTCGAGATGTGGTTAAAATTAAGGACTTAGTCCATATCTATGATGACAAGATTCTATTTTTGGGAGCCGACTTGCTGCTCGAACGAGGCGATCGCATTGCCTTCCTCGGTCCCAACGGTGCGGGGAAATCGACCCTGTTGCGCCTGATTATGGGCATGGAGCCTCCTACGGAAGGCATTGTTGAACTTGGCAAGCACAATGTAATTCCGGGTTACTTCGAGCAGAATCAGGCAGAAGCTCTAGATTTACGCAAAACAGTCATGGAAACGATCCACGACGAGGTGCCAGACTGGAAAAATGAGGAAGTTCGCACCCTGTTGGGGCGGTTTCTCTTTAGTGGCGATATGGTTTTTAAAAAGGTTGAGGCTCTCAGTGGAGGCGAAAAAGCTCGTCTAGCCTTGGCCAAGATGCTCTTACGTCCGGCGAATTTACTCATTTTGGATGAGCCAACCAATCATCTAGATATCCCCGCCAAGGAAATGATGGAGGAGGCAATTCAGAATTATGATGGCACGGTAATTATCGTCTCCCACGACCGCTATTTTATTTCCCAAGTAGCGAACAAGATTGTGGAAATCCGGGATGGAGAATTCCGCACCTATTTGGGCGATTACCATTACTATTTGGATAAAATTGCTCAGGAGAAAGAGGAAGCTAGGTTAGCAGCTATTGCGGCAGAAAAAACGGCCAAGAAAGCAGCAAAAGCAGCCAAAAAAGCAGCGGAGAAACGGCGATAAAGTATCGTTGTTGGTTGTTGGTTGTGGTTGTTGGTTGTTGGTTGTGGTTGTTGGTTGTGGTTGTTGGTTGTCGGAGTGAGCTGCCATGAAGTATGAATTATGAACTATGAGCAGTTAGGTATTTGATGCAGAGGAAAACTGCTTTAGGTTCATCCGTCTCGAAGATATCGGAGCATGACGACTCCATTGGGAAATGGCTTGCATTCGACAAGCTTGAGTTTTTCTAACTGTCCAGGAGAATCGAACAGCGGGATGCCCTTGCCAAGAATAATTGGGATAATGCTGATTTGGTATTCTGAAATTAGTCCATAATTCCTGAATGAAGAGGCAAGTTTGCCACCTCCGACTAACCATACTCGCTGGAGGTCACGTTTCTCAAGCTCGGTGATAATGTCAATTGGACTACTTGATGTCACAATCACATCTGGTTGCTGGACTTGAATCTGCCGTTGTGTACATACCCAGCAAGGTTTTCCAGAATAGAACCATTCACCAAGCTCCAAACTTTTCTCATAGGTTCGACGCCCCATAATGATTGCATCAACTGAGTTGTAAAACTCTGAATAGCCGTAGTCCTCACCTTCCTTTTCTATGGGAGGAAGCCATTCAATGCCATCGTCTTGAGTAGCGATGTAGCCATCGAGGCTGGTTGCCAAATAGTAGATGATATCGACCATGATTTGACCGTTGAATGCCTAAAGTTTTATTCAAATCTAAAAATTAGGCTTACGCTAATCCTAGCATTTGATGAGCTTTAATGATATCATTTTCTATAAGATAAATGCACTAATTTATCTACACTTTAAATCATTTAAATGACCAATAATACTCCGCCAGCCTTGCCTCTAATCTTGGGCATTACCGGTGCCTCTGGCTTAATCTACGCTGTACGTGCCTTAAAGTTTCTACTAGAGGCTAACTATACCGTCGATGTAGTTGCCTCGAAATCCACCTATATGGTTTGGCAAGCTGAACAAGAAATCCGAATGCCCACCGAACCTGACCAACAGGAGCAATTCTGGCGTCAGCAAGCAGGAGTGCTTACCGGGGGTAAACTGACTTGTCACCGCTGGGGGGATATTGGAGCAACCATTGCTAGTGGGTCTTTCCGAACTTTAGGCATGGTCATCATCCCTTGTAGTATGAGTACTGTAGCTAAAATTGCTACTGGCTTAAGTTCTGACCTGCTAGAGCGAGCCGCAGATGTTCAACTCAAAGAAGGCCGTCAACTAGTAATTGTTCCTCGCGAGACACCATTGAGCCTAATTCACCTACGCAATCTCACCACCTTGGCAGAAGCAGGTGCCAGGATTGTGCCAGCCATCCCAGCTTGGTATCACAATCCCCAAACTATTGAAGATTTGGTAGACTTTGTAGTAGCGCGTGCCTTAGACCAGCTCAACATTGACTGCATTCCCCTCAATCGCTGGCAAGGATACTAAAATTGTTATTAGTTATTAGTTATTAGTTATTAGTTATTTGTTATTAGCCAACAACCAACAACCAACAACCAGCAACCAACAACCAGCAACCAACAACCAACAACCAA
>DNXU01000354.1:8108-10921 GCA_003505715.1 Cyanobacteria bacterium UBA8803 | reverse complement strand
AACCAACAACCAACAACCAATTTGGTTATGCCTGTGAATAGGATTGTACTGCTATTGTTAATCGGGGGCGGACTAGCTTTATTTGCTCTGTCCAATTTGTCGCCGCCAGTGTTGTCCTTGGTGTTTTTGGGGATGCAGACGCCTGCGCTACCTCTAACAGTTTGGATTGGTGGAGCGATCGCTGCGGGCGCAATTACTAGTGTCTGCTTGCAAGCCTTGAGTTACCTACAAGGGGGTTATCGGCGTTTTGAAGAGGTCGATCGGGTGCCGCCTCGAAATCGCTGGGAGCCAGATCGGGGTGTCCAAACTGAGGCTTCTGAACCTGAAACTCCTTACACTCCACCAAATTCTCCCCAGAGTGCTGCTTCAGATTGGGAGGAAAAAGTTGATGAGAACTGGGACTTCGAGCCAGAGCCACAAACCGCTACATCCCAACAAGGGGATTTTGAGCGCGATCGCTCCACAGAGTTTCTTGGTAGCGAACCCAGAACTTACGAGGCGAACCAACAACCAACTAGTACTTCCCAAAGCGGTTCAGTCTACTCTTACAGCTACCGGGAAACCAGTAAGTCAGGCGTGGGCAGACCTGACGTAGTTTATGATGCCAACTATCGGGTTATTAACCCGCCTTACCAAAAACCTCCTGAACCCCAGGAAGTTGACGAAGAAGAGGACTGGGGATTTGAGGATGACGAGGACTTTGATTTCGATGATGAAGGAGAAAGCAAACCTAAGCGGTAAGCGCTTGGCTTGTAGAAACCAATTTGAGTAGAGGATTGGGGAGAATTGGCTAGTACTGGGTGACGGAAATAACCCACCCTTAAAAAAGGTTAAATAAAAAGCTTACTGTATAAGCTTTCTTCCCTTCTGCATAGCAGCCTCCTGTATAGGAGCTTTCTTGTACTAGTACCTTGAGCCAACTTACATCCCATATCCCAAGCTGATTGACCGGATCGGCCTATGAGTGCAGCAATTCCCGAGATTCTTGTTTAACAAGACCCGCCATTGCTGCTTGCTGTAAGTTCATAAAGGCTCTGAAATCTTCTATGTCGTACTTTTTAACGAGCATTTTTCGCAATTGCTCTTCGGCCTCTATGGTTAAATATCCGGTAGAAAGCGCCTCTTGAACAACATTCCGAATACTGATCATCTGCTTTATTACCCTAATTGACGATTGCCACCACCAAAAGCGCTCAGATAATGATTTCTTATTGGTGGATATTTTTAATACAGAGGGTGCAGTTACTTCATGTTTTTCCTTCCTCTTAGACTATTATGAAGCTTGTGTAAAGCTTTTATAAAGTTTTTATGAAGTCTTCCTGCAGTTTAGCATAACTACCGAGGTTTTTAGCCAAAATCAAGACAATATAACATAATATATAATTTTTGTCAAGAAAGAATAAATTCTCTCACAAAAGAATTATATTTAATCAAAGTATGAAAATACTTCATCACCAGTTCAGCGCAAGCATACTGGCTCGATGAAGCAACTTGGCAAGTTGAAGCGTCAAAAATCCCAAATCCAGGAAGATGAGGTTTTAGAAACCCCGTCCTCCTCTGAGGCGCTGCGATTCGTTCTCTCTAAATGAGTATTAACACTCAGGGATGAGGGGCAAGGGCAAGAGAAGGGAGTAATCCTAACTGAACCTTGACAACTTGATAGTCATGTAGGTGAGGGTTGTTCGCCCAAATCCTACCCCACGCCCAAATCCTACCCCACAGGTGCAATGGTGAAAGCACGACCCCTACTGAGGAGACTAGCCATCAAATTGGTAAAGCGGGGCGAAAGAAGGTAACTAACAGCCTAAGTTGGTAATCCCTTTAGCAAGAACCCATGAGCAGCGAAAGCGAAGATGTACCTGAACCACCGTAAAGAGGAACCAGCGAAATAAGGCTTTACGCGCTGGAGCCAAAAGGCAAAATGTTAGGGCTGGTGAATTCGTCTCTTTACCAGAACGCACTCCCTATAACATCGGTGGACAACATCGACTCTAAAGGTTCAATCAATGACTATCAGGAACGAAGTAACCCCCCGTATGCTCTCAGGAAGGTCGATTCCTGTAGCAGGTGCTAACCGGATGCTACGGACGGGTGGGATAGAGTCAGAAGCGAATGCCTTGCTGTAATGGCAAGGATATGCAGACAGACTCACGGTGATTTGGAAGATAAAGTTGCAAGTAGTGAGTATAAATGTCTAAAACACGGGTCAAACCGATGGTGGAATGGAGACACGTCAACTGGCGCAAGCTGGAACGGCATGTCTTTAAGCTCCAAAAGCGAATTTATCGAGCCTCAATTCGTGGCGATGTTGCATCAGTTCGCAGACTCCAGAAGACGTTGATGAAGTCCTGGTCAGCAAGATGTCTATCGGTTAGACGGGTCACACAAGACAACCAAGGTAAGAAGACGGCCGGTGTGGATGGGCTGAAAAGCCTGACCCCAAAGCAACGTCTCGACTTGGTGGCCAATCTCAAATTAAGTTCAAAAGTCGCTCCAACCCGGAGAGTATGGATTCCCAAACCAGGGACCGAGGAGAAGCGACCACTGGGCATCCCGACAATGAAAGACCGAGCCTTGCAAGCGCTTGTCAAGCTGGCACTAGAACCTGAATGGGAAGCGCGATTTGAAGCTAACTCATACGGCTTCAGACCTGGAAGGTCATGCCATGATGCGATTCAGCAAATATTCACGGTAATTAGTCAGAAAGCCAAATATGTGCTAGATGCCGACATTGCCAAGTGTTTTGACCGCATCGACCATGAAGCGCTGCTCAACAAATTGAATACATTCCCCACCATCCGCCGACAAGTTCG
>DNXU01000354.1:363-8077 GCA_003505715.1 Cyanobacteria bacterium UBA8803 | reverse complement strand
GATAACAAGCAGTTGTTTCCAACATCAGAGGGTACACCGCAGGGAGGAGTGATTTCTCCACTACTGGCAAATATTGCTCTCCACGGGATGGAAAACCGAATAGTGCAAGCCTTCCCCACAAGGAAGGTATATAAAGAAGGGAAGTATGCTGGGGTATTTACAGCCCCCAACTTCATTCGGTATGCCGATGACTTCGTAATTCTCCACGAAGACATAACCGTTGTCCAAAGATGCAGGGAGATAATCTCTGAATGGTTAAAAGGCATGGGTTTGGAATTAAAGCCTAGTAAAACTCGCCTAGCCCATACCCTTGAGGAGTTTGAGGGGAATACCCCAGGTTTTAACTTCCTTGGGTTCAACATACGGCAATTTCCGGTAGGAAAATATCACTCCGGGAAAAATAACGGCAAATTGCTAGGCTTCAAGACAATCATCACCCCAAGCAAAGAGAAGCAGAAGATACATTACAACCAAGTAGCTAGTATCATCGAAGCCTATAAGACGGCGACTCAAAAAGCGCTAATTGGAAAACTTAATCCAATCATTCGAGGATGGGCAAACTACTACTCAACAGTGGTAAGCAAGGAAGCTTACACGCATCAAGACCACCTAATGTATCAAAAGCTTATAGCTTGGGCAAAACGCCGTCATCCACAAAAATCAACTAGGTGGATTAAAACCAAATACTGGAAAAACCAGAACGGCAACAACTGGGTATTCGCAGCCAGGTCTGAAGGTGAAAACCTAATGCGGCTAATTACGCATCATGAGACTCCTATAGTCCGTCATGCCAAAGTTAAAGGCGAATCGTCTCCATACGACGGAAACCAGGTTTACTGGAGTACAAGGATGGGCAAACACCCTGAAATCTCAACAAGAGAGGCAATTCTGCTTAAGAGACAAAAGGGTAAGTGCGACCACTGCGGACAAACTTTCAGAGAAGGAGATGTATGGGATATCGACCATAAAATCCCCCGTTCAAAAGGCGGTAAGGATGAATACAACAATCTCCAGCTTTTACACAAACATTGTCATGATACAAAAACAGCCGAAGATGGTTCGGCTGGAGGTAGCACTGACAGTTGCCCAAGTCACTGAGGAGCCGGATGAGGTGAAAGTCTCACGTTCGGTTTTGTAGGCGAGGCAGGGAGGTGACTCCCTGTCCTTAGCCAGCGGGTAGTTCATAAAGACGTAGCTTCCAGCTTCGGAGGTATCTAGGTGAATGACTTATTAAAGGGAATTAATATTTTTCTGATTGGCATGATGGGTGCCGGGAAGACCACCGTAGGACGTTTACTGGCAGCTGAACTGGGCTACCGTTTTTTTGATACCGACGAACTCATTGAGCTAGTGGTGGAGAAAACGATTAACCAGAAGAAAACGATTAAACAGATTTTTGCCGATGACGGTGAAGAAACGTTTCGGAATCTGGAAACTAACGTGCTGTCAGACTTATCGGCTTATACTAAGTCAATCGTGGCCACAGGTGGTGGAATTGTGCTGCGACCCATAAATTGGAGTTACCTGCACCACGGTTTAGTTGTGTGGCTCGATGTCCCGATAGAGGTATTAATCGAACGCCTGCAAAACGATACGGCTCGCCCTCTGTTGCAAAATCCCGATCCAGGGTCAGCACTACAAAAGCTACTCGATCAGCGGCGTAGTCTTTATGCAGAAGCAGACTTGCACATCCGGGTCAGTGCCAGCGATACATCAGAACAGATTGTAGCGCGGTTAATTGCTGAGATTCCCACGGTACTTAAATCAGCAGCAATTGACCCTAAAAATAACTAGGGAAGAGTTTAGGGAGTGCCAAATAAAATTAGGTTTAAGGAATCAAATTACAGGCAACAAGGGTGCCTCAGCAATTTTTCCTAACCCAACTGAGTCGAGCAAACTTTTCCAATCCTCTCTCAAGGTAGCGTCATTAGGATTAGCGATACGCAATTGAGCCAGACTGGTAAGCGTGTCATTCCACCTGCCTGCTGCGGCAAAGATCGAGGGGCGATCGCGCCTGGTATTTCTCTTTAACTCATTGGCAAGGGCGACGCTTGGTTCCACTCGCTTAATCGAGCCGATAACCTGTGGCTTGCCGCTCTCATCTACTGTGGGGTCATCAGGGTCACAATTCAGTGCTACCTTCCATTTATAGGTTTTACCCAACTCAAGAGAAGGTGCATCAGAGCTATTCGGAATGCTAATCACGACCACAGTAGGAGTACTCTGTAGGTCAAAGGTTTTCTGATAGATTTGCTTCCCGCGATCGTCCAACAGTTGAAATTCAGCTTGAGGTGCAGACGTTTGGGGAATATGCACAAAGAAGGTGGGACGAGCGTCTATTGTTGATTCAACGTCAACCTGGTTCTCCCGCACGAACTCCGGCAGCAAAAGTCTGATGGGTTGAGCATTGCGATCGGCACTACAACCACCTCGCGATGTTGCTCCAGTTCGACGAGTGGAGAACCCAACCCCCCGAACTTTAAAACGTAGGCGGGCACGTCGTTGAGCTACGATAGTTTGCCAGGAGGTTGGCGAGTTTTGAGGCAGGGAAGTTGGTTCGACCTTGGCTACAGCAGGAAATTCCATAACAATTACCAAACCCACTGACAAGGCCAAGGAAATTTTTTTTAAATAAACGACAGACTTTTTCATAAGGCTCCCTTCAACAGTTAGCAGCGTTGTCCAAAGACTGCTCGGACATTGTCCTTAGATAAATTTTTCCGCTGACTCACTGCTAGCTACAGACGAATGCTTTTACAGCACAATCTACTCGCACAAAGAACTGTTGCTGTAAAACATAATATTATAGCATACTTTCTAGTGAAAAGTGTTTTGAATCGAGGGGGTCATGCGAGTACAAAGTTCACTGGAGCAATTTCAGCCAAGGGCAGGCAAACCCGAAATGTACTACATTTGGTGTCAGACTTCAACAAGTTCTCTGAATTTTGTAACTAGGAGCAGTGCCACAATTACTACAGGAGGCTAAAAAATGAGTGATCGCATTCTCTACGAGCAAGATTTTTATTTGTGGTTGCCATCAACAGCAATTTTGCTGAAGGAAAAGCGATTTGAAGAATTAGTTTTAACTCATTTAAATGCTATCAAATTGCCAGAAGAGATGTCCCCAAGGAAACTTGGGTTATCTGTGGAGGTGTTTCCTATTAATTGTTCTTTTAAGTTAGATGAAGTATTGCATCCTGAGTATTTACCTACATGATAAGGTTTACATAAAATCCTCCTAGAGGTAGAGAGGCTCTTCTGCCATAAGATAGATAATCAAATTGATCAAATGCTAAATTGGCTCAATCCTATGCAGCCCACCATCAACGCTTTGACCCTTAAACAAGCTTCTCGGCTCTCCTATTGCGCATTCTGGTGGTGGACGATGAGCCGAATATGGGGGATATCCTGGCGTTCATGGTGGAGCAAGTCAGGGTAGCAGTAATGTCTAAAGACAGCCCTCCACTTTCCCATAAAACCCGTTTAGTCAGATCCGCTCTCTGGCTCATGGCTCGTTATGCGATGCCAGCGATCGCTTACCTCCGACTACATCCTTACAGCACTGCCATCTTCAGTGTGGGAGTGGCGCTGTTGCTGATGTTGGAACTCGATCCGATAGCAAGGATGACTCAAAGTCCATTTCTGCTATTTTTTGGAGCCGTTGTGGTGAGTGCTTGGCAGGGTGGAATTCGCTCTGGATTGGTTGCCACTGGATTGGCGGCGCTAATCAGCGATTACTTTTTTATGGAACCCAAGTATTCCCTGGCATTTGCTCCATCTAATGCTGTGCGGTTGATGGTATTTGTTTTAGAGTGCGTCTTGGTGAGTATTCTGTGTGGCTCACTCCGCACCACGAATCAGCAGCTCGCTCGTAATTTGTCGAAATTAAAAGCTAGTGAGGAATCCCTACGGACGGCTAACCAGAGCATTACCGATATCTTGGAAAGTATTACTGACGGTTTCTATACTCTCGATCGCCAATGGCGGTTTGCCTACATCAATAGTCAAGCCGAACAGATATTGAGGCGATCGCGGGATGAGTTATTGCGACAATCGGTTTGGGAAAAATTTCCAGGAGCAAGGGGAACCCTTTTTGAACAAAGCTTCTACCGTGCGGTTAGCGAAGTAGTACCTGTAGTATTTGAGTCCTGCGGTGTTGTTAATCCAGAGCGGTGGTTTGAGGTACACGTCAATCCTTTGCACGATGGACTGGCAGTTTACTTTCAGGATGTGACTGAACGCAAGCAAGCTGAACAAGAACGAGAACGATTGTTAGAACGAGAGCGAGCAGCACGGGAGGAAGCTGAAGCCGCCAACCGGATTAAAGATGAGTTTTTGGCAGTATTATCTCACGAGTTGCGATCGCCCCTCAACCCCATTCTTGGTTGGTCTCAATTGCTCCGCAGTGGAATTTTAGATGCCACAAAAACGGCTCATGCCTTAGAAACAATAGAGCGTAACGCTAAACTACAAACTCAACTCATTGAGGATTTGTTGGATGTGTCCCGCATCCTACGAGGTAAACTGAGCCTAACTAGGGCTCCTGTTGACCTAGCAGCGACGATTGAAGCGGCTCTAGAAACCGTGCGTTTAGCCACACAAGCCAAGTCTATTCAAATTCATATGCGGCTTGATTCAACAACGGGACAAGTTTTGGGAGATTCTACCCGTCTACAACAAGTGGTTTGGAACTTACTTGCCAATGCTGTCAAGTTCACGCCTACAGGAGGGCAGATCGAGATCCGACTAGAGAAAAGGGGTTCGCAAGCTCAAATTCAAGTCGCTGACACTGGGAAGGGCATTCCTCCAGATTTCCTGCCTCATGTATTTGAGTACTTTCGTCAGGCAGATGCAACCACAACCCGGAAGTTTGGCGGACTGGGGTTGGGCTTGGCGATCGTGCGTAATCTGGTCGAGTTACATGGTGGCACTGTTTGGGCAGAAAGTCCAGGTGAAGAGCGAGGAGCCACCTTTACCGTCAGGCTGCCATTGATGTCAGTTCCAACCCAAACACCACAGGAGCAAATGCCAGAGGCTCCAGTTGCTCATCTGACTGGGTTACGCATTCTGGTTGTTGACGATGAGCCTGATATTCGGCATATCGTGGCGTTCATTTTGGAGCAAGCTGGGGCAACAGTGAGCGTAGCTGCCTCAGCAGCAGAAGCTCTCAACTTAATGGGGCAGTCCTTACCGGATGTATTAATCTCTGACATCGGAATGCCTGACATGGATGGCTATATGTTGATACGCCAGATTAGAACGCTGCCACCCGAACAAGGCGGAAAAATTCAAGCAATCGCACTCACCGCGTATGCAACAGAAGTTGATCGACAACAGGCGTTAGCAGCTGGGTTTCAACAGCATATTGCCAAACCCTTTGAACCCGAAGAGTTAGTAAGGGTAATCTCCGCTTTAGTGAAGGGAATTTCTAGATAAATCTAGAAATTCATGCAACAGTTGCACACCTTACTGGTTACTCTCTAAACGGGCTAGGAGGGATTCGAACCCCCGACACCGTGGTCCGTAGCCACGTGCTCTAGTCCACTGAGCTACAAGCCCTAGCTCTATTTGACTCACTGAATATTTATCCTATCACATCTAATTTGTATGTCGCAAGAATCTTTAGAAACTCCAGTGCTGACTCATCTAGATACTCAGGGTCAAGCTCAGATGGTAGATGTCTCGGCCAAGGAACCAACCCAGCGTCAGGCTGTCGCAGCGGCTCGGGTGCGGATGTCAGCTGCCACTTTCCAGGCTATTGAAGCAGGTAATGCACCCAAAGGCGATGTATTGGGTACTGCCAGGATCGCTGGCCTGATGGCAGCCAAGCAGACATCTCAGTTGATCCCCTTGTGCCATCCCTTACCCCTCCACAAAATAGAAGTGCAAATCTTCGCAGACCCCCAGCTACCTGGATATCAAATTCAAGCATCTGTTACCACCAAAGCCGAAACTGGTGTTGAAATGGAAGCACTCACAGCCGTTTCCATTGCTGCTCTTACCCTCTATGACATGGCAAAAGCTTTGGAAAAGTCTATTCAAATTGAATCGATTCGTCTGTTGAGTAAGACAGGTGGCAAATCAGGGGATTATCGAGAATAGAGTCCCCTAGAGTGCCGGTCTAGTAATCATTTTTTATTAGTTTAGGCTGAGGAGACTGGAAAGGCAGAAATTCTAACTCCTTGATCACATTATGGTTAATTTGTCAACTTGCATTACTGAACTGACGTTCTAGAACACAAACCTGGGGAATGTGTATCAAAATACTAACAATCGCTCGATTAAAAGTATCTACAGAGTTTGGGGTGTGGGGTGTTAGTCAATTTTACCTACGTGCTACACCAAATTATTACCAAGAGATACCGTAAAAATTTCAGTAAATTTAGGGCTGGAATGGGTCAAATCTGTAAAAACTCTTAAGAAACACAATGCAGAAGGCTCCAAGGCAAGAGGAAAGTGTTTATTTCATCTCAAAAAAATTTCCACTTTTTTAAAGATTTTGTAAAGATAAACTATTTCGTTGCTATACATTGTTTACTTGAATAGAATCGTAAGTTAAGGAGAACCGCAAGGTTAGGGGTAAGTGAAAGCTGATAAAGGGCAATTCCCTAAGGCTTACCTGAGAGCTAACCATCTGTTCGAGCCTTCCCAAGTCAATAGTTAATGATAGGGGACTAAAAGATGAATTATTGTTTATTTTGTGTTTATTGCCTCATAGCAACTCATTTGTTTAAAATCTGGTTAGACCTATTCAATCAAGACTCTGATTTGTCTAGTGATGAGAAGGTGCTATCCTTGATTACTTTAATTTGCGCTACAGTATTTTGGCCTATTGTACTACCTATCGCTTACTCGAAACTGTTGAGTGCTAAAAGGTTATATAGCCTTTCTCGTGGTCATGAGGTACAGCTTTAAAGCTGAAATCTTTAAATCAAAGACTCTGGTCTACCTCACGAGAGTGGGAACCGCGATAGATTAGGGTGATGGGTGATGGGTGATGGGTGATGGGTGATGGGTGATGGGTAATCTGCGAGAAATTGCCGACCAATTACCAATTACTTAGACTGACTGCCAAATTTTAATTTTCTGGTCAGCAGCACCACTGACCAGGATATCCCCATCTGGGTTAAAGGTAAGGGAGCGGATGGGTTTGGAATGTCCTGAGAGCTTGCCGAGACGTTTGCCACTCTGGAGATGCCACAACTCGATATTGGTTCCGCTAGCACTAGCGAGGATCTCACTGTCAGACGTAAAAACGAGGGATGCAATTCCTCTAGACTGAGTTGCCAAGGTACGCAGCAGTTTACCATTTTGTGGGTTCCATAGCTGTATGGCACTGCTACTGCCACTGGCGAGAGTTTCTCCATCTGGACTAAAGGCTAGTGCAGAAATGCTACTAAACTGACTGGGAAAAGTCATCAGGAGTTTGCCGCTTAGAGGTTTCCAAAGCTTGAGGCCGCCATTTAAACTGCCAATAGCACAGGTATGACCATCGGGGCTAAAGGCGACCATCCTGGCTGAGTCTGAATTTCCAGCCAGAATACGCAGTAGTTTGCCAGTACGTACTGCCCACAGTTTAATTTCCCACTCTCCAATACTGATTAGGGTCTGGCCATTAGGGCTAAAAGCAATATCTCGCACTCGATCTGGACGGCTGATGATAGTTTGTATGAGTTTTCCGGTACTCAGTTCCCAAAGCTTGATGGTTTTGTCA
>DNXU01000354.1:0-245 GCA_003505715.1 Cyanobacteria bacterium UBA8803 | reverse complement strand
TTGATGGTTTTGTCATAACTGCCGCTGACTAAAATCTGGCCATCTGGACTAATGGCAATCGAACGAACTACATCAGTATGTCCCGATAGGGTACGACGCAATTTAACCTTTTCCCAAGCATTGGGCGAAGTTGGGCTTGATAATAAGCTGGAAATCAAGGCCAGGATCGATCGCGGCTTTTCCGGAGTAGGCGATCGCGGCTTTTCCGGAATTGGCGGTGGTGGGCACGCACGGCAATCTCTCGC
>DNXU01000444.1:6841-12652 GCA_003505715.1 Cyanobacteria bacterium UBA8803 | reverse complement strand
TTCGTTGAAGGGGTAGCCCCTCGGGATTCAGGTGGTTTGTCACCTCCACATAGATATGTTCTAACCGTACTGGCTGACGAGCAATGGATTCTAGGGGGATACCATCGAAACAGGCAATAATTTCTTGGAGTTGTAGCTGTTGAGGTAACCAAAAGGCCAGATCACGGCCATAGCGTCGGTGCGTGAAACCGAGTTCTTTGGCTCGTGCGATCGCTCTTTCTTCCTGAGGCGTCTGTACGATCGCAATCTCTTGGGCTGGAACTCGTTGCCGCAACTCCCCTAAACTGCCCTCGGCCACAATGCGCCCCTCTTTGAGAATGCCAATCCGCTGGCAAAGGCGCTCGGCTTCATCTAATAGGTGAGTTGTTAGTAAAATGGTCATTCCCCTTTCTTGCAGACGCCGAATTAAGTCCCACATGTCATAACGCGCCTCGATATCTAGACCTGTAGTAGGTTCGTCGAGAATTACTAACTTGGGCTGATGTACTAAGCCAACAGCAATATTTAACCGCCGCTGCATTCCTCCACTAAGAGTTTCCACAGGGCTTTTAGCTCTGTCTGATAAGCCTACAGCTGCTAAACACTGTTCTACTTGTTGCCTGCGCTGTTTGGGTTTTAAACCATATATTTTAGCATAGAAATTCAGGTTTTCCTTACAGCTAAGGGTTTTATACAATAAGTTTTCTTGGGGAGCAACGCCAATTAAAAATTTGGTTTTTTCTGAAATGAATTGGTTATTAAGTTGGATAATCCCACTATCAGCCCTCAGTAAATTGCAGAGAATATTAATCGTTGTTGTTTTGCCCGCTCCGTTTGGGCCTAACAATCCGTAAATTTCGCCAGCCTGGATATGCAGTGTCAAATCCTGGAGAACTTTTCTGGAGCCGTAAGACTTTTTGAGATTTTTTATCTTTAGCATTATATTGAATTTATTAAACGCCAAGGAAGCAGAGAAAAATGGGTTCTTGGCGTGCTTTGGTTTCAAAAAATCAACCTGTGGTGTTAGAGTCTTCTTTCAACTCTCAACATGCGCTGATAGGATAACCATCCTCCTGCCACCATTACGAGTGCAAACCCAGCTAGAAAGCCAAAATGTTCCTGAATTTCTGCTAAACCCTCACCGCTCGCCCAGACGCCCATTAAAGCTTCATTCATGTGATAAATTGGGTTAAATTTAGCAATGTCTAGCATCTTTTGGGGAAATAAGGATGTTGGCAAAAAAGCTCCTCCTAAAATCAATAGAGGCACTCCGAAAGCTGCAACTAAAGCATTGACATCCTCAGTGCGGCGAGCAAATTGCGTACCGAGAATAAATCCTACACCCACATACGCAATAATACTGAGTATGATAATCAATATCCCCAGCGGTACAGAACCTTGAAACCCCGCACCCCAAAAAGCCGACACGGTATAAACCAGAATGCCTTGACCAGTGCCAATCAAGCTGTGGGCAAGAAAAATACCGAGGAAATAGGATGTGCCACTCAGGGGGGAGATAAATAACCGCTTGAGCGTTTGCTGTTCTCGTTCTCCTACTACTGTTGCTACCGTACCACCCAGACAGCTGAAAAATAAAGCAGCACCTACTAACGTAGAAGGGGCAGCACTTTCAAAAGCTTTCGCCGTTGAAAGCTTAGCTCGCTCTGCCAAAATAAACCCGTTCAGTAACAAGACAGAGATGGGAAAAATACTCCAAAATAGCAAGCTGCGGCGTCGCCGCCACAATTCAATTACAATGCGCTGAGCTACAGCCAGAGTTTCGCGCCAATACTTCATTTTGTGAGGACTAGCTAACTATTAATTAATGAATCACTCATCATTATTACCCCCGATCTCTCGACGGACTGCCCTAAAACTCTTGGGGGCTGGTGCTGTGAGTAGTGTACTGGGATACACTCGTTTTGCCAAACCTCAGCCAACGATATTTCAGCCAGACACCTTAGATTTACCACGAAAGCTTACCCAAGCCAAAACCGCGCTCGTGGTTGGTGCTGGACTCGCAGGACTCGCTTGTGCCTACGAACTGAGCCAACGGGGGTTTACTGTCACGCTTTTAGAGCGATCGCCCCAGCTAGGTGGAAAAATTGCCAGTTGGCCGATCCAAGTCGGTAGTGAAACCTTCATGATGGAGCATGGATTTCACGGCTTCTTTCCCCAGTATTACAATCTCAACAGCCTGGTCGCAGAACTCGATATCCGCCATAATTTTCAATCATTAGAGTTTTACTCTGTGATTTTCCGAGATCAAAAGTACGATCCCGAAGTGTTCTTGCCCAGCCGTTCGGCATTTCCCTGGAATATCGTAGATTTAACCATCTCATCATCCAACCGATGGCGCTGGGGCATCAATCTAACCAAACTAAAACATTGGCAAGTATTCCGAGAAATCGGCGGTTTCCAGATTCCAGCAAGTTTCGATCGCCTAGATCATCTATCAGTAGCAGACTGGGTCAAAGGAGAGTTTCCCCAAGGACTTTACGACCTGTACTTTTTACCCTTTGCTAAATCCAGCCTTAACGCCCCAGATTTACTCAGTGCTGGAGAACTGATGCAGTTTTTCCACTTCTACTTTTTCGGCAACCCAGAAGGATTAGCCTTCAATGGCACGAAGCAAGACATGGGAACTAGCTTAGTACAACCCATTGCCAGAGCTATTCAGGATCAAGGCGGCACAATTGTTACGGAAGCTACAGTCAGTCGGATTCACTGGCACAACGGTAAGATCGAGTCTCTCAGTTACCAACAGGGGAATATCCAGAATCATGTCCCGTTTTGGGTAAAACGCAATCCGAATTTTGCCACAGTGGCAACGGATTTGGTGACGGATATAACGGATGATTTATGGGTTTCCCAAAATACTGAATATTACGGAACTGGAGATGCCGTTTTTGCCGTACTACCCGGACAAACTGAGGCCATTTCCCTAACCTGTACTCACCAAGGTTGTACAGTGCAGCGCCAAGCAGATGGCAAGTTTCTCTGCCCTTGCCACGGTGCCATCTATAATAATGAAGGGCAGGTAATTACTGGACCGGCTCAACGGGATTTACCCCGCTTCCAAATTAGGCAACGCACTCAAGATGAAGTGCAATTAATCGGAATCGCCACTACACCTCCCGTAGTTCAACAAATAATTCAAGCAGACTATTATGTTTTTGCCTCTGACGTGCCGGGAGTCCAGCAGTTATTCAGACTCTGTGATGGTGAAGTAGATCGGCAGCTAATGAGTCAAGTGGAGCAATTGGCAATAGCTGACCCGTTTGCGGTAGCTCGCTTCTGGTTTGACCGCGATTTTAACTGGCCGCACAGCAATTTTACCTCTGTATCTGGCTATCGACTTACAGATAGCATTACCCTGTATCACCGGATTCAAGAGCAATTTATTACTTGGCATCAAAAAACTGGGGGTAGCGTAGTAGAGTTGCACGCCTACTGCTACAAAGAGCAAGAATTTCCCAATCAACAAGTCTTGCTGGCAACCTTTGAGCAGGAACTCTATGAAATTGTGCCAGAACTCCAGGCTGCGAATATGCTGCACCGGGAACTGGTGAATCAGAAGAACTTCTCTGGTTATCCACCTGGTAGCTATGACTCACGGCCAGAAACTCGTACAACTGTCCCCAATCTAATCTTTGCCGGGGACTGGGTGAAAATGCCGTTTCCCTGCGGTTTGATGGAACGAGCAGTGAGTAGTGGGTTACTGGCGGCAAACGAAATTATTCATCAGGAAGGGTTGCAGAGGCGATCGCTATTTTCTGTTAATCCCCAGGGCATCCTTAAACTGTGACGGTGTAGGGTGTAGGGAAAAAATTGTAGGAATTACGCAGGGCCTCTATTAGTAGGGTGCGTTACGTGCAAGTTAACGCACCATTGCCACTATATATGGTGTAGCTCCGTAATTTCTAAATTCACTGACCCCGCCTTACTTCATTGAAGCCGAGGACTCCCGCGAACACGTTGATTGACAAATATCCCATACCTGTTCTATTACCCTACACCCCACACCCCACCCCTCCCTGATAGAGCTTTATGCAATTATTTACAATCGGACATTCCAATCTTACTATTAATGATTTCATTGCCTTGCTCCAGCAGCATGGAATTACAGCGGTTGCTGACGTGCGATCGCATCCCTACAGCCGTTACTTACCCCATTTCAACAAATCTCCGCTGCAAGCTGCCCTATCTCAGGCAGGCATCCGCTATGTGTTTCTGGGTCAAGAATTAGGAGCCAGACCCGCCGACCTCAGCTGTTATGTTAATGGCAGAGCCTTATACGAAAGAATTGCCGCGACTGAATTATTTTCCCAAGGGATTCAGCGCCTGCTCAAAGGAGTAGAAACTTACAAAATTGCCCTCATGTGCGCCGAGAAAGACCCCATCACTTGCCATCGCACCATTCTCGTGTGTCGGCATTTGCGGCAATTTAATTTAGAAATCAGTCATATTTTAAATGATGGAGCTTTGGAATCCCATTCCCATCTCGAAGATAGGCTGCTCAGTTTGCATGGCTTAGCTAAGTCTCAATTGGCACAACCCCAGCAGCTTTCCCTATTTGCTGATACCCCCTTAGTTGATCCACTACTTAACAGCTCCCTAGACGAGAGACTGCAAGCCGCCTATCATCGACAAGGCGAGCAGATTGCTTATCGGGCAACAGGTCATGAAGAAACCGATTGATTTATTTACCATTGGGTTTACTAAAAAGAGTGCCCAAACCTTCTTCGATACTTTACTGGAGGCTGGGGTGAAGCGAGTCATCGATACCCGACTCAATAACTGCTCCCAGTTAGCTGGGTTTACTAAACGAGCCGACCTGGAGTATTTCTTGAACAAGATTGGCAATATAGATTACATCCATCGGTTAGACTTAGCACCCACTAAAGATATTTTGGATGAGTATAAAAAAAAGGCCGGGGATTGGGCAACCTATGAACAGCGGTTTTTGCAGTTAATGAAGGAGCGGCAAATCGAGCAGAAAGTTTCACCAGAAATTCTAGATGGAGCCTGTCTGCTTTGCAGCGAGCCAACTCCCCACCACTGCCATCGCCGCTTAGTTGCCGAATATTTGAACGAACGCTGGGGAAATCTGAAAATATGCCACCTGTAACTCGGTTAATTTGCCTTGCTAATTCTTGGAAGCGGGGCGATAGGTGCATCGCTGGTATCAATACCTTTAAAGGCCAGTGGATAAGACCCGTTTCTAATTTACCGGATGGTCGAGTTCCTAAAGAAATGCGCCTGATTGGAGGTACAGAACCAGCTTTACTAGAGGTTCTAGAAATTCCTATAGCTAAAACCGGGCCAGACTATGGATTTGAATCGGAGAACCTTTCAATTTTGCCGGGGAAATGGCGACGAGTTGGACAGGTTCCGCCTCCCTATTTACTCAAATATTGCAGCCAGGAAGAATACATTTTACACAACGACCAGCGGTATGTAACCGTCAGTTTTATGCAATCTTTGCCACCTGTCCAACGACGGACATTGCAACTAGTTAAAGCAGTGGAATTAACGGTGAGACCGATCGGTCAGCGATTTGAGCATGTTGATAAATGGGAAGGCTCTATTGTAACCGCCAATGGCCAACAGTTAACGGCGACGATTACCGATCCAGTATTTATTCGGCGTCTGGAGTTAGGATATCGACCGACAAATCAGTACTTGGTGACGGTTAGTTTGAGTATGCCTTGGCGACCTGATAATTGGGAAGAGGACGATCCTTGTTGGAAACTAATCGCAGGTGTGGTGGAATTGCCAGAGCCATCAAGGGGAAAGATAGGGAGTGAGGGAGTGAGGGATGAGGGATGA
>DNXU01000444.1:2216-6706 GCA_003505715.1 Cyanobacteria bacterium UBA8803 | reverse complement strand
TCTACTATCTTTGAATGCAACTCGGTATGAGGGTTGAGGGTTGAGCGAAGTCGAAACCCGCCCTGCGACAGGTTTTATTATCCCTCATCCCTGCCAGAAAAAGCTCCGGCCACTTCCAGACTGAGAATACAAGCGAACAGCCATACTAATCCCACAGCATACCCAGCTACAACATCCGTAGGCCAGTGTACTCCTAGATAGAGCCGACTCAAGCCGATCGCAGCAATTAACAAAACTGTGATGGTGGTAATCAACCCCTGCACTCGAGGAAAGCGAAGGGCTAGATAGTAACCGATAAAGCCGTAAATTACCAGTGATATCATGGCGTGGCCGCTGGGAAAGCTGTAATTTTTGACATCTACAATGCGATCCCATAACGCAGGACGAGAGCGAGCAAACACGTCTTTGAGCATAAAATTCAGGCCAATTGCCCCTGCTGAGGCGATCGCTAAGGCAATCCCTTGTGCCCATTTGCGGCGCATGAGCAAGAAAATTCCCAAGCATGAACTCAAGACTGCCAGTGTGAGGGGTTCGCCGAGAAAGGTTATCCCAATCATGATTTGATCCAGCAACGGGGTATGGAGGGTTCTGAGAATCTGCAAAATTGTTGTATCAAGAACTTGAGTCTCTTGCTCGAGGACTTCCTCGGCAATTGCGGCAAATCCCCACAGCGCTAAAGCCGCAACTACTAAACCGCTAATCCACACTACAGAAAGCAGGGATGACAACTTAGGACTCACTTGCTGTTGCCAAGCGTGAATGATTCGCTGACTTAGGTTATGGGGGAATGGCAAGGGCATGGGAACGTTAATTGAACAGAGGAGTTCATCCATATTAGACAGGATCAGCTGTTGTTCACAATGAAAGAATGCTGAAACCCCCAACTCCCTCCTCTCCCTCTTGAGATGCCAGAAGCAAGAGCAAACCGCTAACGTTTAAAATGAGGCGACAGAGTTGCCCAACCTGATTAGATATATACATTTTGGCTTCATGACTTGGTATAAAGTGCTGTCTAACTCATCACTACCCTGGTTTCGTATCGGCTTGACTGCCATTTTTATAGCCTCAGTCGCCCTACGATTTTGGGGACTGGGTCGATTTAACAACCTCGTCTTTGATGAGGTGTATTACGGTATATTTGCCAATAACTACTTAATTGGTAAGGAATTTTTTAACGCTCATCCCCCTTTGAGCCAGTACATCATTGCCATTGGCATGTGGATTGGTTCTCATCTCCCGATCGGTCAGGATACCGTAAACGGCTTAACTGGTTCCTTACGTTCTACCTGGAGCTATCGCTGGTTAAATGCTCTCACAGGTTCCTTTATTCCGTTAGTGGTTGCAGCCATTGCCTATCAGCTCAATCGGCGTCGCAGCTATGCTTTAATTGCCGCCCTATTTGCAGCTGCTGATGGTTTATTCTTAGTTGAGTCTCGCTACGCTCTCAACAATGTCTATCTAGTAATTCTGGGATTATTAGGTCAGTTGTTTTTCCTGATTGCCCTAGGTCAACCTCAAAAACGACGCTGGGGAACTCTGGCATTAGCGGGTATTTTCTTTGGCGCTTCTGCCTGCATCAAGTGGAATGGTTTGTGGTTCTTGTTAGGCGTTTATATGGTATGGGGAACCGCTTGGTTACTGCAATGGCAGGCATCAAGGATTAAAGGTTCTGAATCAGACTCTTTAAGTTCACCTAATCCGATTCACGCCTCAAATTTAAGCCGCTTCTCTAAAAAACTTTATCACAAACCCCTACTTAATCTAACTCAATTAAATATCTTCCAGATTCTATTAAATTTTGCCTTGATTCCGGCTCTAACCTACAGCTTGCTCTGGATTCCCCACCTGCGCATGAATCCCACGCCTGGATTCTGGCAAGCACAGCACGACATTTTAGCCTTTCACGAAAAAATTGGCAGCGGGGATAAAGTACATCCTTATTGTGCTAAGTGGTATACCTGGCTGTTGATGATTAGACCTATTGCTTACTTCTATCAAACCGCTCAGACTACTCGCGAACAAGTCCCCGCTTACCCACCGTTACCGAGTAATGCGGTGAGGGTAATTTATGATGTCCATGCAATGGGTAACCCCATCCTATACTGGTTATCAACGGCAACAATTTTGCTGTTACTACTGCTTTTGATTCACCGTCTTTGGTTAGGAGTATGGATAACATTTGCTCCCACCACGACTAACTATATAACCCTTTATCTAGTGATGAACTGGCTAGCGAACTTGCTACCTTGGGTGAAAGTAACTCGCTGTACGTTTCTTTATCACTATATGGGTTCGTCTGTATTTGCTGGATTGGGGCTTGCCTGGATTGTCGATCGCTGGCTGCACAGGAAAAAACCCCGCTGGCGAAATGCGGGGATAATTGCGATCGCTTTAGTCGTAGCAGCGTTTATTTTTTGGTTACCTATCTATTTGGGACTGCCTTTATCTCCTCAGGGTTATAAGTTAAGGATGTGGTTCCCTTCTTGGATTTAGGAGCTGTGGGGTGTTGGTCAATTTTACCCACACCCTACACCCTAATTACTTTTAGTTAGGAGATGATTCAAAATTTCTTTTCCTCTGGTATCAAACACTTGGACGCGAATGACTTCAGGTTGACTGGGCCGCCAACTAACTTGGTAGCGGTAACCGCTGTTATTCCAAGTATAAATGCGACGCTGACGGTTACCGCCAATGGTTGCCCCCCTGAGGGTGAGATTGTCACCGGTTATAAGGTTTTCGCCATAGTAGCTGAGGGCATTATCGTAATATTCAATGGTTACCAACCATTGGCTATCTGTAAAAGTTCCCAGTGGCGCACTCGGTTGGGCAATAGTATGAGTGTTGAGGGCCACGTCTGCGATCGCAGGTGCAGACAGGCCAAGGATCGTTGCCAGTGCTATAGTCTTCAGGTTCATTAATTTCCTCCATTGCCGTCAGTTCAGAACATTAGGATTAAAGACTTCTACAACTGCGATTGCAGTGATTTCGCACGACTCATAACAAGTCTCTTACATCAGAAACTTTCCCCTGGACGGCAGCAGCAACCACCATCGCGGGACTCATTAGTAAGGTGCGGCCTGTGGCCGAACCCTGACGGCCTTTAAAATTGCGGTTAGAGGAGGATGCACTAATCTGGTTACCCTGGAGTTTGTCGGGATTCATCGCCAAACACATTGAGCATCCTGCTTCGCGCCACTCAAATCCAGCCTCCAGGAAGATTTTATCTAGTCCTTCCGATTCGGCTTCCTGTTTCACCCGTTCTGAACCCGGTACGACAAAGGCTTTCACTCCTTCAGCTACATGCCTTCCTTTGGCAAATTTAGCTGCTTCTCGCAAGTCGCTTAAGCGTCCGTTCGTGCAGCTGCCGATAAAGCACACATCAACTTTGGTGCCTTGTAGGGGAGTGCCTGGGGTGAGTTGCATGTACCGATAGGCTTCTTCGGCGATCGCTCGTTCGCTGTCTGGTAAAGTATCGGGTGTGGGGATAACTTCATTAACCGCAATTCCCTGGCCGGGAGTAATCCCCCAGGTCACTGTCGGTGCCATCTCGGCAGCATCAAAGGTGATGATATCATCGTAAACTGCATCTTGATCAGAGCGGATGCTCGTCCACCAAGCCACAGCTTTATCCCAATCTTCACCTTGGGGAGCAAAGTCTCTACCTTTAAGGTAATCAAAAGTTACGGCATCGGGATTAATATAGCCGCATCTGGCACCCCCTTCGATCGACATATTGCAGACGGTCATCCGTTCTTCCATACTCATCTGCTCAAAGGTGGTGCCTGCATATTCGTAAGCGTAGCCTACCCCACCTTTCACGCCCAACTTACGGATAATGTGTAAAATTACATCCTTGGCGTACACGCCGGGGGGCAGTTGGCCATTGACTTCAATTTTACGGACTTTGAGCTTAGACAGAGCTAGAGTTTGGGAGGCTAGGACATCCCGCACCTGAGACGTACCAATCCCAAAAGAGATCGCGCCAAACGCCCCGTGAGTTGAGGTATGAGAGTCACCGCAAGCGATGGTCATTCCGGGTTGGGTTAATCCCTGTTCTGGTGCAATGACGTGGACAATGCCTTGATTGCCAGAGCCGATATTATAAAATCGAATCCCGTAGTCTTTACAGCTTTGCTCCAAGGATTGCATCATCTCTTCTGCCAGGTCATCAGCAAAGGGACGCCTTTGGTTTTCCGTGGGTACGATATGGTCTACTGTAGCGACGGTGCGATCGGGATACAGCACCTTCAGCCCTCTTTCCCGCAGCATTCCGAAGGCTTGGGGGCTGGTAACTTCGTGAATTAAATGCAACCCGATAAATAGCTGAGTCTGGCCCGAAGGCAAGATGCCAACGGTATGTAAGTCCCAAACTTTGTCAAATAGTGTTCTCTCGCTCATCAGAAAAGGCAGTCACCTGAAATTTCAAAAACAGATCAATGGCTGGTAATTGGTAATTGGTGATGGGTGATTGGTGATTGGTAATTGGTAAT
>DNXU01000444.1:0-2038 GCA_003505715.1 Cyanobacteria bacterium UBA8803 | reverse complement strand
ATCACCCATCACCCATTACCCATCACCCATCACCCATCCTAGATAGCCAGGAGAGCTGTGATTGGTGGTTAGTCCAATGCTTTAATCTTTCATTTTAGCGCTAAAACAGCGATTGAGCTGTTGGGCAAATCAGGGAGAAGGAAGCGCGAGAGGGTGCGGGATTTGCCTCTGGCTCGCTCAAACATCTGTTGTTAAATTTTGGAGAATTTAAATACTCCTATTTGATTTCCCTTACAGGCATCTTGACTAATTGACACTAAAGTTTATTTTTCCCTACTCAACCAATTGCAACTTGGCGATCGCTGCCAGATGCTCCTTTTTAAAGACTTGGTAAAGTTAGATAGAATTATATTGCCGATTGGCTGCGAGCTGGAATACCATAATGATTAACGTAATACGCGATATACGCTCGTATTACAGATTCAGATCTCTCGCAGCATCAAAGCAGTAGGCAGCAACTGCATTCCTACTGCTTTCACTGTGAATGAGTCAGGGATATCTATATTTGTGCGCTTCAATAGTTAACCGAATCTCTAGGCGTGAGACTACCCAGACTTGTATGCTTGAAACTCAAAGATGGCAGCTGTTCATTGATGGCAAGTTCGTTGAAGCTGAAAATGAACAAACCTATGAAGTGAAAAATCCAGCTGACGGGAATAGGGTAGGAATTGTTCCCAATGCTACAGGAGTTGATACTCGCAAAGCGATCGCCGCAGCTCAGGCGGCATTTAAACTCTGGTCTAAAGTGAGTGCTAAAGAACGAGGACAGCTACTGCGCAAAGTCCAAGACGTGCTGAGCGGTAGGGTTAGTGAAATTGCCCGTCTCATAACTCTAGAGAATGGCAAACCCTATGAAGAGGCAAAAAAGGAAGTGGCCTTTGGCATAGATTATTTCGGTTGGTTTGCAGAGGAAGCAAGGCGAACTTATGGCGACATCGTCCCCTCTCCCTCAACTTCAAGGCAATTCTGGGTAACTAAACAGCCAATTGGAGTAGTAGCAGCCATTACTCCGTGGAATTTTCCGGCTACGATGGTGACGCGAAAAATTGCTCCAGCTTTAGCTGCTGGTTGTACCGTTGTTCTCAAACCTGCTCCCAACACGCCTTTGACTGCTTTAGCGATCGCTGCTGCTCTCCGTGATGCTGGAATTCCTCCCGGCGTTTTTAATGTTATTACCACCGAGCAAACAGAAGTTGTGGGAGAAGAATTGCTCACCCATCCAGCAGTCAGAAAAATTGCGTTTACCGGTTCTACTAGAGTTGGCAAGCAGCTAATGGAACGAGCTGCTAGTCAGTTAAAGCGGGTATCCTTTGAATTAGGTGGTAACGCACCCTTGATTGTCTTTGACGATGCCGACATCGACAGCGCCGTTGAAGCAGCAGTGGCAATTAAATTCCTCAGGGTTGGCGGTCAATCCTGCATTTGTGCCAACCGCATTTTCGTGCAAGATACAATTGCCGATCAATTTACCACAGCATTTCTAGAGCGGGTGAATCAGCTTAAGGTAGGACAAGGGTTTGAACCAGGAATGCATATTGGTCCGTTGATCAACGAAAAGGCACTCAACAAGGTGAGTTACTTAGTCGAGGACGCTCGCGAACGGGGAGCTAAGGTAGTAATGGGAGGTCAGCGTCTCACCGATGGCAATTTCGCCAACGGTTATTTCTATCCCCCAACCGTACTGCTCAATGTAGAAGACTCCATGCCAATTTGCAGGGAAGAAATCTTTGGTCCAGTGGCTCCTATCCTCACCTTCTCTACTGAAGAAGAAGTAATAGAAAGAGCTAATCATAGCCAATATGGTCTTGCCAGTTACCTATTTACCCGCAACCTAGTACGCATACTGCGCCTGAGTGATTCCCTAGACTACGGTTTAGTAGGAGTCAATGATGTCGGAGGCTACACCCATGAAGTACCGTTCGGCGGCTTCAAGGAGAGTGGTATCGGGCGTGAAGGAGGACGCCGAGGCATTGAGGAGTATATGGAAGAGAAGACAATAGTCATCAATCTTAATGGTTAAAGGATGAGGGATGAGGGA
>DNXU01000266.1:40830-43835 GCA_003505715.1 Cyanobacteria bacterium UBA8803 | reverse complement strand
GGGTGTTTGACCGGACATGATATCACCCGCTTAGGCTTGATGGTGGTGTTAGGGCAACCCAAAACTGCTGCTGAATATATCCAGGCCACCAGCCGTGTTGGACGAGATGAAGACCGACCGGGTTTAGTGGTGACGCTTTAACGACTGCACTCGAATTCGGGAAGCTTTGTTCAAATGACCCCGTTTGCGCTCAACATCAGCCTGACAATATGCAGGAAGAACGCTTCCTGCACGGGTCTGCCTGCCATAGCTGTTTGCTGATTGCAGAGACTTCCTGCGAACGTCGTAACGAATTTCTGGATCGGGCACTTGTGGTGGATACCGTTGAGAGAATGGGAGCAGCTTTCTTCCCAGATGAACTCGGTTGATGTCTCCTTTCCACCATCTCAGTCGCCCTGCCCTGATTGGTTTGGCAGCAGCTCTCGAAACCAGAAGGCTCACTGCTCCCTTCTATGCTGCCACGTTGACGGGGCACGTACCCACTGCAATGCGGCATGATGTCGCGGCGGAATTGGAGAAGCTTCATCAGATGGGCATGATAGCAGAACACATAGCGTATATGCTGCGCTGTTGCGATCTAAACCGTAATTCTCAGATGAGGGAAGAAGCATACTAAGTACTGAAGAACCTTAAGTTCTAAATGGTTCAGCCAGAATGCCTAATATTTGATTTAACTGGGTAATGAAATATTCAGTCAAATCAATTTTGACTAGCTGGTTTTTCAACATGATAAACTTCCAGTTAGTTCCTGTTGAAACCGCACCATAAACCACGGTCTGTTCTCGCCCCTTACGAGCATTAAATATTTGCGCAGCAACCATTTGAGCTACACATTGCCCTAACCCAAGGCGGATATCATTATCTTTTGCTTCTACCAAGGTTAAAACCGGAGCAGTAACCAGCGATTGATTGCTCGATCCACTTAAGATAAAATCACAAGCACCCGTTAACCCTTTTGATTCGTCAACATTAAAGGTGTTTCCCGAAAAATAACCTATTTTATTGTGGAATATCCGTCTTATTTCTAGTAAAATTGGGGTGATAATCAATTCAGACCGAGCTTTCTCTGTACTAATACTGGCTGCTAAGTCTAATGTTTCGTCTAGGGTTTCCTTCAGCCTTGCAGAAGGTTCAATCAGGGCAACCTGACTAAATAAATGGGGAATATCCTCAACTGTTAATTCCAGGGTAGAAACAGCTTGTTCAATAGTTTTGAAATCACTGTATGACATATTTCCAGAGCGAGTAACACTTAGAACGCCACTATAACCATTTTGCCAAATTATATGGGGTCGGCGCTCAAACGCAATTGGTCAAGTTTTGCAACAGGTTGGGTGCAGTACAGGAACTTAATCATTTAATATTGTGAGTACTTCTAATCTCTGGCATTAACCGAGGTGGGATATGTACGAGCAGGTAAAAAAGCCAACTTCCTCCTGGAGTCCCCAAGTTCACAAAAAAACCTCTCTCTCTAAGCCACAGCCAATTAAGGTTCAACCCTTAGCACAAAGGCGAGAATCCAAGGAAATGCCAGTCTACAAACCCTTACCTACAGACTGGATTACGAACAATCCCATAATGAGGAGTTTGGACGCGGCATCACCCCAGGAAGAGTTAGAAGGGGAAGGTAGCGTCCAGCTATCAACTGAGTCAGAGTCAATTCAGCGCCAGGGGGAGTCAGCACAACCGGAGATGCCTTCTGAGACACCATCGCCTATAGATTGGGTCACTAACCATCCCCTGATGAGGAGTTTAGAACCAGCACCCCTGCAGCCAATGCCAGTAGGTAGCGTGCAGATGGGAGCAGATTTGGAGATGGTTCAGCGGTTGTGTTCTGAGTGTGAGGCGGAGTTAGCAGAGAAAGAGGATTTGCCACCGATTCAGACTAAGTTAACAGTAGGAGCGCCAGGAGATCCTTACGAACAAGAAGCTGACCGAGTAGCAATGCAGGTAATGTCGATGTCAGCACCCCCTGAGTCTTCCCCTCAAGTGCAGCGCTTTGAAGAAGAGGATAGTGCGGTTCAGACTTGGTCGTTGGCACAGTCGATTACGCCTTTAGTACAGAGGCAAGTGGATGAACCAGTGGCAATAGATCCTCTGATCCAACGTGCATTTCAAGGTGAGGAAACCCAAACATCTAGTGATTTGGAAGGCCGTTTGAATGCGTCTAAGGGTGGGGGTAATGCTTTAGCACCAGAAGTGAGAGCGTTTATGGAACCCCGGTTTGGTTCTGATTTTAGTGCTGTGCGAGTGCATACGGGTTCTGAAGCAGTGCAGATGAACCAGGAATTAAGCGCACAGGCATTTACTCATGGGAGTGATATTTACTTTGGAGCCGGGAAGTCTCCAGGGAATAATGAGTTGACGGCGCATGAGTTAACCCATGTGGTGCAGCAGACGGGATATATCCATACATCAAAAGTCCTTCCCAGGATTCAAAGAGATGTTCAGTTTCCACCCTTAATTGGACCACTTTCACAAGGTCTGCCAAACTTTTTAATTGGTAGATCTTTGTCAAGCCGCGAAAAATCAGTTCTGCGGCCTGTCTTTGGTATCCATTTAAATTATTGGGTAATCAGAGTGTGCGAAGGTGGATTATGTACGCCAGATGGTATATCGAGAACAGTAGGGAATATTATTGCACTTGAGCCAGGATTCTCAGATGACACTCTCATACACGAGTGTGCCCATGTATGGCAACATCAAAATGGAGTTCCATTTGGATATGCTCTGAGCGCCTTATCAGCTCAAGCTATGGCTCATATCCTCACCGGAAGTCGTAGCGCAGCTTATGACTATAGCTTGATGGTGAGCTATCATATACCCTGGCGTTATTGGAATGCAGAACAACAAGCTAAATGGATTGAAGATAACAAACGATTACCCAATATCGCAGTTTGGGCAACAGGAGGGTGGTTACCTGTTTCTTAATTCTCTAAATCTGTCGAGATTTTTTTTGGTAATGGGTAATGGGTAATGGGTGATGGGTGATGGGTAATGGGTAA
>DNXU01000266.1:30687-40795 GCA_003505715.1 Cyanobacteria bacterium UBA8803 | reverse complement strand
GGTCAAACACCCATAATATCTGTAGGGGCGGGTTTAGCGACCAATATTGTAGGCTCCGCAGATAGGTCTTAAGTCAAAACCGAGGGTTGAGCGAAGTCGAAACCCGCCCTGCGACAGGTTTTATTATGGGTGATTTACCGGACATCATATGACTCTAAAAGCCATCTACTGCACTTTTTGCCCTGATGGTTGCCTCGGAGGAGTTCGCGAATTACCTGCTAATCAACTACACGGATGCTGGAAAACAGTTCTGTTGCTTCGAGCTTTGTGCAACCAATAATAATAAAGGTTCTTCATGAATTAGTATGCCAAAAAAATTGCCAAGCTCAGCTAAAAAACTCCAGAGGTTGGCTAGTTCTTGAGTTTTTTTTCCGAACAAATCTCGCGAAGAGATTCTCTTTTGTTCAAAGTGCAAGCCCTAAGTAACTAGCTTTAGCTCCAAACTACGCCACAAATACCACGAAGCAATACTACAATAAGGCTGCCACTTTTTTCCAAAAGCTTCTGTAGTCTTGCGATCAGGAAGTGCCTCAAGATTGTAGAGTTGCCGAATACCTGCACGTACACCTAAATCATCCACAGGCAAAACATCCCACCGCTGGAGACGGAAAATCAATAACATCTGCACAGTCCAGCGTCCAATCCCTTTGACTTGCGTTAGTATTTTAATAATTTCCTCATCGTCCAAGACTTCTAACTCTTCAAGCGTAGGTAATCCGTCAATTGCATGACGTGCCAAGTCTTTCAGATAAGAAATTTTAGGGCGCGAAATCCCTATATTACGGAAGACTTCATCAGGCGTATTCAGAATATCCCGTGCAGTAGGAAATTTAGTATCAGGGTAAAGCTGAAGAAACCGAGCGTGGATAATATTAGCTACTTTAGTAGAAAGCTGTTGGTGCAGAATTGACCGGGATAGGCAAAAGAATAAGTCTCCCTCCAACTCGTGCTGACTTAATTGACACGCCCCAATTCGATCCATGAGTTGCCCCAGGATCGGATCGGCATTCTTAAGATAGTCAATGGCGATCGCGTAATTCATCAAAGCTGTTACTAGTGCATCGCTTAACTTGTATTGATGGTTAGTGGTAACTAATAATCTCTAAAAATCTATCTAAAGTGTTGTATCATTTCTATTATAGGCAATAACTCTATCTCCATATTCTCCCCAACGGAAGAGTACGACATGTAGGCGACCCTGTTAGAGTTTCTAGGGAAACTAATAAAAGGGGCAATCATGAGTTATTTGCGCGATCGCTTCAATAAACTAAGTGGCAAAACCAGATTTGTGGTCTGTCGGGTGTTTGTCCATTTAGCAGGTGCTGAAGTCGCCCCGCTATTGGGTGTTCTCAACCGCGTAGCGCGGGAGGCAGTTGAAACCGATGGAGACCTTCAAGTTTTGGGAGAGGGACTGGTGGACATTGGCCAGAGTCTCTTACAGTACAGTACTTACTGGCAATCTGCGGCTAATGAAGGGGATGTCTTTTGGGATGAGGGCGAAGCTGGAGATTACGTCACGGAACTATTTACTGACTCTGCTCAACGCTACCTCAGCGAACCCGACTTGAACGCACCCTTATCTGAGCAAGATGAATTCTTATCCTTGCCCGTTACTCGCAACTTAGTCGTAATGCTCGCAATAGCTGCTGAAGGGGAGGTTCCGGAAATAGAAACTGACCTTGCCAGTATGGATGCCCTCACAATCGGACTAAAAACACTGATTAATCTCCACTATCAGGAACGTTTGCGAGCTATTCAAATTCACTTTTCCCCAGCCAGGTTGGGGGATGAGTTAACCAACGAACAAGTATTGCTCAATTTCCCTGAACTGATTCCTCTCTAAATCGCTAAAAAGGGAACTCTTAACAGGGAACAGGAAGAAAGGACTTCGAGCATTTTTTCGGACTATGAAAAAAATAAGATAGCTCAACTCATACATAACCGTTGTTTAGAAATAGCAAAAATTCACTTTTATGGCACGTAAATTTCTTATCCTTTTAATGTCCTTAACCTTATGTTGGACTACCTTAGCCTGTAGTTCTCCTCCACCCAGGCAATCGGCAAACCCGACTTTTAATAACAATACCTCTGCAACCACCCGGTTAAGCGATGGCAAATATCCCGTACAGCAGGTAACTTATGATGATGCCACTGGGGAATACACAGTCATGTTGCTGGATACCCCACCCGGTACTCCACCAGTATTTAGCACGGCAAATTTGCGCTTAGCTCGTCTTACCGATGCTGAAATAGCAGCAGGCGAAAAAACTTATTTGTCTGTTAATAACGGTCAGGCCGATATGCACCTAACAGAGGATTTTCGGATTGAATACGTCCACAACGTCACCGAAACTCAAACTAATCCCCAAACCGGTCAACCGGAAACAGTAATAGTCCGCCAGCAATCTAACTTCTGGACTCCCTTTGCTGGAGCATTAGCTGGTCAAGCGTTGGGTAGTTTGTTGTTTAGACCAACTTACTATGTACCGCCCGTCTATCAACCAGGTAGGAGTATGATTGGGTTTGGCGGATATGGTAGCACCTACAACCAAGCGGTAGAGCGATACCAAACTCGCTACAAAGCGCCGCCGCCAGTAGTGCAAAATCGTCGAGCCTTCCGCACGACAGGTACAATTAGAAGAAATCCTTCTACTTCTATACGCAGAACATCACCCAACAGCAATCGCTCTACAGGATCGGGCGTCGGTTCTAGCACGCTGCGCCGATCTGGGAAATCTAGTCCCACACGCACGAGGCGTTCAACTGGTTTTGGTAGTGGCAGTCGGCGCTCAACTGGTTTTGGCAGCAGACGTTCAGTGGGAGGTAGACGGCGGTAAGTCAATCAGGGCGAGTCAAGTTATTTGGTCGTTGGCACCATTACTATTGAAGTAGCGACTCGCCCCTACATGGGATACTTTTAGAATCCTCAATAACCTACAGGATTTCTTCTAGATCTATCTGCCCCTATGAGTGAGCCACACAATACTGACTCGCCGTCACCTGATTCTCAACAGTTGAGCGAACCAAAAGATGGGATGATGACCAAATCAGTCGATCAGTCCTGGACGAGCCGCCTGACTGGTACTTGGCACGACGCCACCGGGCGCTTGATGCAACTGTTACCCGTCGAGCAAGTAGCACAAACGGTGGTTGGGTGGTTTAGCGTCAGCGAAACTCAGGTAGCAGAGATTTTGAAAGCGGTGCGATCTAAACTGCCAACCACTGAAGCCCTCTTGATCGGGAAACCCCAAGCTGGTAAAAGTTCCATTGTGCGGGGACTGACAGGAGTGTCTGCCCAGATTGTCGGTCAAGGATTTCGTCCCCACACGCAACACACCGAGCGCTATGCTTATCCATCTAATGACCTGCCATTGCTCATTTTTACCGATACCGTCGGACTGGGCGATGTCAACCAGGACACTGAGGCGATCGCTCGGGAATTGGTTGGGGATCTGCAACAGTCGAGTCAGGGTGCCAGAATCTTAATTTTGACGGTCAAAATCAATGACTTCGCCACCGATACGCTGCGACAAATTGCGACTGAGTTGCGCCAGCAGTATCCCGACATTCCCTGCCTGCTGGTGGTAACCTGCTTGCATGAGCTGTATCCTCCCGCTACAGCCGATCATCCTGCCTATCCACCCAACTATGAGGAGGTCAACCGCGCCTTTACTGCGATTAAGCAAGGGTTTGCCCAATTGTGCGATCGCGCTGTTGCAATTGACTTTACCTTAGAAGAGGATGGCTATACTCCGGTATTTTATGGCTTAGAAGCCCTCAGAGATGCTCTGGCTGACTTACTACCAGAAGCCGAAGCTAGGGCGATTTATCAGTTATTAGATAAGGATGCTGGTGAGCAACTTGGCAATCTATACCGGGATATCGGACGCCGTTACCTGGTAGCCTTTTCCGTCATGGCAGCTACGATCGCCGCTGTCCCCCTTCCTTTTGCTACCATGCCCGTGCTGACAGCCTTGCAAGTTTCGATGGTAGGTCTACTGGGAAGATTGTACGGGCAAACGCTAACCCCATCCCAAGCTGGGGGAGTCGTGAGTGCGATCGCAGGCGGCTTCCTAGCACAGGCAGTAGGACGGGAGTTAATCAAATTTCTACCCGGTTTCGGTAGTGCGATCGCCGCATCTTGGGCAGCTGCCTACACTTGGGCCTTGGGCGAAGGAGCTTGCGTCTACTTTGGGGATTTAATGGGAGGTAGAAAACCCGATCCCAAGCAGATTCAATCTGTGATGCAAGAAGCTTTTAAGGGGGCACAACAAAGGTTTAAGGGAACAGGAAATAAGGAATAATATCATGAGATCAAGCCCCTTCAGGGCGGGTTTTGTACACAAGTTATTGGTAAGATACGCGCTTCAATGGCTAAACCCGCCCCTACATCTGCCATATTACCCTTCAAATATGAATACTCATCATGAGTAACTCCAAAGGTAAACCGGGCTGAATTTCATCTCGACGCCGCCAAAATAAATCTTTTAGCATCGGATTGCCATTTTCCATAACCGGATTGTAGCGAACGTTAGACAGAGTCCAAACGATCACCACCTGTTGAACATGCTTCTGCAAGATATCTACAGGATTATAAGCAGAATGATGGCTGTCCCACAAGCCAATACTAGCATAATCTATATCGCCGCCATCTTCATACTGTTTGTAATTGACCCAAGAGTGTAAAAATGAGCAATGATAGATGACGTAGACGCAGAGTTTCTTTAAGTCATTAATGTTCGCAATAGCCAGAGTACCTAATTTGGGTTTAAGTAGGGCATGAGCGACTAAATCTTGCGACATGTTCTCAATCTCTGACCATAATGCCAGTATTCCCGCCTCTTGATTTTTAAAGAAAGTTTCCACATAACTTTCTATGACTTGCCAAGCTGCCAGGGCAGCACGGTCGAAAAAGTTGTTAGTCACAAAATCTTTGAGGGCTTGAGTACTAGGATGCCATGTATGGTAATTGAGCTGACTAATTTCTTCTTTCAGCAGAGATTCAACTTGTTGTTCATCGAGAGCTGAAGCTTGAGGAATAATTCCCGTCTTGCCAAATATGATTGATGCGCCTAGTTTATTGATATTCAGCAGTCCCTCCAAATGAGGTTCTAGCAACAGCTTAATTGGATTATTAATTACATTCCGATAATAAGCCATTGCATATTGCTCAATATTCAAGTGAGTACGTCCCAAATGAGCCTGAGTCTCTTGAAAAATAAATTCAGCACTTCTGAATAAGCGTTTCGCCCATTCCCAATCTGCATCACCAGGGCAATTAGTAGTTGTGGCACCATTTAGATCGTACTGAATTGAATGTACCTGTAAGCTTTGCCCTTGTAAAGTAAACCGGGCTTCAATTACAGCAGGTAAAATGCCTGCTGGTTTAACTTTATGCTTCCGGCAATCGTAGCGAATAACGTATTGCCAATCCTTTTTTTCAACCCGATTAAATTTACCTGGGTTAAAACCATTCAGACGGCGCTCGACAAAGAAAGTATCGCTAAACTTATCGGGGCGGCAGCGGCTTAAATTGGCAGGCATGACTTGGGGCGTTGCCATTTGCTGGATGATATCGCTCACACCGGAAATTCCCAACAGTTGGAGGGGGGGAGCTGGTTTGGCGGGGATGGTATTAAGTCCGATATTAGCCACCAGGCGAGGCTTCGGTGCTACTCGCGGAGGTAGATCGTACTGGGGATCGAATCGGGGTAAATCTTTGCCGCTAGTTCCAAAATAAGGAAAGATAGCTTTCAGGGGAGGTTGATTGTCTATCCCCCAATCTACCAGTTCTGCACTGGGAACTTGGTATTTCCGCATATTAGCGGAAATTTCGTAAACAATCGAGCGTAAATGATTAATAGAAGCAGTTTCCTTAATGGAATAGGCCAAAATTAAAGCTAGGTCATCGGGTGCATGATAAGCATTAAATTCTAACGGTTCTGCTATCTCATCGGGCACGATAGAGTTTAACCCAATCGTGGCGACATCGCGAAAAGGATACTTGGCTTCATCCCAAGCAATTGTGGAATCTTTGGCGATCTCATTTGCCTCTAGGGAATCGGAAACTTCTTGTAATTGAATTTGTAAAATATATTGTACTCCTTTTTGGAGTACCCGCTGCCGGAAATCTTGCTGTAAATAATTAGGTGGTCGGAAATCCTTGGCTAATCGCGGCAAATAATCTAAGGGCAAGCGCAGATTGGATTCGTCGATAAATCCAGTATCGCTCGCTCGGTCGGCATTAATTAATCGGTATCGCAATAAATATTTCTTGGCTGGATCTTCGGCTGACTTAAATAAGTAAGTCGTCTGAGAGTAGTAATAGAGTTTGGTATAAGATTCGGGATTGCGAATGATTTCATGGAAGATGGGTTTGATTTTGGGAAATTCTACTAATAACTTGGCTCGCTCTTCCATAGAAGCAGCCACCCAGCGGCTAAAGGAAGCCGCATTATTCATGAAAAAGCAGCGTCCTGTACTCATGAGGATATCTACAATATAATCCGCAAGTTTTAAGGAGGCTAAAGGCGTGTCAGGTGCACCTTTTAAAATCCGTACTGTTGCGCCACGGCCATCCAGAATAGCGTCATCGGGAAAACCTTTAATGTTGGCATGGCGGACTAAAACTGGGAACTGATTTCCGGGTGAGAATATTCTATGCTTAGGGATATTAATATCTTTGATAACTTCCAGCTTGCCTAAGGCGAGACTGCCAAAGGAATGGGTTGCTCTTCTGCCTTTCACTTGAGCGACTTGGCCAAAAACTTTAGCAATATTGGAAATAATTTTTTGAAACCTAGGCTCGATATCTACGATCCTGCGATCGCCAGAAAGACAATTCAATATTTCTTTTTCAGTTGCAACCATAGTTTGACTTACTCCCTTGATTGACGCTTGAATACGAAATTGCCCGATCGTCTTGAAGGCTCAAGGCTGATGGCTGATATCATATCTGTGGGTATCGGTATTGTAGAGAGACTATCGATATCTTCCCTAGGTAGCCAACAACTTTGATTAACCTGCCCCTATAAGCATACGGGAATAAGGTTGCCGGACTTGATAGGATAGATGAATGCCTTACAAAATTTAACAACCTATTCTCGGCAATGGGTAATCCTTTTACATTAGGTGGACAGAACGCCTACTATCACGACGAGGGCGATGCCAGCGGGTATTTTCACACTTACGATCAGCTCCAACTTGATGCCACCCGTGACGCACCTCGCCAAGTTCATATCTTTTTGCCCCGCAGCTATGAAAGCAGCCATCAATACTACCCAGTTATTTATATGAATGATGGCAATACAACTTTCTGGGCAAATGGCTTGAGCCCCTACTCTTGGGAGGTGCCAAGAACGCTGCACAATCTCTATCAAACGGCAGCTATTTCACCAGTGATTGTAGTGGCAATCCATCCTCTAAACAGGTCACACGAATACCTGCATGTCAACGAGTTGTCAGCACCTTTTAAAAAAGAAGGTGGGGGATTGCCAGAGTATGCCAGCTATCTGGTGCGCTTGAAGCAATTTATTGACAGCAACTATCGGGCAAGAAGCGATCGCAACTTGACAACTATTATAGGTTCCTCTCATGGCGGATTAGCTGCTTTTTATACAGGGTGCGTTCATGGTCAATATTTTGGCAATGTAGGCGCACTCTCACCATCGTTTTGGGTGGGTGGTGTGTTTAATCTTCGCAATACGCCGTTAATAAAAACTTTAGCTCCCTATCTCCAAGCAGATAATCCCGATCGCCCTCGTCTGTGGATTGATTGGGGATGCCAGCGCACGGGGGGATTTCATAACTTTGTGATCGAGCAGCAAGCAACTCGCTGGGGGCGTAAAATGGTAGATCTGCTACAACAAGAATATGGCTATGTGTTGGGAGTCAATCTCTTTAAGTATGAAGATCGCATGGGCGGTCATGACGAACAAGCTTGGGCTGCCCGTTTGGGATTAGTACTCAAGCAATTTTATTTAGCCTGAAGCATTGTCCGTCTTGCCAATCGTAGGAAACTAGGAAAAGTAGAATGGCTACATTCCCAGTACCCTGGGAGAATACGAGCGATCGCCACTAACACAGCTATTGGTTGCCGTAGCGACTCGCTCCCACCAAAACCGACAGTCAAGGGAGGCAAGTATTGGATAATGGTGCGCTTACAACTGTGGCAGTGGCTGGTGCTAGCAACTCCGATCGCAGCAATTGTCAGTTTCTTACTGATATCGGCAGGATTGCAAATCCACGAGTGGGGCATTAATTGGATCTGGGGCGTATTCACTCTCATCTTAGTCGGCTGGCGCTGGCTGTTGGTGAAATGGACTAAACCCGCAGTCGCCCAGATCGAAGCTGTTATGGCTCAGGTGAGCCAACAACTCGAACCGATTAACAACGATAGCATAGAGTCACCTCCAATCGGTGGGGTTACCGCTCGCGCAGAAGCCGCCCTGCAAGATATCTTAAAAACAGCACAAGACGATCGCCCTATTTGGGAAGATTGGCAAACCTTCTGGCAGCGCTGCCAAGATCTGGTAGTGGCGATCGCTCACATCTATCATCCGGAAGTCAAATATCCCCTGCTCAACATTTACATCCCCCAAGCTTACGGGTTAATTCGGGGTACAGTGGATGAGGTAGATCGGTGGATGCAGCAATTATCCCCTGCCCTCAATCAAGTTACGGTTGGGCAAGCCTACCAAGCCTATGAAGTCTACCGCAAGCTAGAGCCATCTGCCCGCAAACTCTTGCAAGCCTGGAACTGGGCGCAGTGGCTTTTGAACCCTGCTGTAGCAATAGCAAAACAAGCCAGCCAGCGTTATACTGACCAAGCTAATCAACAACTGTTGGTGAATTTGAGTCAATTGCTGCGAGAAGCTGCGCTGAAGAACTTATCTCGGCAGGCGATCGCTCTCTACAGTGGTAGTACCCTACCCGTCGCCGAATTGCCAGTTACTACACCTACGCTACCGAAAGCGAAGACGCAAACTCTGCGAGAAATCCTGACTCAGGCCGAACCTGCCGAGGTAGTTGAGCAAAAACCTGTCAATATTCTACTCGTAGGGCGCACCGGAGCCGGAAAAAGCAGCCTGATTAACACCATCTTTCAAACCGATCGCGCCGAAGTCGATGTATTACCCAGTACCGATCGCATTCAGAATTACCACTGGCAGTCTGAAAGTGGGGAAACCCTGACGCTTTGGGATACTCCGGGTTACGAACAGGTGAACCGCACCGATCTGCGGGAACTGGTGCTAGATTGGGCAACCAATGCCGATCTGTTGCTCTTAGTTACGCCTGCCCTCGATCCCGCTCTCCAAATGGATGTAGACTTTCTCAAAGACATGAAGGCTGAGGTGGAAAACCTGCCTGCAATAACTATCGTTACCCAGATCGATCGTCTCCGTCCAATCCGGGAATGGGAGCCACCCTACGACTGGCAATGGGGCGATCGTCCGAAAGAAAAGGCTATTCGGGAAGCGACAGAGTATCGTGCTGAACTATTGGGCGACTATTGCGATCGCATTTTGCCTGTGGTGACGGGCGATCTGAAGACAGATCGAACTGCCTGGGGTGTGGATGCGCTATCCCTGGCACTGGTAGAAGCGATCGCCCCTGCCAAGCAACTCCGCCTCGCCCGCTTTTTAAGTAACCTAGAAGCACGTACCCTCGCTGCCGCCAAGATCATCGATCGCTACACCTTACAGATGGCAACCGCCCAGGGACTGACGGCACTGCTTAAAAGTCCTATCCTCCAGTTCATTTCCACTCTCACCACTGGACGGCCCACTCTTGCCTATTTGCTAGCTGAACAAATCCCGGTCGAACAGTTACCGATTGTTATTGGTAAACTCCAGATGGCCTATGAGCTGTTCTCCCTCTTAAGTGCGGGCGACTCCAAAACCATGAACTTTGACCTGTTAGCTCTTTGGCCGCTGTTATTGGAAAATTCTGCCTCTGGTGATCGTAACACTTGGGCCTTTGGTCATGCCTTGGTGGAGTATTGGACTCAGAATCTCACCGTAGAAAAGCTGCGGCAGCGGTTTGAGTATTATCTCAACTTACAGTCAAAGCCCAAATAGTTAATAGGTTGTTGTTGGTTGTTGGTTGT
>DNXU01000266.1:22201-30460 GCA_003505715.1 Cyanobacteria bacterium UBA8803 | reverse complement strand
GTCTTAAGTCAAAACCCGCCCTACCACAGGTTTTGTTATAGTTAATCAACCGGACATGATATAAATCCTGTCTAATTTTATTGCTGGTTTGTCTTTACACCGATCGACGGAGTGGAAATATGGTTACCCTCAGAGCTAGGGAGATTACTTTAGAAGAAGTTGAGACTATACTCGGTTTCATACCTAGGTATGATGGCAACTTTAACGATTTCCTCAACTTAGAGCCTCTCACCGACCTAGATAGACAAGATCTGCAACAAATTAGAGCAGAATTTTTAGGGTATCTGCGGCGTGGCCAACTCTCAGAAGGGCAAGCAAGGCTAATTTCTATCAATCCCATGCTGAGATTAGCAGGCTACCACAGAGCGCCGATTGAGTTACGAGTGGAAGAAGATATTCAGCACATTTATATTGAAGATAAAGATACCCATATTCGCGGACGCTTTGACCTCGTGGCGGTGAATCGGATGGTTAAAACATCGCCAACAACTTTGCTCTGGGTGCTAATTGTTGAAAGTAAGAACGTAGCTGCTTCCGAATTTGCCGGAGTTGCGCAAATGCTGACCTATGCTTACAGCAGTTTGGCACAACAGTCGGCGGTGTGGGGTTTAGTCAGCAATGGCGCAACTTATCAGTTGTTCCACGTCGCTAAGGCGGAAGCGCTAACATATCAGTATATGCCAACATTAAGTTTGATAGAGAGCGATCGCGCCTTGCAATTGCTTCAGGTACTCAAAGCTATCCGCAATTGGAATCCTGAAGCGACGCCCTAATATCATCTCTGGTTGATTAACCATAATAAAACCTGCCGCAGGGCGGGTTTTGATTTAAGGCATATCTGTGAAATCTCTCAATATTAGTCCCTAAACCCGCCCCTACAGAATTATTATGGGTGTTTAACTAAACACTCCCTCACCACCTTACTACCTGTAATTATGGCGCTCGGCGATCAAATTTACGTTTACAGACCGTTTCTCAACGTTCATGGACTCTACGAGCATCACGGCATTGACTGTGGAGATGGCACGGTTATCCACTATCGCAAGCCGAGTGAAACGATTGAGCGTACTTCTTTGTCAACCTTTACTCAAGGTCAGACTGTCTATGCCAAGCGATACCCAACTTGTTTTATCCCGGATGTAGTGGTTCGTCGAGCTGAAAGTAGATTAGGAGAAAAGAAATATAACTTACTTTCTAATAACTGCGAACACTTTGCAACCTGGTGCAAGACGGGTGTTAGTGATAGTCAGCAAATTAGAGATTTTGTGCCAATTATCAGTCAGATGAATACTGAGAAGTTGTACGAACCTCTTAAAGAAGCTTTGCACGAAAAAGATCCAGACCAAGCGAATCAGTTATTGAACCGTGCTTTAGCAGATATTAAGGTTGTTTGGGATAACCTGCAACCTCAGTACAACCATGCCGTTGATGAGATGAACGTTTGGCAGAAGGTAGCAGTTCAAGCACTTAAACAAAATAGGGAAGACTTAGCGCGTGCTGCGTTACAGCGGAAACGTAGCTATCAGAAAAGTGCAACTGAAAAGAAAGCTAAGCTAGATCGCCTAGCCCAAATGACCGAAACTCTCATTCTGAACCGCTTTAACGTGCAATAGACTTCTGGCAGAAGTCGGGAACAGGGAGTAGGGAATAGTCAATCAGGGCGAGTCAAGTGATAATATCGTTTGCGCTAATGTCTTCAAACAGCGACTCGCCCCTACATGGGATACTATCGGTGGGGAATCGTGATCTCAGAAATCCTGTTTGAAATTACCCTATATTTGTTGATCCTGGCGCATGAAGCTCAAAAACAACCTGCAAATCCAGTACAAAACCAGGTAAAACCTCTTCCCCCGATAAACTTACAGGTGACTCTAAAACCTCTACCTCCTGATTCTGTCGATAAATTTCAACCCTTTTATTCTTTGCATCAATCAACCAGCCTAAACGCAAACCATTTTCTAAATATTCCTGCATCTTTTTGCGTAAAGGTGCCATATTGTCACTCTTAGAACGTAATTCAATCACAAAATCAGGACACAGAGGAGGAAATGTTTCCTGTTGTTCTGGTGTTAATGCATCCCATCTCTCTTGACTCACCCAAGCAGCATCAGGAGAACGATCTGCACCATTAGGAAGTTGAAACGCTGTAGAAGAGTCAAAAGTAACCCCTAATTTTGCTTGACGATTCCATGCCTGAAGCTGAAATGCTATATCAATATTTCGCTTTCCGGTGTTTCCCCCAGTAGGTGGCATAATAATTAATTCTCCTGTAGCAGTTCGTTCAAGTCGCACCTCCCGATTAGCAGCAGCTAGCTGGATAAACTGCTCCTGAGTAACTTTTAAGCTTTGTGGAATAATAACTGGAATCGCGTTCATATTTGACTAATAACTCTTTCTGTTATAAGATATGCTCAATTAGTTATCATCAGAATCTCCTGGATTATCCTCAGGAAAAACCACATCTTCATACAGCATAGAAATCGAACAACGGAAATCGACACTGCTAAAATCAACTTCTACTTCTGTACCGCCAGCTGTGATTGTGTCAAGGGAATAAGCCGTGAGTTCCCATTTGCCTTTCTCATTAATTCGATAGCACTCTACATTCATGCGCTCGGCTTCAATCAAAACGTATTCTTTTAAAGTTTTAATTTGACGATAATGTCTAAATTTTTTGCCACGGTCGAATCCCTCTGTAGCAGGAGATAGAACTTCGACAAGTAAACAGGGATGATAAATAACTTTGATAACTTTTTGGTCTCGCGGATCGCAACTAACCATCACATCAGGATAGTGAAAAGGGCCATTTTGCGAAACTCCCACTTTAGCATCTGCCATAAAGACTTTACAGCCTTTACCTCGCAGATGATTTTTAAGTGCAGATGCGAAATTCAAGGCAATGGAATTATGGGGAAGGGTTCCCCCTGTCATAGCAAATACTTCCCCATTAACATATTCGTACTTAATAGGTTGTAGTTCTTCCCATTCCAGATACTCTTGAGGAGCCATTAGTTGAAGTTGTGGTTGAGCAATCATTTGAAATGTCTCCTTTTGGTTGAGAAACAAGATTGATAATGGAGGCATCCACTCTTTTTTGGAACCAGTCGGTAGTTGAGCAACATTCTGGGAAACTGAAGTAGCAGGTAATTCCTCAAATGCTGCCACATCAATTTCAATCCCAAATTGCACATTCGGCTCAGCAAAATACCCTTCTGGCAGTTGACGATTTAAATCTGAAGCGATGTAGGTTGCCCAAGCATTGTGGAAGGCGTGCCAGTGACGGCGAGTACTCAATGGCGGATGAAAGTGATCTAGCAATGCCATAAGTTTTTTGCCTTCGTTTTTGTAGCGACTGTTGGGTTGAGGCACGAAACCCAACACAAGAGGCTAGGTGTTGGGTTTCGCTAGAGAAACGATCTCTTCACGGACTAGATGATAACAAACCCCTACAGCTGGATCGTGACCGTCTTAACCTCAGTGTAATGCTCCAAGCAATACTCACCAAGTTCGCGACCAATACCTGATTGCTTGAACCCGCCAAAGGGTGCAGCCGTGTCAAAGACGTGGTAGCAATTTACCCAAACTGTACCAGCACGGACGTTATTGGCGATCGCATGGGCTTTGGTAATATCCTTAGTCCACACACCAGCTGCCAGTCCGTACATCGTGGTGTTAGCCAGATGAATTGCCTCGTCGATGTCTTTGAACTTAATGATACTCATCACCGGTCCAAAGATTTCCTCTTGGGCAATCTTCATCTCATTGCGAACATGGGCGAAGACTGTGGGTTCAATGAAAAATCCGCGATCGCCAACCCGATCGCCACCGCATAACATATGAGCGCCTTCCCGCTGTCCCGCCTCAATGTAGCCCATTATCTTATCAAACTGTTCTTTATCTACCTGCGGCCCCTGCTGGGTATGGGGGTCAAAGGGATCGCCGACGATACGCTGCTTGGCTTGTTCGACACTCCTAGCAACAAACTCGTCATAACATTTTTCTTCCACAAACAGTCGGGAACCCGCATTGCAGCACTGACCTTGGTTGAAGAATAGGGCATTGTGGGCACCTGCGATCGCGGCATCCATATCGGCGTCGGCAAAGACGATGTTGGGACTCTTGCCGCCTAGTTCTAAACTGATGCGTTTGAGGTTGCTTTTAGCAGCAGCCTCCATAATTAGATGTCCCACCTCCGTCGAACCCGTAAAGGCGACTTTATCAATATCCATGTGGCGGGAGATGGCTGCCCCAGCTGTTGGCCCGTAACCCGATAGAATGTTGACTACACCGGGCGGGAAACCTGCTGCGATCATCAGTTCGCCCACCCGCAATGCTGATAAGGGTGTCTGTTCGGCAGTTTTCAGGATGACTGTATTCCCTGCTGCTAGCGCTGGTGCCAGCTTCCAGGCTTGCATCAGCAACGGGAAGTTCCAAGGGATAATTTGACCCACCACACCGATCGGTTCATGCCGCGTATAGCAAAAATAAGGGCCGTTAATAGGAATTGTTTTACCTTGGATCTTATCTGCCCAGCCTGCATAGTAGCGGTAACAAGCGATCGCAAACGGCAGGTCTATATTAAGTGAATCCGTCAGAGGCTTACCGTTGTCGAGGGTTTCCAACCGCGCCAACTCCTCCTTATGCTGCTCCATCAAGTCAGCCAGCTTATAGAGTAACTCGCCGCGATGGCGGGCAGACATCCGACGCCATTCCCCTTGATTAAATGCCGTTCTAGCCGCTTGCACTGCCTTATCTACATCCGGGGCGTCAGCTTCAGCAACGTCGCAGATTACCTCACCTGTACTAGGGTTAATCGTCTCGAAGCGGCGACCGCTGGCACTCTCTACCCACTCGTTATTAATCAGCAGTTGAGTTGGGCCGATTTTGACCTGCTGTTTAGGTAAAGTTGCTGTTACCATCAGGTCCTCCTTAAATTTTTATTGGGAAAAGTTTTTAACTATAATCAAAATTATTCTCAATTAAGTTGCATTTTGGGTTTGATTTTACACAATTCTTCTATTTTCTTTACAAAAAAAGTTATCTTTTCCCTTCAGCCCAGGCTGTTAAACGCTGGCGGTCTAACAACTGAATTCGAGAACCATTAATAGCAATCAAACCCTCCTGACCCAGTTTGGCAAAAACCCGCGATAGAGTTTCTGGAATCGTACCCAACACAGCAGCTAGCTGAGCCTTGGTCATATCTAATTCCACTTCTGACGAGGTGCAGTTATGCTCGCTTAGATAGAGCAGGTAAGCGGCCAATCTCCCCGGCACCTCCTTCAAAGAAAGGTCTTCAATGAGCCTAGCAAACTGCCGCAAGTGACGGGCAAAAATTGCCAGCATGGCGATCGCAATGGTTGGGTGCTGCTCTAGGAGTCCCAAAAAAGCGCTGCGGGGAAAAAACAGCAATTGACTTTTCTCCAAAGCCGCAGCAGAGGCAGGAAAACATTGGCCATCAAAGGCAGGCACCTCGGCAAAATGGTCTTTAGGTCCAAACAATCCTAAAATTTGTTCTTTGCCTTCAGCGGAAATCTTGAAAACTTTGACTCGTCCAGAACAGACCACAAAAAACCCCCGGCCTTCCTCCCCTTCCTCAAAAATAATTTCACCCTTAGCATAGGTTTTGGCGATCGCAATTTGGGCTATGGCATCGAGCTGCTCTTTCGGCATACCCCGCCACAGGGAAATATCCCCTAGAAATTCCTGAAGTTCGGATAATTGAGTATTCGCCACTGAAGTTTAATTTACCTTTACTGGAGTCTTGACTTAAGTCAAGGTGGTTTATTTCTAACAATCCTAGAGTGGACGTAGATAGAGGAAACGTCTAAGGAGACCTAACTGATGTTTTGTAGCCAATGCGAACAAACTGCTGGCGGACAAGGATGCTATCAATGGGGAGCTTGCGGTAAAAGTCCCGCAGTCGATGCCCTACAAGACCTGTTATTTCACTGCTTGCGGGGACTAGGGCAAGTAGCAATCCGCGCTCGTCAGTTAGGCATAGGCACCCGCGCCGCTGATGTTTTTACCTGTGAAACGCTCTTTTCTACTTTAACCAATGTCAACTTTAACCCAGAGAGTTTTGTCAACTATATCCACCAAGCGATCGCTCTTCGGGAAAAGTTAAAAGCCCAAATCCAGCTCAGCGGTGCCACTGTAGGAGGGTTAGCCCTAGCTGACTTTACCCCTGCTACTAGCCTAGAAGGCTTAGCCCAACAAGGTAGAGATGTCGAATTCGAGTTTATCAGCAAGGCCGCCAAAAACGTAGACCTGTTCTCCCTGAAACTGACAATTATTTACGGACTCAAAGGGATCGCTGCCTACGCCTACCACGCCCAAGAACTCGGTGAAGAGGATGACGAAGTTTATGCCTTCTTCCACGAAACCTTAGCTGCTCTAGATCGCCAAGACTTCACCCTCAATGATTGGCTGACTATCGCGCTAAAGGTTGGTGAAATTAACCTGCGAGCAATGGAACTGCTCGATGCAGGGAACACGAGCACTTACGGTCATCCAGTGCCCACCCCCGTACCCCTCAATCCAAAGCAAGGCAAAGCTATATTAGTGTCGGGTCACGACCTCAAAGAACTAGAAGAACTGCTCAAACAAACTGAAGGCACTGGCATCTACATCTACACCCATGGCGAAATGCTACCTGCCCATGGTTACCCCGGCTTAAAGCAGAAATACCCCCATCTCTACGGTCACTACGGTACTGCTTGGCAGAATCAGACGCGAGAGTTTCCTAAATTCCCCGGCCCAGTGGTAATGACCACTAACTGCCTGATGCCACCCCATGATGATTATCAGGATAAGGTCTTCACTCTTGGCCCGGTGGGCTGGCCGGGACTGGCTCATCTAGAACCTAACGACTTTAGCCCAGTTATCCAAAAAGCCTTAGCATTACCTGGTTTTACCGAAGATGGCGAACCGCGCCAAGTGATGACAGGTTTTGCTCGCAACGCCGTCCTGACTGTTGCCGGAGAAGTCATTGATGCCGTTAAGCGGGGAGATATTCGTCACTTCTTCCTCGTCGGTGGTTGCGACGGTGCCAAGCCAGTCCGCAATTACTACAGCGAATTTGTGGAGAAAGTGCCTAAAGACTGCGTAGTGCTGACTCTCGCCTGCGGTAAGTTCCGCTTCTTCGATAAAGAATTAGGAGATATTGGCGGCATTCCCCGGTTGATGGATGTCGGCCAGTGCAACGATGCTTACTCCGCGATTCAAATTGCCCTAGCCTTAGCGAATGCTTTCAATGTGAGTGTGAATGAGCTGCCTCTGTCGATGATTCTCTCCTGGTACGAACAGAAAGCTGTGGCGATCTTGCTCACTCTGTTCTATCTAGGAATTCAGAATATTCGCTTGGGACCGACTGTGCCAGCCTTTATCTCCCCGAATGTCCTGAAGCTGCTGTCGGAGAACTACAATCTGAAGCTGATTACGACACCGGATGAGGATTTAGCTGCTTGTCTTAAGGAGTTAGAAATAAAAAATTATCCAATGTAGGGGCGAGTCGCTGTTTCAATGTAGTACTCTGCCGACCAAATAAGTTGACTCGCCCTAATGGACTGGATAATTAATTTTTTGGAAGTCCCTTAGTTAGGCTGCTAGCTGTTCAGTGCAGGTAGCAGCCTAAAAGTTATCTGTGAGTATTCAGAATCAAGCTAACTGTGTTTTGTAGTATTATGTAGTATGAACGATTTGGTTGAGTAATCCTATAACTATTGCCCATGATTCGACCAACCATGCCTGATGACACGGCTGCTCTAATTGACTTGGCAAATGCAACTGGGCTTTTTCCGCCGAGTGGGTTAGAGTTACTGCGCCAGATGTTGACCGATTCTTTAGGAAGAAACAGTGACACAGAACCCTTCTGGATTACTGACGATGACAATGGACTAGTAGGCGTTGCCTACTGCGAACCGGAGCGAATGACAGACAGAACTTGGAATTTGCAGTTGATTGCAATTCACCCCAACCGTCAGGGGCAAGGGCGGGGTGCGAAACTTTTAGGCTACATCGAGCAAGCATTGATGATGCGTGGTGGGCGTATGCTGCTAGTGGAAACATCTGGGTTACCAGACTTCGAGCGTACACGGAGATTCTATGTGAAGTGTGGCTATGAAGAGGAGGCATGTATTCGTGACTTCTACGCAACAGGTGATGATAAGGTTGTGTTCCGTAAAGTGTTGAACGCAGACTAGACCACTATCCGGCGCAGCAAACACAGAGGTTAAGAAAAAAACTCTTTCCATTCCCCCT
>DNXU01000266.1:6078-22124 GCA_003505715.1 Cyanobacteria bacterium UBA8803 | reverse complement strand
GGGTGCGGAAGGTGGGTTCAATAAGAACGACAAAGTAGAATATGGACTATTTAGGAGCTACAGACCTCTAAAGAATCGAGGATATATTTAGCAGCATCCACAAACACCGCGTTCAAATACCAAAATTGCTCGGGATTAAGCTGGGAACGCAACTCCGTAAATGCCTTTTCATCCTCAATTCCTTCACCCCCAAATCCTGCTGCCATCACGGCTTCATAGCGGGGGTCAATCTCTAAAAAATTAGCCGTTAGTTGTAAATACTTTTTCTCTTTGGGGTCGATTATGCCATCCACCGCCGACATTTCATAGACAAAACCAAGTGCTAAAAGCTTTTCCGAGCCTGATAAAGCTGTTGTCAACTTAACAAAGCTATGGGGATGACGATATTCTGGATTGGACTCCAAAGTAGCGATCGCATTATTTAGCCATTGACGCAGTTCATCGTCTCGATTGGGAATCAAGCGATTGACGGTTTTGAAAAGAAGCCTTTGTTCTTCTGGTTGAACCTCACCATCTGCAAACATTACTCCCAATGTCATCATTACCAACGCGAGCAAAAACACAGCACTGGGAGTAATATCCACCCGACTAAGTCGCCGTCCTACTAAACAAGACACTATCTCAACTGCATCCAAACTGACCAGTCGAATTCCCAGATGCTCAAACTGCTGGGGTTGTAACTTGATGAGTAACTCCTCCCAAACTGCCGCATCAGGAATAGATTGATTCTGTAACCAAGCATTTAGCACCTCTGGAATTCGGGGGTCAATTTCCAAAGCATTGGCTGTTAAATATAGATAGGATTCCTCTTTGGGGTCGATGTGAGCATCGATCGCTGCCATTTCAAAGGCTAGTGAAAGCAACAATACCCGTTCTAATTCAGAAAGAGAAGTGGTTAGTTTTAACCACACCTGGGGATTTTGATAAAAAGGATTTTCTTCGAGTCCGGAAACCAACACCTGCATCATGTGACGGACATTACCTTCCGGGGGGACTAATACAGCAATCATTTTGGAGAGCAGTTGCCTTTCTTCCGGTTCTACGGTACCGTCAGCAAACATGACTCCCATGGTGGTAATAGCTAAAGCTGCCAAAAATTTAACCGAAGGGGTCATCTCGTCTTGGGTAAGATGGCGTCCAGTTAGGCTAGAGAGTAGTTCTACGACTTCTGAAGAAACATCTGAAGTACTCATCGCATTTCCCGATCAATTGTTCCAGATACACTACACAGGTAGAAGCGGGGGAGTGTCAAACATAGGCTCCGATGAAGCTGTAAATTAGACCAGCCATGACTAACAAGGTTAAGATGGCATAGGTAAAGTCCTGCCGCCAGAGGAAAGATAATAGGGAAAATGCCACACGAGCAACTGGAGTGGCAATGAGGATCAGCAATCCCAGCTGAATTATGCTAGTATGATTACCTGACAAAACGGATGTTAGCACACCTTTGGGAGAGCGGAAAGCGGCAGGTTCTCCAAGAAAAAATTGGTAATCAGCTGGTTCAGTACCGTGGCTAATCAAGTACAGAATCCCTCCTACCAAGACTATCGCACTAGATAGCAGAACTCCGTATTTGAGCAGGTTACTGATGAACTGCTCGAATTTCTTCTCGCTGGTTAGTTCTGTCAGGTTCCTCTGATTACTAACCTCTAACGTTACTTCTTCCCAGAAGGCTTCGCTAATGCGATCGCCAACGCTGTCTGAGGGTTCCTGCTGTAAGGGGGAGGCAACGGCTTTACGTTCAACCGATACTAAATGTAATTCTTGAGAGCGATCGACATCAATTTGATACATACTAAAGGCTTCCCATCAGACTGTTGTATACCATCTTGAACGCCATGAGGACGAGGACAAGACTGAAGATGATTCTTAAAATCTGAGTTTTGGTTCCGATCAGGACTTTTGCTCCCAATAAGGCACCAGGTAGTACCCCCAACATCACAGGCATTGATAGTCCCGGATCGATGTAACCTCGTGCCAAGTAAACCCATGCTGACGCTGCGGCTGTCACGCCGATTGTAAAGTTACTGGTAGTTGTAGAAACTTTGAATGGGAGACCCATCACTTGATCCATCGCCAGTACTTTGAACGCTCCCGAACCAATACCCAGCAACCCGGAAAGTAATCCAGCTAACCCCATCAAACCAAATCCCATGGGAACAGAATGAACGTTGTAGGACATCGCTCCCTCAGGAGTTGGGTAAGTACCATTCAGTCTGAGATGGGTTACTAGAGGATTAGGTGCTAACTCTTCAGAGTGTTCGGGTTTGGGTTGTTGTGATAAATAGGCAGAATAAAGTAAGACAATAGCCAGCACGATCGTCAGCGCTTTAACAGAAACAAATGTGGCAATCAAAGCTCCAATTAAAGCGCCAATTGTCGTTGCTACTTCCAGAAACATACCAATACGCAGATTGGTAAAGCCTCCTTTAATATAGGTAGATGCTGCTCCGCAAGACGTAGCAATTACGGACACTAAAGAAGCACCGACAGCATATCGGATATCAACTCCAAATACTGAAGTTAAGAGGGGAACAATTACTACTCCACCTCCTAACCCAGTTAGTGCCCCTAAAAAACCAGCGGTAAACGAGCCAATCCAAATCAGTAGGGAAAACTCTAGGATGTTCAATATTCATCCCCCTTTTTGTGAGATGCCTAGAAACCAGGCAACATAAATTATGAAGTGTAAAGAATGAAGTATGAAATCTTTCATCCCTCATTCTTTAGTACTTTTGACGGTTAATTAATTATTGGGGCGGGCGATCGCCTTAAATAAAAACCTCACTCTTCGACTCAAAGTCAAGCTGTGCGCTATTGCAGACGATTTCTCATAATTTTAACTATGCTTATCCAGTATAGACAAGCAATAGCTAAAGCGAGGAGAGCCAATCTATTTTAGATTTTAGATTTAGGATTTTAGATTTGTTCGACCCTCAAGGGGTAGGACATTAAGCTAAAACCTCTTTTAATCCAAAATCCAAAATCTAAAATTCCTAGTCAAACTAGGGCTTTGCAAGAAGATAAAAACACCTAAGCCACTTAAAACAAGTGGTCGATGTCAGTTGCCTTAAAAGCTTTTACTACTGTGGGGCTTATAGAAGCATTCTTTTAGAATACCTCCTCAGGTCAATAAGTAGCATAAAACTACAAATATCTTTACTATTTTTAGCCATGGATACCACAGCAGTCTAAACTTTCATTACCTGCGCTTACCAAGATAGCATTGTGGGCGAGGCACACCTCGCCCACAATCTTTTTGAGCTGACGAGATCAAAATCTTGTCAGCTAGTTTCACAAATGTTGTTTTTAATCTAAAAGCGCCAATCTAAAATCTGTTGGATGAGAGGCAAGGTTCAATTTCCTTCGCCATACAGTTCAGTATTGAATTCTTCGATCGCTTCCATATTGTATGGATGAGGAGGCCGGGGATAGGCCAAGCGAGGCGCTGGCACTACAGGTGCTTTTTTCTTTTTGACCTTAGGGGCGACTTTGCTGCTGTCTGCGGCTGGTTTATCCGGGACTGGTACATCAACTGGACTGGCATTGACAGCTTCTGGGGTTGGAGTATTTACAACCTCTGGCGCTTGAGTATTAACCGCCTCTGGAGCGGGAGTTTCTTCAGCTAGGGCACTGCTAAAAGTGACTTGAGCAATGAGTACACTCAAAACAACAAGTCGGAACAGTTTCACAAAAAACGATTTCAACACGGCATTCTTATCGGTAACCCTTGATGGTATAATAGCTCAATTCGGTTGCAGGGAAGAGGTTCTCTTGGGTAATGGGTCATGGGTAATGGGTAATCCCTGAGCGTACCCGCAGGGTAAGCCCATTCCTAAAAAACGGATTGTGCCAGTTCCGGGTGCCGAAGGTGGGCTGCATAGCTGCCTGCCTTGGAGCCTTTACCGCACTAGGGTCTCAATGGTCAAAACTTGTGGTGGAGAGGCATCGGGAGGATAAAGAAAGTCCACTTGTACTAGGCGTCGGTCAGATGGTGGCATAGTTAGCGTTACCAAGGGTTGCCCGACCTGACCACGTCGCTGTATTAAATGTAAATAGCGAGTTCGAGGTAATCTGGTATCATCGTTATAGCGAATTTGCACTGTGCCTCGAAAAAAGACTTGCTGGGCTGGTGGTTCCCAAAAGCGCAACCCACCCTGAAGTTGGTCTTGTTTGATCGGTGTTTGCAACGATAGGGTAACCGTTTGAGTCTCGCTAGTGGGATTAACCAGAGGTAAAGTGAGGCTGTATTGCACACCATAATTGCCGTGAGCAAAATAAGCCGTGTCGGGATAGCGCACGAGGAGAGGGGCACTTTGACTTTGACTCGTACCTAATAGTCCGCCAGGGAGGGTACTCAGTCCGTAGGAAAAAGCTTGTCCCGGTTGGGGAATTTTTAAAAGCCGAGTGGTTGGGTTATCTATTAACTCCGCTTGCCATATTGAACCTCGGGCAACACCAGCAACACGACCGTAGATAATGCGTTCGGTGGTAGCGTTTGGAGGAGTGGGAACGCGATCGCGAGGTCCAGCTAAGTCCCCTGTATCGAGTAGCTGCTGCCATTCTGCTAATGTCGGGGCTACTTCAACGCTATTAGCCTCAGGATACCGAGCAAGGCTAGCCACATATACCATGCCATCACTGTGCAACCGCATCAAGGTAGAACGACCGTTCAGAGGTGGTTCCAACGTTCGCACGGGGATTGGTAGATTCAGTAACATGCGGCTTTCTTGAGGTGGAATTACCAAGTAAGGGGGGAAATCAGCCTGCCGACGCCCGCGTAAGATATCGCTCATCACCCGACTACCAGGGCCAGCATAGACTGTACCATCTCGATTATCCACCTGGGGTGGCAAATCAATAAAGGGTGCATCGGGCTGACTCAGGTAACTTGCTGCTTGCAAGATATCTACTCTTACTGGCTGGTTACCCGGATTGTGCAGGATGATACCTAGGTACAGAGTACGCAAATCCTCCGGCGTGGGAGCTTTGGCAATGTGATGGGCAAAGATATCAAAACGTCCTTGAAACGGAAAATTTAAGTGAGCGCTTGGGTTACTTTTGCCGTTAGGGGGAAAGGTAGACAGTAAAATACCCTCTTTCAGTACCAGTTCCGGACTGTTACTGTTAAATACTGGGACATGATCCAATTGCCCTGGTAAAGTACGAACCTCCTGAGGTTTGACCAGTTCTTGGGAGGCTGGTGGTGGTGAAGGTATTGGAACTGCTTGGGCAAGGGGAAAAATTGGCAAAAAGGACAGCATGAAGCGATCGAGACCTGAGTTTACAAAATTCAAAACCTCAATTTTACCCCGATTAGATCCGATATCACGTCCGCAATATCTGTAGGGGCGGGTTTAGCGACTAATATTGTGGGCCCCGTAGATATGCCTTAAATCAAAACTCATGGTTGAGCGAAGTCGAAACCCGCCCTGCGACAGGTTTTATTATGCTGAATCAACCGGACATGATATGACGTGCCACAGCAATGCAACTAGGCAAGTCCGCATTGGTTTTAATCGCCTGAGCATCAATATGAGTTAAACTGGCACGATAACCTTGCTCCTGCAAACCCTGAATTAAGCGATCGCGTTTTGGGATATCTATTTTTCCTCGGCGGCCAATTTCTCCAAAGGTATAAAAGTATGGTGGTAAATCAACCTCAGCCTCCATCAGCTGAAGTAACTCTAGGCACTTGAACCATTTCCAATGCTGAGCTAATGACACAAAAAGTTTTAACTGCTGTCGGGAATGCAGGGCACCTAACCACATTGGCCCACTAAGGGTGAGGGGACGCTTATCATGAGCGCAAACGACACGCCCTAGCTGACGCCAAGAAACGACTTGATAGGAGCCGCAGTGTTGGCAGTAACCAATAAATCCGTAGTTTTGTGCGGTTATGGACGGATTTTTGATTAAACGCAGCATCACTCGATAGGTTGCATTTAAAAACAGAGAAAATACTGGCTCAATACCCAAGCCTTTTGCCGCCGCTTGTTGTTGTACTGCCCCAATCAAAAGCCGCAAGCCTTGCTCGTGGGCAGCAGGATGATTGCGGGCATAAGCGCCATAGACGCTTAAACTACTAGAGGGTGAGTGACCTGTGGCTGTGCGCCCATCTGTACTGGTGAGGTAGAGTAGTCCGCCGATTTTCACCGCCCAGAGGCTGGTGCCGAGATAGGGGGCTGGAGAACCAAAGCCATCAACGTCTACTAAGTCATAGTAGTCAGAGCGATTATAACAATCGAAAAATATCTGGTTGGCGTCAAGATGAGTGATTTGGCAGCAGCCAGAGGCGATCGCATCCCTGAGATTTTGCTGGACAATAGGGCTTAGGTCTGGGTTGCCCTCATTGAGCCAAACCCAGTCAGCTTGGCTCTCTTGCCAGTAACGTAAGGAGCGAACGCCACAACCTGCCATTGCATCCAATACTCTCAAATGGCCTGTATCGCTCCGGTAAATTGCTGCGGCGATCACACCTAAATCTCTAGCTATCTGGCTGGTGGGACGGTAGAAGGCATTACCAACAACAAATTTAGCGCTGCCTTCAGTATACATATGTGTTCTTCATGCCAGCGATTCAAGTTAAATCAGCAATTACCTGTTCTAAACCAGCAACTACCCGTGCCAGCCGGTCGTAGTTAACTTTATCAGGGGTATCCTCTGTAGTATGGTAATGGGGATAGCGAAAGGGTGCAGTATCGGTGACCATGAGACCCGGATAACCTTGCTGCCAGAACGACCAATGGTCTGACCAATCAACCCCAGAAATCATACTAGGAAGGGCAGCACCTTCGGATGGAAACTGAGCTTGGCGGCGGAAAGAGGCTACCACATCTCTGACTAATCCTCCAGAAGCTGTATTGCCAATAAAACTGATAAAGTTTCCCTGCACAGGATAGATAAGACCGAGAGGGAAGGGGTATTTTTGAGAGCCAATCTCGTCAGAGTAATAACCCATCGTTTCCAAACTGAGCATGGCGACAATTTTCTCGTTGCGATCGCGACAGCGTTTGGCATAAACTAAACTGCCCATATTTTCGGTCTGGAAAAAAGGTGGCTCTTCATTGACGAATGCGACAAACCGTAGGGTTCTAGCAGGCTTTTTATCGGCAAATAGACGAGCCAGAGCCAATGTTGCGGCAGCCCCAGTACCATTATCGTTAGCACCAGGACTGATATAGACTGAGTCATAGTGACCGCCAATAACCACAATTTCATCTGGCTTTTCAGTACCGAGAATTTCTACTTCCAGGTTGTAGTAGGTTTGGTTGTTAATAGCATATGCTTGTCGGTGAACCTGATACCCTACCTGTGTCAATGAGGTTGTGAGGAAATTAGCTGCATCAGTAAGACCCTCATAATAGATGGAGTTGCGTCGGCCAATCTCACCCGCCAGTTTTTCCACATCCCAGCGCAGGGCATCTTGCAAGGCAATTTCCTTTTGAGACAGCGGTGGTAGTTCCCCCTGGTAGCTTGTTCCTGGCATCTGAATCATGACGAACCAGCCCCAAATGATCGCAATAGAGAGGATGATACTTAATATACCCAGCCGGAGCAAGCCTGCTCTGTCCACTAGCTTAATTTTAAACCAAGGAGTTGACATTATTACTATCTGTGGGCAACGCTATCCAGTAGCTGTCAATAATCAGTATAACCGCAATTTTGTTCGGGATAATTAACTAAACTAACGCTATCACTCTTACCTATGGCAACCGAAATAGAGCGCAAATTTTTAGTCAAAGGCGATGAATGGCGAACTCTGGGAAAGGGTACTATCTATCACCAAGGGTATATTGCCACCCAAAATAACACTACGGTGAGAGTACGCCTAGTGGGAGAGCAATGCTATCTGACAATTAAAGGGTTGAGAGTTGGAGTGTCTAGGGCGGAGTACGAGTACCCCATTCCCGCAGAGGATGCGCGAGAAATGCTGGACAATTTGTGCGATCGCCCCCTGATTGAAAAAACTCGCTACAAAATTGAATTGCACGGTTTGATTTGGGAAGTAGATGAATTTGCCGGAGAAAATCAAGGCTTAATTGTAGCGGAAGTGGAACTAACCGATGAAAATCAAATAATTGAATTACCGGACTGGATTGGTAAGGAAGTGTCCGACGATTCTAGGTATTTTAATGCGAATTTAGTGAAATATCCCTTTAGCAAGTGGTAAAGTTTATGGTGTGGAGACTTGAGGGAATTGCGATCAGGAGCATATCACTTTGTAGGTGAGGCTCTTGATCACGATACCCAACTCTAAGGTTTACCTGTTGGGTTTCGCGATCGCCAAAGCCAAAAGCTTAGATATTACACTTTTCAAGTCTTGAAGCTAGATAAGAATACCACCAACTACTCATAACACCTATCCCCCCCAAACCCGAAAACGACCCAATCCATCCCCCACCAGGCAGGTGACCAAGGGGGGCATTGGTATCAAAAATAAGTGACGAGTAATTTAACCAGTTTCCTGCTTGACGCCATCCGATGCGATCGCACATTTTAGTGAAGTCCTTTCCGACTTCTTCATAGATGCGCCTTTGAACACTAAACCCAAACTGCCCTTTTGAGTATCCTACCCAAAGCTCATCAAGAGTTCTTAGGTCAGTGCAGGGAAATTTTTTGATGGCATCGCTGTCAAGGTAACCTTCCTTTTCGCGATCAGCAATATCGAGCATGATCCGTCCAGTTTCCTCATCAGCCTCTTTCCACTGACTAGCTACCAGCAGGGCACGCAGCTTAGTATAGTCGGCACCGACATCAGATAACAGCACAACTTCGGACACGCGCTCCTCCTTTGTTCCCAAGGCGATCAACACTCTTCAACAGCTTAATCAATTTCACACCGCTAAAAATAATCTATGCAAACCTATGCATAACCACGCCGTCTAGCGGTACAACGACTTCCTGTTGGATTTTCACCAACGTCTGCTATAGCGTCTCCACAATTGAGAGTACCATCTCCGTATCATCGGTATATTGCCATATTCCTGGAGGAACCTGGCGCTGTTCTATGCGCATATTGGTATTGACGATATATAAGTAAAGGCAAGGCCAGCAAGCAGGGGGAAAATAATAATGAGTCAAATGGTTTGGCAGCGGTGGCTCTTAGTTGGTGGTTTGACTCTTAGTTTAACTAATTTAGCGGTTTCATCAAATGTTCAAGCTCAACTGATTCCGGATAATACCCTGGGTAGTGAGAATTCAACAGTCATGCCCCAAGGTGTACAAGAGTTAATCGGAGGGGGAGCCAGTCGTGGTAGCAATCTTTTCCATAGTTTTAGTGAATTTAATGTTGGTAACAACCAGCAGGTTTACTTCGCTAACCCTGCTGGTATTACCAATATCCTCACCCGCGTCACTGGTACTAACCTGTCTCATATCTTGGGCACCTTAGGCGTAGAGGGGACGGCAAATCTATTTTTAATTAATCCCAACGGGATTATCTTTGGCCCAAACGCCCGGTTAGATGTGGCTGGCTCCTTTATTGCTAGTACCGCAGATGGGATTAAATTGGGAGAGGCAGGACTATTCAGTGCCAGGGCACCCGAAACCAGTACCTTACTAAATATACAGCCAGGGGTATTATTTCTTAACGCCCTGCGCTCTCAACCAGCAGAAATTAGCAATCAAGGTTCTTTAGCAGTAGGCACCGGACAAACTCTGACCTTACAAGCAGATACTGTTACTAGCACTGGGAATCTAACAGCACCTGGAGGCACAGTTCAGGTGCTAGGGAATCAGGTGAATTTACTAAATAATGCCAGTATTAATGTTTCTTCACCTACAGGTGGTGGCACTGTATTGATGGGCAATGGCGAGCAAATCAACATCGCTCCTAGTGTCAGGATTAGGGCAGATGCCCTCAACCAGGGTAATGGCGGTAATGTCATGATTAAGTCACAAGGCACAACCAACTTCGACGGATATATTAGTGCCCGTGGGGGAGCAAATTCAGGAAATGGTGGTTTTGTAGAAGTATCAGGGACAAACCTGCAATTTAGTGGAACAGTAGATACCACGGCAGCATGGGGTCAAGTAGGAACGCTCTTACTTGACCCCAAGGATATTTTGATTCAATCGGAGGGTCCCATTAGCGGTCTGGCTGTGAGCGGACTGCTGCTCACCACTGATGTAGTTTTGCAGGCCAATAACGACATAATCGTTAACGATGATATTGGCACAACTACGGCAAATAGTTTAACTTTTCTGGCGGGGCGCTCGCTCACTATTGCCCCTCACCGCACCATCGCCCTCAATGGTGGGAATTTGACAGCTAAGATTAACGACGAAAATGCCCTAGCTGTGGAGCGAGACCCTGGCCTAGCTCAGTTTTTCATGAGTCCAGGTTCTCGGCTTTTAACCAATGGTGGGAATGTCACTATTGCTTCAGGTATCTTTGACCAAACCAGCCAAATCAATACCGCTAATGGGACGATCCAAACTGGGAGTTTAGCAGGGAATGGGGGTAACATCACCCTATTGGCTCTGGGTGATATTACCACTGGACTTTTAGATAGTAGGAGCAATATCGGTAACGGGGGGAATATCGCCGTTACTAGTACAGGTGGTGCGATCGCCACAACTAATGTGATGTTATCCGATGCTTTGCTACAAGCTGGAGGCATCTCGCTTACTGCCGCAGGCAATCTGAGTATTAATGGTAATATCACTTCCTTTGGGGGAGGAGCAGGAGCGATCGCTCTAACTAGTGGCGGCCTCCTCTCGGCCAGAAACACCGCCATCGCCAACGCCATCCTCGGCCCTGGCACAGCCAAAGATATCACCCTCACCGCTAGGTCAATCAATTTAGATAATTCTTCTGTGACTGCACTAACAGCAGGTGCAGGCCAGGGAGGAGGGATGCAACTCAACGTGGCAGAAGAAATTGTGCTGCGTAATAGTGGTCTTGGTCCTATGACCTATTCCGGTAGTGGCCATGCTGGGAACTTAACCTTAAATACTCGTCGTTTGCGTATTATCCAAGAATCCGATCCCAATTTTACCCCAACCTTGATTCCTGGATTCGACCCCAATGCTAATCCACTGATCGGTGCCACTGGCATCGCTACGAGTACGGGACTACTTAGCAGCGGCAATGCAGGAGATTTAACTGTCAATGCCTCAGAGTCAGTGGAGATTATCGGCAACCAACCCGGAGCCTTTACCATTATTCCCAGCCAAGGGATTAGTTTAGTAACTGAAATTAAAACGGGTATGTCCACATCTGCTTTAGGAAGTGGCAACTCTGGAAACTTGACGGTCAATACTGGGCGTTTAGCCATTCGGGATGGGGCTGGGATTACTACTTTTCCCACTATAGGTGAGGGAGGAGATGTAACCGTTAACGCCGCTGAAGTATTTTTGCAAGGTAAGGGCGGCATAACGACAATCACTCTAGGTTCGGGGAAAGCAGGGGATCTCACGATTAATGCTGACCAACTCAACCTTACAGATGGTGCCAGCATTGTGACGGGAACGTTTGGTAGCGGAAAAGGTGGGGACTTGACCTTATCAGTTCGACGCCTAAGTCTTCGCAATGGCCCTGGAATTGGCACAACTACGCTAGGGGATGGAGATAGCGCAACTCCAGATGGAGATAGCGGCACTTTAACAGTTAAGAATGCCGAATTAATTGAGCTAATTGGCACTTCACCCGATGGTAGCTTTGGCAGTGGACTCTACGCCGAAGCTCTAAGTATGGGAAATGCTGAGGAATTGAACATTACCGCCGAGCAGTTGAATATTGAGCAGGGGGGACAGATATCCACACGTACACTTGGTCAAGGACAAGGAGGCTCGATCCAAATCAATACCGACAGGCTGCGATTAGATAATGGTCGCATTAACGCATCGACCATCGGTTCTGGTAAAGGAGGTGATATTAACATCCGCGCCTCCTCCTCTGTCGAACTGATTGGCGCAGGCTATGATGCCCTGCAACAGCAAATTATCCTGCCCGTTCTCAACGGCACTCTGAGTTTGACTAACTTTAACCAAGGGATCGTTACCATTACCGCAGGGGAAGGGCAAGCTGGCATAGTTACCATTGAGACTCCTAACTTCATTGCTCGCGATGGCGCACTGATCGCTACCACGACTCTGGGTGAAGGAGAGGGGGGCAACATTACGATCAATACCAGTGATACTTTAGAGTTGGATAACTCCCTGTTGGGCACAGGCACCTTTACCAATGCCTCCTCCGGCGATGTCAATTTAACAGCTCGCCAACTCACAGCTAAAGGCGGCGCACAGGTGTTAACCACGACCTTCAGCTCTGGGACAGCCGGAAATTTAACCGTTAAAGCTACCGATGCCATTAACCTGCTCGATCCCAACAACTCCGGCAGACTCCTCACTACGGGCTTATTTGCCTCCTCAGCAATAACAGCTTCTGGCAATGGCGGAGACATCACGATTGATATTCCCACGGGCGACTTAAACATTCGCGATGGGGCTGCGGTTTCCGTGAGTGCTCTCGGTGAGGGCAACGCCGGCGATATTAACATTACTGCCCGTTCCGTTTTCCTCGACAGGGGTGCCATCACTGCCACAAGTACCTCTGGCAAAGGGGGCAACATCACTATGCGCATCTCCGACTTTTTGATTTTGCGCCATAATTCTCAAATCTCTACCCGTGCTGGCACTCAAGAGAGTGGCGGTGGTAACGGTGGCAACATTGACATAGATCCGATCTTTATCCTGGCAGTGCCCCAAGAAAACAGTGATATTACAGCCAATGCTTTTGCTGGCAATGGGGGCAATATCACCCTAACCGCCCAAGGCATTTTTGGCTTACAGGTGAGCGAACAACTGACCCCTCTAAGTGATATTACCGCCAGTTCTCAATTAGGCATTAATGGCAACATCACCCTCAACACCCCAGATGTTGATCCTGCCAGAGGATTAATCGAATTGCCCTCTAATCTCTCCGATCCAGCCAATCAAATAGTCGCAGGTTGTCCGGCTGATACTGGTAATAGTTTTACGATCGCCGGACGCGGTGGTATCCCGGATCATCCCAGCCAATATCTGCGCGGCAGAGCCGTCTGGCAAGATACCCGCAACTTATCCCAACTAGCTCCCCCACTCTCACCACTAACCACCAACCAACAACCAACCCCTGATCGAAGCACAGGGTTGGATTATTGACGAAACTGGTACGGTTATCCTGACACCTCAACCCTATAGAGGACAGCTACCAAGTACTGAGATTACCTCCCAGTTTTGTCAAGGCTGAGAAATACCACAAAACAAAATAGGAGGGNNGGATGAAGGATGAAGGATGAAGGTAAACAGCAGAAACAACGGGTTTGGAGCAGAAGACAGGCAGCTTTTTTATCTTTCTTAGGGTTAGTTTTGTTAACGTTCTGGTTAGTAACAGCGGCTGTGCCTGCGATGGCAGGGTATCGTCTGGCTACCTCCTTATCTCAAATCCAGTTAATCAGTGGCAATATTGGTAGGGCACAATTCTCTGGAGACGTTCCGGTGGAACGTTTCTACCATGGGGGGAATCAAAGGGATTTGAGATTCAACTTTAAGGGCAATATCTCAACTGTTGCCTCCATCGATCCATCTACTCCCTTGGCTCAAGGCGAAGCTGACTATAACGCGGGACGCTTTGCCGATGCTGCCGCCACTTGGCAACAAGCTGCACGGTATTACGAACAAGTTGGCGATCGCCTCTTACAGGCACTGAGCTTAAATTATCTGTCTTTGGCCTATCAAAACTTGGGACAATGGCAACAAGCAGAAGCAGCCATTAATCAAAGCCTCAATTTACTTCAGAATCAACCCGATCTACCTCTCCTTGCCCAAGCCCAAGTTTTAAATACCAGAGGCAGTCTCCAGCTGGAAACCGGACAAACGGAAGCTGCACTGAAAACGTGGCAAGAGGCTGAGGCTGCCTATCGGAGGGCTGGAGATGAGATGGGGGTGTTGGGTAGTCAAATTAATCAGGCTCAGGCATGGCAAAGCTTGGGGATGTTTCAGCGATCGCAGCAATTTTTAGAACAGGTGCAACAAGCGCTCAAAACCCAACCCAACTCCCTTGTCAAAGCGACAGGGTTGCACGGACTGGGAATAGTTTGGCAAGCGATCGGCGATCTCAAACAATCTGAAAATATCCTCCAAGAAAGTTTAGCTGTTGCCCAAAGCCTAAATTCTCCTTCAGACATGAGCGCCGCCCTTTTCAGTCTCGGCAATACAGCACGAGGCTTGGGACAGATCGAGGCGGCATTGCAGTATTACCAACAAGCAGCAGCAAAGACAGTAGCTCCCCTCAACCAACTCGAAGCTCAACTCAACCAACTCAAGCTGCTGATTGAGCTGAAACGGTTTACAGAGGTTCAAGCCCTATTACCTGCTATTAGCGCCAATCTGTTTAACCTACGCTCTAGCCGAGATACCATCTATGCCCGAGTGAACTTAGCAGAGAGTTTAATGCAACTCATCAAGGTTCAGCAACCCAGCAACCCGGAAATTCCCAATCATCAAGAAATCGCCCAACTTTTAAGCGAAGCCATCCACCAAGCGAAGACCTTAAACGACCCACGAGCTGAATCCATTGCTTTGGGAACTTTAGGTAAATTATACGAACAAACCCAACAAGTCTCAGAAGCTCAACGCTTAACCCAACAAGCTTTAATTCTCGCCCAAGGTATCAATGCGACTGATATTTCCTATCAGTGGTATTGGCAACTCGCTAGAGTCCTGACTCAACAAGGCGATATTGAAAGCGCGATCACAGCCAATCAACAAGCCGTTGATATCCTAAAAACGTTACGCAGCGATCTAGTAACGATGAACCCCGACGTTCGGTTCTCTTTTCAAGAACAGATCGAACCCATCTACCGCTACCTTGTCAGTCTCTTATTACAATCTCCCTCACCAGATCGGCTCCATCAAGCGCGGAATGCGATCGAATCTCTCCAGTTAGCAGAACTAGAAAATTTCTTCCGCACCCCCTGTTTAAAGACCAAAGCCGAGCAAATTGATACTGTGATCGAGAAAGACGATCCCACAGCAGCAGTCATTTACCCCATTATCCTACCAGACCGCTTAGCCGTCATTGTCTCCCTAGCGGGACAACCTCTGAGCCAATACAGTACCAACTTGCCCCAGGTGGAAGTTACAGAAAAAATCAGTCTGCTACGACAGTCACTCAACCCAGCTGCCTCTGATAAACGGCGGCTCATGGTGTCTCAAACGCTCTATGACTGGCTCATTCGACCTGTAGAAAGCCAGTTAGTTGCAAATAACATTAAAACCTTAGTGTTTGTCCTGGATGGAGAGTTGCGTAATATCCCAATGGCTGCCCTCTACGATGGCGAGCAGTATTTGATTCAAAAGTATAGTATTGCCTTAACCTCAGGATTGCAATTACTGGAGCCGCGATCGCTCAAACAACTCCAACTACGTTCCTTAACTGGCGGCTTAACCCAAGCCCGTCAAGGTTTTGGTGCTTTACCTGGTGTAGAATCAGAACTCAAGGAGATTAGTCAGAAGATTCCTTCAGACATACTGTTGAATGAGAGATTTACTCGCAAGGCTCTCGAAAAAGAGATTAATGACGTTCCCTTTACAGTCGTTCACTTAGCCACCCACGGACAGTTTAGTTCTCAACCTGAAAAAACTTTTCTGCTCACCTGGGATGAACGCCTTAATGCGAATACCTTATCCCAATTACTCAAAGCCCGGGAACAAAGTAATTTTGAACCCATTGAACTCCTAGTTCTCAGTGCCTGTCAAACCGCCAATGGGGACAAACGAGCTGCTTTAGGATTAGCAGGATTAGCCGTGCGTTCTGGCGTGCGCAGTACTCTAGCCACCCTCTGGACGGTTAACGATCACTCTACAGCGGAAGCCATAGTAGAGTTTTACCGCTATCTGGTTCAAACTGACAGTAACCGAGCCGAAGCACTCCGTCAAGCTCAGTTATCGCTACTGGGTCAAGAAAAGTATCGGCATCCTTATTACTGGGCTCCTTTTGTTTTGGTTGGGAATTGGTTGTGATTGGTTGTTGGTTGTTGGTTGTTGGTTGTTAGTTG
>DNXU01000266.1:5249-5802 GCA_003505715.1 Cyanobacteria bacterium UBA8803 | reverse complement strand
CCGACCTCCTGGCAACAACCATAAAATTACAGACTGCGAGAAGTTCCGGGCGGTTGCTATATAAGTCCTCGAAGCTATGAAATTGAACCCATATCACAGTCAAATCAGATTGGTGTCACTAAAAAAAGTAGTATAAATCACATTACGCACCAGAAACGATCGCAAATACTCTCAGTTCTCAATCACTACCGCCATAGAAANNAAATTCATAGTAGGACTATCGAGTTCTATAGATTTCCATGAAAGTACAGCTGCGTCTCATCCCAGGTGCGATCGCCGATTTATTCGCCCAAGTTAGCCACAGCGGCCAAATTACTCTAGCTGATAGATATGGGCTACTGGCCGCATTGCTAGAAGATACACTTACGGAAGACGAGAGGGCCTCCATTGATAGGATGCTCTACGCTCTCCATCGAGGACGAATGAGGATAGTAGATGAAATTTCAGCCCTTTCCTAAGCTATTACCTTTTCTAGCGGTTCTCAAAGTAAAAGAACAATGTATTCTACTCAATTAAGACGTGCTAATCCTCAACTAACAACCAACAACTAACA
>DNXU01000266.1:0-5102 GCA_003505715.1 Cyanobacteria bacterium UBA8803 | reverse complement strand
CCAACAACTAACAACCAATTCAAACAGGCCGTAGAATCCCAATCACCACAGACTTACCAGCAAATGTAGTATTTTTTCCATACACTTCTACATCAATTAGACTGCCATCTTTGCGCTGACCTTTAAACGTACATGATAGGCATTTGTTCTGACTTTGCAAACATCGCTCCATATGCTTGGTAACTAAGCCACAACTATCTACCGTTACCAGCTCGAAGATGGATTCTAAAGACAACAGCTCATCTAAGCTATAACCAAAAATCTCTGCCATCCGGGGATTAACGTACAGGAATTTGCCATAGGCAATCATCATATAAATGCCAAAAACCGACAGTTCTTCCCGATTAAACAGTGGCTCCTCTGGTTGGATTGGGTAAGGTTCAGGTTCAGGCGGTGGAGGCTCCTCTTTTTGAAGCATCTGAGGCTCTGACAGTTGATGTTCAGTGTAAAGTAGAGCATTCTCCAGTACCAGAGCCATGTGTTCGGTAGCCATCTGCATTAAATGGGCAGATTCAAGGCTAAAATGTCCTGGTTCCGAGTGCATTAAGGTGATCACACCTAGCAATATTTTACCTCTTAGGATTGGTAGGCACAACGCGGAGCGAACTGTATAAGGTTGATTAGCTAATTGCAACCAGCGATCGTCATTCATGGTATCGGCGATCAACCCAACTTGGCGGTGGCGGATTGCCCAACCTGCAAGACCTTTATCCAAAACCTGACCGATTAAATTCTGCTTGAGGTCTCGAATCAAGGCACCGCGAGCTAGAATACTTTCAATCACCCTACCCTCAGTATTCAGTAAAAACAGGCTGCTTTCTTGAGCGGTGGTTAACCGAATCGCAATTTGCAAAGTTTGTTGCAATAGAGCTTTAATCATTAGCGAACCAGTTGTTGCCTTTACTGTGGCCACAAAGGTTCTTAGTAACTCATTTTGAGCTTCCAGCGCTATCGTTGCCATTTTGTGTTTGGCAACTTCTTGGCGCAGGGATGCCAATTGCGCAATTAGCTCTTTTCTTGATTGTTTGCGATCGCTCACCATAACCACTACTCAACCCACCCCAGATCAACCCAACCTACAGATATCATTACAGTTAATCAGGGCGAGTTGAGTTATTTTGTTGTTTACAGTACTACATTCAAACAGCGACTCGCCCCTACATGGCATACTACCAACCATAATTGATGCAACCGGACATGATATAAATCCGGTTCCCCCCTTTCTTTGGGGGGCTAGGGGGGCTTTTGCGCAAGTCGTAAGAGCGTAATGCACCCTACGCTTCTCCGTCTTTCCTCTTACTATTTTCAGCTAGCCCTTGGCGAGTGCCAAAGAATTGGCAGGAATGTGCGGCAATATTTGCTGCTGCTTTTAGGGCGTTAGTAAAAGGGTGATGGAGGATGTAGTGACAGAATGCACCGTGAAAAATGTCACCTGCTCCTAGGGTATCAACGATATTAACTTGCGGAACTGGCAATTGGCCTGATTCGCCTAGGCTGAGGTATTGAATGGGTTGCTCTCCTTGGGTAATGGCAATATGGGGAATTCCCGCTGCAACCAGATAAGCCAAAACATCCTCGCAGCTACAGCAACCGGGCGGATAAAAATTAGCCGAGCAAATGGCGTAATCAACGTAGGGTAAGATAGTGTCAAATCCGGGCTTCCAACTCCCGCCATCAATCACCACGGGGATATGATTGGCTTTGGCAGATTGAGCGATCGCACGACTAACAGCCATTTGATGACCGTCAATCATCACGATATCGACCCCAGTATCAATACCCGCAGGGACTCGATCGCTGCTAGCTTGAATCTTAGCAGCATTCATGGAAATTACAGCGCGATCACCAGTCCCTTGAGTGACGATAATAGAAGAAATTGGTGGTGGCTGGGTAGCTGTGGGGTTGAGATCGGCAATAGTCACCCCATACTCTTCCACATCCGAACGCACGAGTTGAGTAATCGGGTGAGTGCCGAGAACGCCAAGTATGGTAGATCGGTTTCCCAGAGCACCAAAGGTAACTGCGGCATTAGTGGCAGGGCCACCAGCTGAGACAGTATAGTCAGAGGCGGCAATTTTTTCGTTCTGTGCTGGCAGCTTAGGGCTGAGATAAATCAGGTCTAAGGTAACCATGCCCATAAAAAGCCCGTTTTTGGCCATTGATTATAGGGAGAGGGAACTCTTAACGGGACTTAGACAGAATTTAGCTTAAAAACAAGCTCAAACCCAGTAGCCAAGGCATTTTGAGGTCTATTTTTAGTTTGTTGCTATATCTACCGTGAGCGATCGCTCTTACCAGATTGGTGCTAATTGCAAAACAAAACCAGGGAGTTCCGGATCGCCACTCACGGTTTCAGGATTGTCTAGTTGTTGGACTGCGACACCAGGGCGATAGATATAAACTCGCCGCTGCTTCCGGTCAATCAACCATCCCAGTCTGACACCATTGTCCATGTACTGCTGCATTTTGTCTTGCAGATCTTTTAAGGTGTCGCTGGGTGAACGCAGTTCCACTACAAAGTCTGGACTTATCGGAGCAAACTTTGTTCTTTGTTCTTTTGACAACGCATTCCACCGCTCTAGTTTTACCCAAGATATGTCAGGGGAAACCGTTGCGCCATTGGGCAAGGTAAATCCTGTGCTGGAGTCAAAGCCTGTACCAGTTCCATCTTGCTCAGTCCAGATAAAAAGCTGACCACTTAGCCTAAAGTTACTTTCACCTGTTTCTGAGCCAGTTGGCGGCATAATCAGCAGTTCTCCTGTAGTTGTGCGTTCAATCCGTAAGTCCCGGTTGATTTGACAAAACTCAAAGAATTGATCGTCCGTTAAATCAATAACCGGATGCAACCGCACTACCATTGGGGGTGTCTCAACTTCAACTTCAGTTGTCACAAGCTGTTGGTCTAACATCTTGGCTCCCTTTTGCCCTATATATATAGCTTAACTAAGCCCCGTAACTGCGCCCAAAACCTGTTCATCTCGTACCTCAAGGTAGGTTTGGATTAGAAGCGTCTTGTATCCTCACTTGAGAAGTTTTATTTATTTCTGCCATGCTGCACTAGAGAGAATAGTCTTGAGCTGGAATTAGCCGCCAATTGGAATTGCCATCAAGTTCTAAGACAGAGGCATGAAAGGACAGTAAGGTGGTACGGTGAGCGACACTGATTAGGGTTGTACCGTTCTGTTGCAAGTGTTGGTAAAGGCGTTGCTCGTTTTTTACATCCAACGCACTGGTAGCTTCGTCTAAAATTGCATAACGAGGAGCTGCCAGTAGTAGTCGAGCAAAGGCTAAACGCTGTTGCTCTCCCAACGATAAAATATCAGCCCAGTCTAACTCGATATCGAACCCACCAACTATATGGGGTAAATCGGTGAGGTTAACCATTTCCAACACCTGATACAGTTTATCCTCCTCAATTTGGCGATGGGTGTGAGGATACAACAACTGGAGGCGCAGGGAACCTAAAACCATATAAGGACGCTGGGGTAAGAATAACATTTCCTCTAAGTTGGGTCTTACTAAGCGTCCAGTGCCAGATTTCCACAATCCCGCGATCGCTCGCAGCAGGGAACTCTTGCCACAGCCACTTGGCCCCATCATCAATAACCCTTCACCGGGTTGCACGGCAACCGAGACATCTTTGACTAGGGTTTTTTCTTGCTTCGGGGTTAAGAGCGTCACCCGTTCCAACAGGAGCCGATCGTCTACTACTGTATCAATGAAGGTCTCCCCTAAACTACGACTTGAAGCAGCAGGTGTTGACAAGGCTTGGTCAAAGGTAGATAGGCGATTTACCCCAGCAGCAAAAGCACTCAACTCGTCAAACTTATTCACAACCACCGACAGCGAGTCTAAAACCTGCTTAAAGGCTTTAATAGATTGGACCACTACTCCAAACCCAACCAAACCGTCGAAATACATGGGGGCGACCACCAAGGCTGGTAGAATGTTGTCGATGTAGTTATACCCAGTGGTGATAAATTCTAAATTCCGCTGCCAATTAATCAGACGGCTAAAGTTGTTGAACACCTGCTCGAAGCGCCGCCTCACTTGGAGTGACTCTTGAGCCTCTCCACCATAGAAGGCGATCGCTTCAGCATGATCCCGGACGTGAACTAAGCCATAGCGAAAATCCGCTTCTCGTCTGAGTTGGTTGAAGTTCAGGCTAATTAGCTTTTTCCCCAACCCAGCTGTTATCGCCGTTCCCAAGGCTGAGTAGATGACTACGACAATTACGAGGGGAACTGAAATTGACCACAGAATTCCGATAAAAGCAATCAGGTCAAAAACTTCGCCCACAATCAGCAATAAAAAAGAAAGAGAGCCTTTGGTAAAGGCTCTAATATCTTCGGAAATCCGCTGATCTGGGTTGTCAATTTTTTCAGTTTGCTCGATTTTGTAGTAAGCGCGATCGCCTAAGTATTTTTCCAAAAAATGATAGGTTAACCACCTGCGCCAGTAAAGTCCTAATTTTTCTTCGATATAGCGCCTACTCACCTGGATGGGGGTGACAAAGACAAACACGCCAACATAGACCAACAACAGTTGAAAAAATTCTTCCGAGTGCCTCTCCGAAATGGCATTCATAAAGTCTCGATCCAGATAGTTCCGGAACACAAGAATGCCACTAACTGCTAACCGCAGCCCCACTAGAATAAATAAAAGCGCGATCGCAATCGTTTTTTCTTCAGAAAACCAGTAAGGCTTGGCGATCGCCCAGAACCGTTGCCACAATTTGCCATCAAACTGATTCAGGAGGTCTACTCTATTAGCCATTCGTTATTTGTTGTTGGTTGTTGGTTGTTGGTTGTTGGTTATTTGTTGTTGGTTGCTGGTTGTTGGTTGTTGGTTGTTGGTTGTTGGTTGTTGGTTGTTGGTTGTTGGTTTTTCCTAGGCACCAACGCAAGCTGGAGTTCAGTAAAATTCATACCCTCATACCCTCTTCCCCTTTTCCTTATTCCTGCCTACTGATGCAAATTTTCCGGATATCCTCTAGCCAACAGCAGTAATTAAATAAACAGGACTTAGGCATTTTGACCCTCCAACCCCCTAAGTTTGGGGGGAGAAAATTCTGGTTCCCCCCAAACTTGGGGGGCTAGGGG
>DNXU01000164.1:18680-19146 GCA_003505715.1 Cyanobacteria bacterium UBA8803 | reverse complement strand
CCGTGCCGATTGTAGGTGACACCCTACAAGAGTCCAGCGAAACCTTCACCGTTACCTTGTCCAGCCCTACCAACGCTACTATCGCTGATGGCCAAGGTGTCGGCACCATTACCGCTAACGACGCCCCCCAGCAAGGAGCTTTCAACTACGGCGAAGCCCTTCAGAAATCTATCATCTTCTATGAAGCTCAGCGCTCTGGCGACTTACCTTCCACCAATCGGATTCCCTGGCGCGGTGATTCTGCTCTTAGGGATGGTGCCGATGTCGGTCGCGACCTCAGCGGCGGATACTATGACGCAGGCGACCACGTCAAGTTTGGCTTCCCGATGGCAGGTGCAATGACCCTGCTCAGCTGGGGTGCGATCGAATACCGCAACGCTTACCAGCAAAGCGGTCAACTCCCCTATATGCTTGACGCTATCAAGTGGGGTACGGATTACATTCTCAAAGCCCACGTTACAGATAG
>DNXU01000164.1:15794-18526 GCA_003505715.1 Cyanobacteria bacterium UBA8803 | reverse complement strand
CAGCAGCCTCGATTGTCTTCCGACCGACAGACCCTAACTACGCTAACACGCTGCTCCAGGGCGCCCGCCAACTCTACGATTTTGCCGACAACTATCGCGGTAAGTACTCGGACTCCATCCGCGATGCTGCCACTTTCTACAATTCCTGGAACGGTTACAACGACGAATTAGTTTGGGGTGCCGCTTGGCTACATAGAGCGACGGAAGCAACTGGCTCTACTAATACTACCTACCTCCAGAAAGCTCAACAATACTATCAACAGTTCTTCGGCAATGGCTTGGGTAACTGGACTCATTCCTGGGATAACAAACAACAAGGTGCCGCAGTTCTCTTGGCTCAGGAGACGGGTAATTCTCTCTACCGCACTCATGCCGNNAAACTGGCTGAATGACTGGGCTTTGGGTCGTAACGGGGTCACCTATACCTCGGGCGGATTGGCGTGGCGCGATCAATGGGGTTCTCTACGCTACAGCGCCACTACGGCCTTTATCGCTGGTGTCTATGCAGATAAGGTGACTGATTACAACGGTCGCTATGCCAATTTCGCTGAGGGGCAGATTGACTACATCCTGGGCGATAATCCCAGAAACTCCAGTTACATGGTTGGTTTCGGTAACAACTCTCCGCGCAATCCGCACCATCGGGCAGCACACGGCTCCTTAACGGGTAACATCAACAATCCTGTCAACAACCTTCACACTCTCTACGGTGCTATGGTTGGCGGTCCGGCTTCAGCGAACGATTTCGACTATCAAGACAACCGTACTGACTACATTCGTAACGAAGTTGCACTCGACTACAATGCTGGGCTGACAGGTGCCTTGGCTCGCATGTACGGGGAATTTGGTGGACAGCCCCTTGATAGTATTCCGGAACTTACTCTCAGTGCGGCTGCGCCTTTAGCGACGGCTACATTGACGATCTAAAGAACCATCCCTTGAATGATACTTAGGGAGAGGGAGGAGGCAGTTTTTTACTTCCTCCTCCCTCTCCCTTAGCTCTATTTATCACCATCATGAACTGCATTTGTGCAATACGCACCGTAATACGGAATGCAGGCTCTAATTTTTTGCTCTACTCAAAGTTTTTCCTGTTCTTAATATCAAAATTGTGAAAATTTTCTCAATGGTTTGTCTGTAGCGGTTGAGCGCTACTCTAGCGGTTGGCTAGCGATTGTAATACAGCTGCGCTGAGAAGTGTAAAACGCATTGCATAGGTTGCCATACCACATCCAAATCCAAACCGCTATGGATATGTCTTAAGTTGAGAAGAGTATGTTCACGCACAAATCTAAAGGCTTTGTTTCCTACGGCAGTGTCCGCGAAAGTTATTTTAAGCAGCGAAGCCTCAGAGGAAGAGCTGGCGGGTTACTTTTATGGGGTTTAGGGGTTGGTGCTGTTATCTCCGGTGATTTTTATGGTTGGAATTATGGCCTAGCTGCGGGTGGCTTTTGGGGTTTGGCTATTGCTACTTTCCTGATGGCAATCATGTATCTTTGCATGGTCTACAGCCTTGCTGAACTGTCAGCAGCTCTCCCCCATGCAGGAGGCTTGTACTCCTTCACGCGCCATGCTTTCGGCCCTTTTTGGGGCTTTATCTGTGGTATAGCTGTCACCATTGAGTACGTACTAGCTACAGCAGCGCTTGCTTCTAGTATGACCAACTACATCCATCCAGTGTTTCCCTCCATCCCAGGCTTTCTGGTGTGGCTGCTGGCGTATCTGATTTTTGTAGCGATCGCGATCCACAGCTTGGAACTAACTTTGAATGTCAGTCTCTTTCTGGCTGTGTTAGCGATCGCGCTATTAGCCATTTTCTACGTAAATATGCTGGTATCGGGTATCTTCAACCCGGAACTGCTCTTCAATGTTCCTGCTGATCTGGGACAATCAGAAACCTGGCTACCTAAAGGCTGGCAGGGGGTTTTTGCCGCAATGCCCTATGCCATCTGGTTTTACCTGGCAATTGAGATACTTCCATTAGCCAGTGAAGAAACCTATGACGTGCCTAAGAATATGCCGACAGGGCTGATATCAGGAATGTTCACCCTGATTGTCCTGTCAATTTTTACCCTGGTACTGAATTCTGGGGTAGGGGATGGCGCTGCTGCAATTGGTCAGTCTAATGTACCATTCGGAGATGGCTTGGAAGCTTATTTTGGTAAAGGTGCGACTAGTACCCTGGTGACAGTGTTTGCCTTAACTCTTGGTTTGGCAGCAAGTTTACCAACCCAGATCTATGGTTACGGGCGGATCGTGTTCTCCCTTTCCCGCGCCGGATACCTACCTCACTGGATTTCTGTGACTAGCAGAAGTTATACCCCTTACAGAGCATTAGTTCTCGGTACGGCAGTCGGATTACTCTGCGTCATCCTGATTGACGCAGGCAGTAATGCTGTGGATGCTGTGATTTTGAATATGGCGGTTTTTGGAGCGTTGATTTCTTATGTTCTCGCCATGCTCAGTTACATCAAGCTTAAGCTCAGCCATCCCGATTTAGTCAGACCTTATGAAAGTCCCTTAGGAATTTGGGGGGCGCTGATCGGGACTGCCCTAGCTATTTTTGCTTTGATGGCTTGTGTTGCCGTACCTGCCTATCGCTCTGGTATCTGGGGCGTGGCAATTGTGCTAGTGATGGCGACTATCTACTTCTTTTTCTATAGCAGACATCAATTAGTCGCTCAGGCACCTGAGGAAGCAGCAGCGCTAAGGATGAGGGATGAGGGATGAGG
>DNXU01000164.1:10890-15701 GCA_003505715.1 Cyanobacteria bacterium UBA8803 | reverse complement strand
GGAGTGAGGGATGAGGGATGAGGTCGAGTTGCATTCAATCTTAGTATTTTGGTAAAGCAGGGGAAGCGGGGAAGGCAGGGGGAGTGAAAGTTACCTCTTTGAATGCAACTTGGTATGAATTACGGTTTTTTCCCAAATCAGAAAGGATATATATCTGGGGTGCTTGCTCCCAATTAATCTTGGCAATTTTTGCTCGCTACAATTATCAATTTTTGCAGAATATTTCCTAGCGAACTCTATCTATGAATAGGAAAAATAAAATTATAATTTTAATATTTAATAGAGTTGCTAAATTTTAGAAAAAATTAATTTTTATCTAAATATGAAGTATTTTTACAAAAAGCTGTGGGAGAGAGATTAAGAGGGAGAAAAAAGGAATGGTATATTTTTTCTCCGAGGAGAGTTATTAAAAAGTGATAATTTTTTTAAGGTGAGGCTTGCAAATAATTCTCAATGAAACCTCGGCCAAAGAGAGGGAACTTCTGTTTTAAATCCCTGGTCTTTTAGAGCATGAACTGTAAGTTACTTATAAGTTACTTAACAGTTATATAGCTTCCGTATCGGGAGTTGTATTTGAGGACTAATGAAGAGAAGAATTTCTAATTTTTGTCTTAATAAAGATTATTTTGCTGAGAAAGGTATTACATGATAAGACCGTAATACAAGTATTTGTATCACGGAGAGAAAAATCAGTGGTGAATCTATCACTTGTGAACCCGGCAGAATTACAGCAACTGCTTGAAGAGTGGAATCACACTCAAAGTGAGTATCCTATGACTCAGTGCATTCATCAGTTAATTGAGTCCCAGGTAGAACGGACTCCGGATCGAGTGGCTATCACGTTTAACAACCAACAGCTCACGTACCGGGAACTGAACTACCGAGCGAATCAAGTGGCTCACTACTTGCAAACCCTTGAAGTGAAACCCGAAGTACTAGTGGGAATTTGTGTGGAGCGATCGCTGGAAATGGCGATCGCACTGCTAGGAATTCTCAAAGCTGGGGGAGCCTATGTACCCCTCGATCCTGCCTATCCTTCGGATCGCTTGGCTGGGATGCTCGAAGATTCTCAGTTGCCAGTGCTGATCGCCGAACATAACCAGCTCTCAAAGCTGCCACATCATCAGGCTCAGGTCGTGTGTCTGGATCGCGATCGCGAAGCCATTGCTCAATGCAGCGGTGAAAACTTAAGAGTAGCAGTCACCCCAGACAACTTAGCTTACACTATCTACACCTCCGGGTCTACAGGTAAACCCAAAGGCGTGCAAGTTCTTCATCGGGGGGTTGTCAATTTCCTCACCTCTATGAGCCAAGCTCCTGGACTTACCGAGGCAGACACCCTCCTAGCCGTCACCACTATCTCCTTTGACATTGCTGCGCTAGAACTCTACTTACCGATGACAGTAGGCGCTCGCATCATGTTAGTGGCGCGGGAAGTTGCGGCAGATGCCGCTCAGTTGCTCAAAGTCCTAGAACAATCTGGCGCAAACGTCATGCAAGCCACACCTGCTACTTGGCGGCTGCTGTTAGCTGCGGGTTGGCAGGGCAATCCACAGCTTAAAATTCTCTGTGGTGGAGAAGCCATGTCCCGTAATCTCGCCGATCAACTTCTAGAAAGGAGTGCCGAGGTTTGGAACATGTACGGCCCTACGGAGACAACTATCTGGTCAGCAGTTCATCGGGTAGAGCCTGGGAATGCTCCTGTCTCCATCGGTCGTCCCATTGCCAATACTCAGATATATATAGTAGACCCCGAGTCGAGGGAGAAGGACAAGGGAGAGGAAAATTCTACTCCTTCTCCCTTAGTTCTCTCCCTTTGTGCTGTGGGAGAGCCGGGAGAGTTGCTTATTGGAGGAGTGGGTTTGGCACGAGGTTACCTCAACCAACCGGAACTGACGGATGAACGATTTATTGCTGACCCTTTTAGCGAGCAACCAGACGCTCGTCTCTATCGCACTGGAGACTTAGCGCGTTACCTGCCGGACGGCAGCATTGAGTATATCGGACGAATTGACCATCAGGTAAAAATTCGTGGTTTCCGCATCGAGTTGGGAGAAATTGAGTCTGTACTAAGCCAACACCCAGCCGTGCGAGAAGCTGTAGTGGTGGCGCGAGAGGACGTGCCTGGAGATAAGCGCTTGGTAGCTTATCTAGTCACAGATCTGAGTGTGGAGCGCGTACCGTTCTCTAGCACTTGTTGGGTTGAGCGGGAAGGTGACCCCATGGTTGCCTTAACCACGATAGATCTTTCCTCTCATGGCATTTGTCTGGAAAATGTACCCGCCGACTGGAAACCAGGCCAGCCTCTGTTTCTTCACCTGCAATTACCTGGGGTTCAAGCAGAACTGAAGCTTGAAGCAACCCTAGCTTGGCGAATGGCATCCCTGGCGGGAGTCCTCTTTCAGGCCACACCGACCCAGCAGGCACTTCTGCTCCAGAGTATAGAATACATTGCCGAAACTGAGGGACTGGTGGTAAACGACCTGCGCCGTAAAGAGCCTCGGGTGCCCCTATCAAGTACTTGCCGAGTAAAATTCGACTCTGGTAACACCCTAGAGTTGATAGCACGCAATATCAGCCGTAGGGGTATCTGCTTGGTTGCCAATACAGAGAATACTTGGCACAAAGGTCAACACCTGTGCCTGCGGTTGTCACTACCCGGAGTGCCAGAGGAAGTAGAACTAGAAGGCACTCTGGCTTGGCACCAGCAAGAGCTGGTAGGCATTCAATTCCAGACGACGCCGATCCAGCAAACTCTTCTGAACCAGAGTATAAAACACATTGGTGAAACTGAGGGGTTGGTGGTGAGTACTCTGGGGCGTAAAGAGCCTCGGCTGCCGCTATCTAATACTTGCTTAGTTCAGTTTGAGTCCGGTCAAACCGTGGAGTTGACCGCACAAGATATCAGCCATAGTGGCATTTGCGTGGTGGATCATACACCCGACATCTGGCAAGACAGCCAACGCCTCTGCCTCCAGCTACAACTACCTGGAGTTGAAGACACGTTTGCAGTTAAGGGAATTGTGGCTTGGCACGATGGGGACTACGCCGGAATTGTGTTTGAGGCGACATCGGCTCAAAAGGCTCAACTGCATCGGAGCTTAGACTATATCGTTGCCACCCAAGGATTATNNTGGCACACTTGCGCTCTTTTCTGAAGGGGAAACTACCGGAGTACATGATGCCGTCGTCCTTCGTGATGTTGGATGCCCTGCCCTTGACACCGAACTGCAAGGTAGATCGCAAAGCACTTCCAGCACCGCACCAAACCCGATTTGTCCTGGAGGAGGCATTTGTAGCTCCCCAGACTGCGGTGGAAAAACAGTTAGCCCAGATGTGGATGCAGATTTTGGGTGGTATTGGGCAAGTGAGCATTCACGATAACTTCTTTGAGTTGGGGGGGCATTCTCTCCTTGCCGCCCAACTCCTATCTCAGGTGCGAGAAACCTTCCAGGTCGAACTACCTCTGCTGACTCTATTTGAAACTCCTACGATTGCTGGTTTAGCTCAAGCGATTGGATCTGCTCACCATGCCAACTCGACCTGCACTCTTGATACCCTAACGGTAAAAGCGTTAGAAGCGGATGCAGTGTTGGAAGCCACTATTTACCCGAAGGCTCCTTTTATTGACGCTGTTGAGGAACCTCAACGGATTTTCTTGACCGGGGCGTCTGGTTTTCTAGGGGCTTTTTTATTGCATGAACTCTTAGAGCAAACCCACGCCAGCATTTATTGTTTAGTCCGAGCTAAAAATCGTGAGGAGGGGTACAAGAAACTTGCGACCAACTGCCAACGCTATTTACTTGCCCACGAAAACTTAGGGAGTCGGGTTGTGCCAGTAATTGGGGATTTATCTCAACCCTTATTCGGGCTTTCTGTGGCAAAGTTTCGCGAGTTAGCAACTGCTATTGACCTCATTTATCACAATGGGGCGTTTGTGAATTTGATTTATCCTTACAGTGCTTTGCGGGCAAGCAATGTGATGGGGACTAAGGAAATCCTGAAATTAGCCAGTCTCGTTCATGTCAAACCCGTTCATTTTATCTCTACCTTAGATGTCTTCCAATCCCCTCACTATGCTGGGATGTCTGTGATTCTAGAACAAGATGAACTGGCTCATTGTCAAGGGCTTTCTGATGGTTATGCTCAGAGTAAATGGGTGGCAGAAAAGCTCGTCATGGCCGCTCGGACAAGAGGTATTCCGGCTTGTATCTACAGGCTAGGTACGATTATTGGACATAGCCAAACGGGTGCTGCTCAAACCAATGACTTCATCGCCCGATTACTCAAAGGTATGATTCAACTCAGCAGTGCGCCCAACTGGGACTTGAAGATGAGTCTAACTCCTGTAGATTATGCCAGCCGAGCTATTATCCATTTATCGCGGCAACAGAACGCTTCCTTCGGCAAAGCTTTTCACATCGTTAATCCTCAGGCAGTGCCCTTTAGCCAGCTAGTACATGAAATCCGGGATCTAGGTTACTCCATCAAGTGGACTAACTTTGACCAGTGGCAAGCCCAACTGCGTCAGGCAGTAAGTTCAGGCTCTTATGACGAATTTGCTCTGAGTCCTTTATTATTTCTGTTAACCCAATGGGGTTCTGGAAACCAGGTCAGCTATCTAGACACTGCTGCTTTGGTATCTCAAGCATTTGACTGTCAGAATACCTTAGCAGGATTAGCGGGAACAGGCATTGTTTGTCCGAGTATTGATGCTAAATTGCTCCGCGCTTACTTTTCTTACTTGGGATTGACACAAGTGCCATACCCAATTCTGGCCTAATAGTCTGGTAATGGGTGATGGGTGATGG
>DNXU01000164.1:237-10721 GCA_003505715.1 Cyanobacteria bacterium UBA8803 | reverse complement strand
CCCATCACCCATCACCTATCACCCATCACCCATCACCCATCACCCATCACCCATCACCCATTGTTACTGACAAATCTGCTCCCCTCTCTATACATCGGATTTTAAACAGGATATCCAAATGTGGAAATCATCTGTCGAATCACTAAATGCCAATGGCATTCAGAAAGTTTCTATTCTGTCCAATGCCAGCCTGATTCTCTATTCAGAAGTAATTCAGCTATGGCAGCATAACGAGGCTTTTCGAGCATTTTTCATATCCCTACTAGCCGATGCTCCGTTTTCAGCTTTCTTCTGGGAAACACCTTCTCTAAAGAACGCTACTGTAAATCAGGTATTTGAGTTTGTTCTGATAGATAGTCCACAGCTTGTAGATGTACAAGCAGATTCGAGTGATTTTGCACACCACTTTGCAGCAGCAGGTGAGAACGAGCTAATCGTTACATTTCCTAATCTGGGAAAAGATGCTTTGCTAGTTGTACCTTGTCCGCAAGCATCTGCATCTACATACGGCCACATTGCTGCTTTTATCCGTGAGGCACCGGAACATCAGAAGCACGCCTTATGGCAAAGCGTGGGTTCAGCAGTTGAGCAACGGTTAAATGAGCATCCCCTTTGGTTAAGCACTTCAGGTCTAGGAGTATCTTGGCTACATGTCCGGCTAGACTCACGGCCAAAGTACTACAGCTACCAGCCCTATAGACTTTAATGCCTACCGATGATAGTGTCTTTACAATGTAAATACGTCCTCCTTACACTTGGAGGCATGGACGTATATTTCGTGTTAAACGACATTACTTTTGTTTGGGACGAGGAAAAGGCTCGGAAAAATCCTGGTAAGCATGATGGTGTCACCTTTCAGCAAGCGGCAGAGGCTTTCTTCGATCCATTTTTTGTGGTTGTTGATGCTAGTCGCAATGATGAAGCATGAGATGCTGTCATTGGTTTGGATAGGCGGTGGAATCTCCTGTATGTGGTTCACATTGAACGGGAGGATGACATGATTCGGATTATTTCGGCTCGGAAAGCAACGCGCAAGGAGCGTGAATATTATGAAAACTGAAGCTTTGAAAAAACGATTGGATAAAAATCGTCCTATGACCACTGTCACGATTCGCATTCCTGAAGATGTGATCGAGGATCTTAAGCGCCTAGCTCCCTTACTGGGATTTTCAGGTTATCAACCCTTGATTCGCGCTTATATTGGTCAGGGACTTCGAGCAGATTTGGAGCGATTAGAGGGTGATACTGTTTCGGCATTGATTGCCAGTCTAAAACGTCGTGGTGTGAGTGATGAAGTGATTCATGAAGCACTTAGCGAAGTTGTTCATCAATAATGAGTCAAGTTAACTACACGGCTATGTCTTACAAAGAGCTAAGGCGGTACTTTCTCAAGCATAGAGAAGATCGAGCTGCTTTTCAGGCTTATCTGGCAAGGCGTCGAGAGCGATCGCGCCCAGTCATTACAAGAGTTGATGACCCGGACTTCGATGATAAGATTCAAAGAGCAATCCGTCAGCAACTAGCGGAGCATCAAAGTTAGCACAGCAACTTCTTAAGGTGAGGAAGGTTTTGTGGACTTAGTACAGGAGTGCAGATTGCTCTTCTCCCTAACTTCAGAGCTAAATCTTTGGAACCAATACTCTAGACTGGTAGAAGATTAACGACGTGCAACCAGCTCAATTAAAAGTTAGCCATGTTGACGCTTGCACAAATTGAAGCAGCTATACTTCAACTTTCACCCGATCAGTTCCACCAACTTTTAGAGTGGTTTCTTGAGTTGGATTATCAACGATGGGATGAACAATTAGAGAGAGATATTGCTGATGGTAAGCTAGAAGCTCTGGCAGAGGAAGCAATTGCTGACTTCGAGACGGGTAACTACCGAGCGATCTGATGCATTATAGCATTCCCCACACCAACAAGCGCGATGCCTTCGGATAGCTGCGCTTCACGCATCTCCTCCTCAGTCTTACTTCTGACGCTGTTGCAACAGCATATAGATAACGGGCGATCGGCGAAAGCTGGAGTGCGATTGCGCGATCACACAGCAATAGACTTAGATGAAGAGTGCTGGAGAAATATGAAAAAACTCTCCCAGAGCTTTAGCTTGCGCTTTGCTAATTGACCATGGCTTCAACTCTCGTCAACAACCACACTCATTATCTTGGCATCTTGACAAAGGCTCCATTTCTTACACCTTGACTTGGCTACCAGCACCCATGGGTGAATGGAGCTTGTTACCGAATGATGCCACACAACAGAGAGCGCAACTTTTAGCTCAAATTCAGGCTACTTTACCGTATCGGGGATCAGGTCGCACAGCAGAACCATCCCCACATTCTAACCAACGCTTCTGGAATCAAAAGGGTTATCCTCAGGCACTGGTTAGGTTACTGCCAAATGCTCAACACTATACGGTTGGTCGCTTCTACAGCCGCATGGAAGCGGAAAATCACAAGCGTTTTCTCGGTAAGTGGATGCCTGCGGCTGAATTCGAGGTTGTTTTCGATGCTGATGGGGTAACTTAGGGGACGAGAGGCGATTGTATACTGATTGTAATAAAGTTAGGTTCCCGATTTCCGCTAAGGGAGACTCTATTGCAAAGAGGTGTACTATGACAGAAAGGAATTCAAAGTTATGCTTTGTAATTATGCCATTTGGAGAAAAAACAGACATAGCAGGAAAGACTATAAAATTTGATGATATTTATGAGCATTTTATTAAAGATTCTATTAAGGAAGCAGGGCTGAGTCCGGTTCGATGCGACGAGTTAGGAGAAGCCGGAGTCATACATCGTAAGATGATAGAGCACATCTGGGCTACCGATGTTGCTGTTGTAGACATTAGTCTTCTAAATCCCAACGTCTTCTATGAACTGGGCGTGCGCCATACCTTGCGGAAGTGTGTTACCATCCTGATCCGCAGGAAGGGAACAAATCTCCCCTTTAATATTGCTAACTTAAGCGTGATTGAATACGATGAAGCTGACCTAGCAAGTGTTGCTCAAGCTAAGAGAAGGATAGCTGAAGCTATTGGAAAAGGTCTCCAATCCAGAGGTAACGACAGTCTAGTACATGAGATTTTAGATCTTCACATTAGTTCAGGAAAAAATGAGCTTAAGCGATGTGTGGTCTATGAATATAAGCTGCGGCAACATCCTGATAAAAGTATTTGTCTGATTACCGGTAACATTCAGGATGTGAAGGGCATTGATATCTGGGTGAACTCAGAGAATATTAATATGCAGATGGCTCGCTTCTACGATACGTCAATCTCAAGCATGATTCGCTACTTAGGAGCGAAGAAAAGCAAAACGAATAAAGTTACTGAAGACACAATCTTCAATGCACTGGCAGAGATTATGGAGGGTGAAACCAGCGTCGAGGCAGGGACAGTTATCGCTACGACATCGGGGGAACTGGAGAAGACTCATGGGGTTAAGCAAGTGTTCCACGTCGCCGCAGTCATCGGTGAGATTGGGGCAGGTTACCGACCGATTGACAGGCTCTCAAGTTGTGTCACGAATGCTCTAAAATTGGCAGATTCTGATGCTTTTAAAGACAAAGGGTGTCAGTCAATTCTCTTTCCGCTTTTTGGAGCAGCTACTGGCAAAGGCGATCTCTACCAGAAAACTCAAAGCCTCTTTGAAGCCGCACTAGCCTATCTGACAGACAACCCCTCAAGCACTATCAACAAAGTCTACTTCGTTACCTGGTCTGCCGAAAACCTGGAGATGTGCCAGTCGCTGCTGAGACCTTTCAACGAGCTTGAACTTCTTGATTCCAAATAGGATTGGTTTCAATAGACTTTGATGAGATTACCTTATTTCCAATGAAGTATCCTGCTGAAGCGTTGCAACCAATGTTCTAGACTGGGAAAGCAAGAAACCAGTAAGAGAAAGGGAACATACGATGCGACTGTCAAATATGCTTTTCGTCACCCTGCGGGAAGACCCAGCAGAAGCGGAAATCCCCAGCCACAAACTATAGCAATAGCCAAGAGTCTTAGGGCAAATTCCTATATGTATCCTTTCCAGGATAAGCTTAGACTGTCCTAACACTTATGTCCGTTGCTATACTACCCCAACCATCGACACCTTATGTGAGTTCCTGAAATGCTCCCCCACCCAAATCGTGAAAAACGTCCTCTACCAAGCCATCTATGACAATGGTATGACGGTACTCAGCTTTGCGATAGGCTAGACTCACAGGCAACCTTGTAACAAGTAAGAGCCATGCGCCAAATTGATATTGAGCAAGTAAAAATTCAATGGGAAGGCTTGTTTCAAGCTGCACTAAATGGAGACGAGGTTGTGATCACGCAGAATAATCAACCTATCTTAAAGCTAGTGCGCTTTACTCCGTTCAAGAAACGCCGTCAAAGTGGAAGTGCTAAAGGGTTAATCTTTATGGCTTCTGATTTTGACCAGCCTTTGGAAGATTTTAGCGAGTACATGGGATGAAGTTGCTGCTCGATACCCATACGTTTCTTTGGTTCATCAATGGCAGCCCCCAATTGAGCGCAGATGCGAAGAATCTACTTGAATCCGAGGTTGATTTATTGCTGAACCGCGATCCGTTTGATCGGTTACTGGTTGCACAAGCGATAGTAGAGAAAGTTTCAATCGTCAGTGTAGACGTTGTATTTGATAGCTATACAGTTAATCGAATCTGGTAAAGGTAACTGATGATAAACCTTGTTACCTTATGGAAGACGCGATCGCACTCCCCACACCAACAAGCGCGATAGCGAAGCCCTGCTGCGAAGCGCAGATCGCATTCCCCACACCAACAAACGCGATTCCAACGGAATAGCTACGCTTCACGCATCCCCTCCCTCTGTCTCACTTCCTAGCTGTTGCAACCTCCTCTTGAGACTGGGATGAACTGATACCGCCTCAATCAATGTCGGCAGGTAAGTCATCGATTGACATTCCTGCTTGCTCTAGCAATTCTTTCAATCGTCGGATTTGAGCGAAGTTCAGTTTTATTACTCGTTCGCCTGCTTCGTGGCGGATGACGGTTCTGCGCGATATTCCCAAGCAATCGGCTATTTGCTCCTGAGTCATTTGTGTACTATTTGATTAAGTCTTCCATAAAATAACGGGCGATTTACCGCATTTTGGCAATTATGGCAGATCGCCATTTCTAAACAAAAACTACCAAAATCATACCAATGAAACACTCCGAATGGCTTCGCCTCCAAGCTGAAGGCGACAGGTAAGTAGTTGAATTCATTGATTTTCAGTCTAAAATGTGAAAGAATCTTTAGGTACGATCGCCCTTTGGTAGAGTTCGGTTAACGAACACTAAGTTTGTGTGAGTAGCACGTAAATTTACCACTGAGCAGCTTGGCAGTAGAACACAGTCTTTAAAGTAAAACTTCTTCAAACTTGAATTTCTGCTCGTCCGTATCTAGCCATTCATATTGAATTACGCTAGCGCCATTATCACGACTACCTTCAGATACTGCCAGCACTTTTGCACTGTGTTTAGATACTATTTTATAATAGTTACCTGGCAGAGCAATTAGACTAAACTTTTGATCGTCAAGATTCTGCCATTCAAATTGAACTAAAGAGGTTCCATTGCTCAAAGAGCTTTGGCTCACGCCTATAACTTTTCCGCTATGTTTAGCCTGGAAATAATACTCTTTCTCCCCTTCAAGACGAAGAAGTCGAAATTTTTGTTCATCACCATTTTGCCAGTCATATTGAATTATGGAGGTTCTATTAGAATGGCTACCTTGAGATACCGCAAAGACTTTTCTACTGTGTTTAGCGGTAATTCTATAAAATTTTCCAGCAACAAGCCCATTAGTTGGAACTGAAGGAATAGAGACACCTTCATTCTGTTTGTTTTCAGTAGCTTCAAACTGTGCTAGCTGATGTTCAATTGCCTGGAACAACACCTCAAAATCTGATTGACTATGAATATCTGGTGTCAGTGTGTTCATATTTTTGAGGATGTTAATAAGTGTAGCAATAGTATTGCGAATCTCAGTATATTGATCAATTTCTTCACGAATCCCTTGTAGATTTGCCGCACCAACCTGTTTTATAGCTTCATCTAAATCTTTAATTTTATCTTCCCAGTGCTTGATATATTTAAGTCTTTGAACTGGATCGTAGATTTGAGCATCAGCTAATACAATTGGGAAAATCCGATTATAAAATCCCCCATTTTTGGAAACCTGAACCAGCTCAAACATACAGTTAGGCGACTTCAAATATTTATCACTGATCACTGCAATCACACATTTCCCGCGACCAATCCGCTCCATAAACTCTTTGATCAGCCCTTTGTACTCTAAATCTCGTTTATCACGGATGATGGTGATTCCCTTCTCCTGAAAGGCTAAATCCAATCGATCAGCGAATTTCTCACTATCACCCGCCCAAGCATAGGAGATGAAAATTTCTTTAGAATCTTGCAGCATATCTTGTAATTGAAGGAGTAGTAGTGTTAGCCAGTTGTACCAGGTCAGAAGTTTGGCATCTACTGAACATATGGTAACTACAGGGAGTCTAAGAGAGCTTCCGGATTTGAAAACACGATCGCACCCCCTCCCCAACTTCCCTGCATAACCCTTGCAACCAATGTTCTAGACTGGGAAAGCAAGAATCCAGTTACAGAAAGGGAACAAGCGATGCGACTCTCTAATATGCTCTTCGTTACCCTGCGGGAAGATCCAGCAGAAGCGGAAATCCCCAGCCACAAACTACTAGTCCGCGCAGGTTACATACGTCGCATCGGTAGCGGGATTTACGCCTATCTCCCCTTGATGTGGCGCGTACTGCAAAAAGTCTCCCAAATTGTGCGCGAGGAGATGAATGCCACAGGCGCACAAGAATGTCTACTACCCCAACTCCAACCCTCGGAATTGTGGAAAGAGTCTGGACGTTGGGATACCTACACTAAAGCTGAGGGTATCATGTTCGCTTTCCAAGATCGGCAAGAGCGAGAAGTGGCACTCGGCCCCACCCATGAAGAGGTGATCACGACGATTGCTCGTGACATGATACGCTCTTACCGCCAACTCCCCCTGCATCTGTACCAAATTCAAACCAAGTTTCGAGATGAAATTCGCCCTCGCTTTGGACTAATGCGCGGACGGGAATTCATTATGAAAGACGGCTACTCTTTCCATACCGATGAAGAGAGCCTGAAACAGACCTATCAGGATATGTACCAAGCCTACAGTAATATGCTGCGTCGCGCTGGTCTGAAATTTAGACCCGTAGAAGCTGACTCCGGTGCAATAGGTGGTTCTGGTTCCACCGAGTTCATGATCTTGGCAGATGCAGGAGAAGATGAGGTTCTCTACACCGAAGATGGAAAGTACTCTGCCAACGTCGAAAAAGCAGTATCGTTACCCGCCGATGCCGAACCCTCATCCTTTACCACCTACGAAAAACGGGAAACCCCCAACACCTCAACTATTGACTCCCTCTGCGAATTTCTGAAATGCTCCCCCACCCAAATCGTCAAAAACGTCCTCTACCAAGCCATCTATGACAATGGAATGACGGTACTCGTGTTAGTGAGTACCAGAGGTGACCAAGATGTTAATGAGGTAAAACTGAACAACGAGTTGGTGAAGTTAGCAGAGCAATATAAAGCAAAAACTATCCTCTCCCTTACCGTACCCGATGCCGCAACTCAGGAAAAATGGGCATCGCAACCGCTACCCTTGGGTTACATTGCTCCTGATATTGCCGATGATTATATTACCTCTGCTCAAGATGTCTCGCCCAAGTTCTTGCGCTTAGTAGATCAAACCGCAGTTGACCTGAAAAACTTTGTCACAGGTGCTAACGAATCAGGGTATCACGTCGTTGGCGCGAACTGGGGCGAACAATTTCAGTTGCCGAAAGTGGTAGTCGATGTCAGGAAAGCCAAAAAAGGCGATCGCGCCGTCCATAACCCCAGCCAAACTCTCCAAAGCGCACGCGGTATCGAGGCAGGGCATATCTTCCAATTAGGGACAAAATATTCTAAAGCCATGGGTGCCACTTACACCAGTGAATCCGGCGAAGATCTGCCCTTATATATGGGATGTTACGGCGTGGGCGTATCCCGACTAGCTCAGGCCGCAGTAGAACAATCCTACGATAAAGATGGGATTATCTGGCCTGTTGCGATCGCACCTTACCACGCCATCATTACCGTACCCAACGTCTCCGATGCTGAGCAGATGGATGTTGCTCAAAAACTCTATACTGAGTTAAATCAGGCCGGAGTCGAAACCCTACTCGATGACCGCAATGAACGGGCGGGTGTAAAGTTCAAAGATGCTGATTTAATTGGGATTCCTTACCGAATAGTCACTGGGCGATCGCTCAAAGAGGGCAAAGTTGAAGTGGTAGAAAGGGCAACCCATAAGTCTCAGGAACTCACTATCTCAGAGGTTAGTCAAACTATTAAAGAATGGGTTGAGTCAGCTATGAGTTGATATCCTCTGCGGGAATATCGTTATTGCACCCTCACCCCAAGAGTCCCCTCTCCCAAAGCAGACGAGAGGGGGAGTAAGATGTAATGCCGATGCTAACAGACTTGATGTGTGAAAGGAGTTCAGAAGTTCAGAATTTTCTGGAATTTGAACTCCTGAACTTCCGTTTTCTTGGTTAAAAAGTTTCAAAAGCTTACTGTACAAGCTTTACTCCCATCTACCTCTCGCCCCCAGCCTTCTTGCACTACCATGACTAAACTTCAATGAAAGGGCAAACACTGACTCGATTTATCCCATTGACAATAGGAGTTTCGGTTAGTGCGGGTATCCTGCTGGGCCTAGAATGGGGTATTGAGGCAGGGATGGCCAGTGCGGTTATTGTCCTGAGTATGGCGATTAGTTACTGCTATCCTAGGGCGGGATTGTGGATGCTCCTCATCTACCTACCCTTCGGCGGCAGCATCACCTATTCGATCGGTGATGGTTATCCCCTGTTTCATCTGATCCAGGATGCCTTGTTCATTCCTGCACTCATCGTCCTGATGCAGTCCCGGAAGTCTCTAGAACAGTTTTTGCGGATTATTAAACCTCTTTTACCAACTCTGTGGGTGTTGCTAGCGGTTAGTTTAGTTACACTGATTTTCGTCAACGGTGTGCAGCAGCTACAGCAAGAACCACCAGATCATCCTTTACTAATAGGGATTCTGGGCTTTCGAGTGCTGATGGGACATATCCCCTTAATGTTTGGTGCCTATTGTTTGATTCGTAACCAACAGGACTTATTATTCCTAACCCGCTTGCAGTTAATTCTGATCCTGATTTGTTGTAGCTTGGGGTTGGTGCAGTACCTATTGCTTGTCAATGGTGCGTGTCCCGGTAGTAGCCATCTGGAAGGATATGCTGTTTATAAAGCCAGTTTACAGGCTAGGTGTTTAGTAGGTGGCTCCTTACTTTACAATCCTGAATTAAACCTAATTCGCTTACCAGGCACCTTTGTGGCACCTTGGCAGTGGGGTTGGTTTCTCATTTCCAGCAGTTTTATCGCCTATGCTTCTCGCCTGAAGGACCCTACCAAAGTTTGGCGACTGCTAAGTTGGGTAGCTCTACTTTTGATCTTAGTAATGGCTGTCCTATCGGGTCAAAGAATTGCTCTTGCCATTGTGCCCACGACCTTGTTGTTTTTGATAGTACTTACAGATCGACCCACAGGCTTGGTGCCGATTAAGCTAGGGCTATTTGTTCTCTTTAGCTTGTGGATTGCTAATAATCTAGTAACGCTGGAAGAGCGCTTAGAAAGTCTGATAGATCGGTGGAACGCTTCACCGCCGCATACCTTCATGGTCGAGCAATTTAAGTGGGTGATGAAGGCACAAGAGGGATTGCTGGGGAATGGTTTAGGAAGAGCTACAAATTCTGCCCGGATCTTGGGTAAAACTCAACTAATAGAAACTTACTATGCCAAGTTACTCTATGAAATCGGCCCAATTGGCGTGCTAGCTTTTTTGGTGATGGTTTCTATCCTTTCTATACTCACTTTTAAAGCTTATCGCTCTATTCAGGATAGGTCTTTGTCTCGTATGGGTCTTTGCCTTTGGGTGTTTATCTTGTTTGTCAGCTATAACACCTACTATCCTTTATCTGTAGATCCTGTGGAAGTCTATTATTGGTTTTTTGCAGGTGTGGTTCTCAAATTACCGGAACTTGAGGCTAAAAAATCTAAATCTGGCCTAGGCAATCGTTGCCTAGCTAATGCAATTAAATTGTAATAATAGCAGAGAGAGGGGGACTGTCGGTATGTTCCAGATACCCTATGCCCTCTGATCAAGATCTATACCTAAGAATCAAATATTTTCATACATCTCTGGCAAAAATCCAATGCCTCTAACATATTGCTAGTTTGCTGGGGGTACTCTACAGGTGGGCGAGCAATTATGATTAAGGGAATACCTAACTCAACGGCAACAGCACGCTTAACCTCTTCTTTGCCAGCAACGCCCGATGCCTTAGTCACCACTAAGGAAATATCCCAATGA
>DNXU01000164.1:0-157 GCA_003505715.1 Cyanobacteria bacterium UBA8803 | reverse complement strand
CAGCAGCAATAGCCGCTTCTAGAGATGTGACAGAAGGGAGAATTCGAGCAAATAGGGTTGAGCGATCGTGCCAGCTGCGGAACAGGGGTAAGGCTTTATAACCAACAGTAAGCAGTACTCGCTGCTGATGGAGGTACTCACCTGAGACGAGAGTATC
>DNXU01000234.1:17421-23954 GCA_003505715.1 Cyanobacteria bacterium UBA8803 | reverse complement strand
GTCAAGGTCAATGGCTATCGGATCGAACTCGGCGAAATCGAAACTGCACTGGTTCAACATCCTGAAGTCAAAGCAGCCATAGTTAATGCGATCAGCGATCCGCAAAACGAGCGGCGATTAGTCGCATATATCGTTCCCCAAACCGACGAATCTGCCCTAGCTTCTGTTCCCTCTTCCCTGTTCTTGACCAAGAGTGTCGCTCCAGAAGCGCTAGCTAACCGAAAAGCAGCTTTATGGCAAGCCGGGAGCGATCGCGAAGGTTCTTGTCAAATAGATATTGACGCTTTTGGTGAATTTTTGCAAGCTGCCGAGCGGTTAAGTATTGCCTATATGTGTCACGCTTTGACTGACTTGGGGGCGTTTGTTACTAGTGGCGAACGATATTCCTTACCAGAGTTAGTCAACCATTGCCAAATTCAGCCCCGCTATCAAAAGTTAGTAGGGCAGTGGTTGCATGTGTTAGCCAAACAGGGCATGTTGCAGCTAGAGGGCGAAGATATTTTTGTTAGCCTTCAACCCCTATTAAACGATAATTTAGAGCCACTTTGGCAAGCAGTTTGGGAATGCGGTGACTGGGGCGATCGCTCTAAAATCCTCCTAGACTATTTACAGCGCAGCGCTGGCAATCATACAGCCTTGCTGCGAGGATTAGTTGACCCTCTAGAGTTATTTTTCTCCGGCGGTGATTGGGAAACTGCGGAGAGCTTGTATCAGTTCAACCCCATAGCTGAGTACCATAACACTGTAGTTCAGCAATTACTCAAAGCGGTAGCTCAAAATTGGTCGAACGAGACAAAATTACAAATTTTAGAAGTAGGGGCTGGCACCGGGAGCACTACTGCTTTACTTTTACCGATTCTATCCCCAGAAAATACAGTATACACCTATACCGACCTATCTCCATTCTTTACCGAGCGAGCCAAAGATAAGTTTAGAGAATATCCCTTCATTGAGTATGGATTTTTAGATATCAATCAAAATCCTCTCCATCAAGGTTATCAGCCGCATAGTTTTGATGTCATTGTTGCTGCTAACGTTCTCCACGATGCTCGGAATATTCATGCTACGATTGCCTACCTCCGCACGCTGTTAGCGCCAGGAGGACTGCTGCTAATTTTGGAAGCCACTCAAAACAGTTGCGTCCAAATGATTAGCGTCGGCTTTATTGAAGGATTTAGCCATTATGAAGACGAAAGATTGCACACCAACTTACCCTTATTAAATGTCGAGCAATGGCAAAATGCTTTCTTGCAGGGCAGTTTTGCAGAATTTTTAGCCTTCCCCCAGCGAGACTCTCCGTTAGCGCTTACCGGACAACACGTTATGGTAGCGCAAGCCCCGCGAGCGATGCGTCAGTTTGAAGAGAATGCAGTTCGCGACTACCTGAAAACTAAATTACCCGAATATATGGTTCCTTGGCGAGTCATGCTGTTAGATGCATTACCGCTAACTGCTAATGGGAAGGTAGATCGTAAAGCTTTACCTTTACCGGATAGCATTGTTAAAACAGTTGAGAAAAACTTTGTCGCTCCTCGTACTCCAGTGGAAGAACAACTAGTCGTCATTTGGAGTGAAGTATTAAATCTGGAAAAAATCGGTATTTACGATAATTTCTTTGAAGTCGGTGGTGACTCTCTGCTTGCCACCCAAATCGTATCTAAAATTAGTAAAAGTTTAGGAGTTGAATTACCATTAAGAAATTTGTTTGAATCGCCATCTATAGCTGAAATTAGTCAGTTAATCGAGGCAGTGATTCAAGTTCAAAAACCAGTCGCAGAAAATTTAAATAGCGATTTATTGGCTAGGAGGGAAGTGGGAGAATTATGAGAACAGTTGCTGAAGTTTTAGCCCATTTAAATAGCCTAGATATTAAATTATGGGCTAAGGAAGAGCGATTGCAATACAGCGCTCCTCAGGGAGCAATGACACCAGAAGTGTTAGCAGAGATCGCTTTATATAAAATTGAAATCCTCAGATTTCTCCGCAAAGAAGAACCTTTGCCTCAAGTCATCATAGCCCCAGAGTCGCGCCACCAACCATTTCTCTTAACCGATATTCAGCAAGCTTACTGGTTGGGAAGATTGCAAGCCTTCGATTTGGGTAACATTGCTTCTCACCTTTATTTAGAAATAGAAAATTCAGCTCTGGATTTGCCCAGATTAGCGCAAGCTTGGCAAAAAACCCTCTGCCGCCATGAAATGCTGAGAATGGTGGTATTACCAGATGGACAGCAACAAATTTTACCAGAAGTANNCTGTTTATGAGATAGCAGTTTCAAACTTACGGGAATGCGATGCAGCAGCGATCGACTCTGAAATCGCACGGATGCGCACTGAAATGTCCCATCAAGTACGTCCAACCGAGAAGTGGCCTTTGTTTGAAATCAGGGCAACCCTATTACCGGAAGAGAAAGACAAAATTCTACTTCCGACTCCCGATTCCCGACTCCAGGCTCCCTCTTATAAAGTAAGATTGCATATCAGTTTAGATGCTTTAATTTGCGATGCAGCTAGCTTAAATATTATTTTTTCCGACTGGTATCAGTTTTATACCAATCCAGAACTAGAATTAGAGACGCTAGAATTATCATTTCGCGATTACGTTATTGCTGCTGCTGCTATCAATAACACCGAACTATATCAACGTTCCCAACAATATTGGTTCGATCGACTCGATACTTTACCCCCCGCCCCAGAACTTCCTCTCGCCAAACATCCTAGCGCGATCGCCAAACCCCAATTCGTTCGTCTCAGCGCTACCCTAACTCCAGCCCTTTGGCAGCAATTAAAACAACGTGCCAAGCAAGCTGGAATCACAGATTCAGGAGTTTTGCTAGCTGCATACGCTGAAGTTTTGACCAGTTGGAGTAGGAACCCTCGGTTTACAATTAACCTCACTTTGTTTAATCGCTTACCCCTTCATCCCCAAGTCAATCAAATCGTCGGAGACTTTACCTCCCTGACTCTTTTAGAAGTAGATAATTCCACCCCAGCCCCATTTATTAACCGTGCCATCCGCTTACAAAAACAATTGTGGCAAGATTTGGAACACCGCTACATCAGCGGGGTTAAGGTGCAGCAAAAAATTGCTCGCCATCGGGGTAGCGCTAACGCCGCAGTCATGCCTGTAGTATTTACCAGCACTTTGGGATTGAGTTCTGTTTCTAGCAATATCAATAATAGTAAGTTGGGAGATGTGGTTTATAACATCAGTCAAACTCCCCAAGTATGGATAGATCATCAGGTAGTAGAACAAGATGGAGGATTGACTTTTAACTGGGATGCTTTAGCAGAAATATTTCCCGATGGGGTATTACAAGATATGTTCGATGCCTATTGTCAGTTGTTAGAAAAACTGGCTACTTCATCGGCAGCATGGAACGAATTACAGCACAATTTAATCCCTTCAGAGCAACTGGCTCAAAGAGCTAAAATTAACGATAATAGAGCGCCAATCTCATCAGAAACATTGGCTAGTTTGTACTTAGCCCAGGTAGAGCCGCGAGCGTCAGAACTGGCGATAATTTCCGAAGAAAAAACTTTAACATATTCCGAGTTATTTACCGTTACCCAAAACCTGGCCGCGAGATTGCGGAAGTTAGGCGCTACCCCCAACACCTTAGTAGCTGTAGTCATGGAAAAAGGGTGGGAACAGGTAGTAGCAGTTCTAGCGATATTAATTTCCGGCGCGGCTTACCTACCTATAGATCCGGATTTACCTCAAGAACGCCTTAATTATTTGTTAGAGGTAGGGCAAGTCAGCCTAGTTGTCACTCAATCCCATCTAGAACTATCGGTGCCGGAAGATATCAACAGATTGTGTGTAGAGAGTGAAGACTGGCACCCCCTTCAAGAGCGACAATTAGTTATCAATCAACCTGAAGATTTAGCCTACGTCATCTTTACTTCGGGTTCGACAGGAGTACCTAAAGGAGTAGCGATTGACCATCGCGGTGCAGTCAACACTATCCTGGATATCAACCAAAGATTTAATGTGAATGCCAGTGATCGCGTCTTAGCTATATCAGCATTAAACTTCGACCTATCCGTCTACGATATCTTTGGCATATTAGCAGCGGGAGGAGCTATCGTTATGCCCCCGACAGCAGGATTGAAAGACCCAGAAATTTGGCAATCTTTGATGGCTAAATACCAAGTCACGCTGTGGAACACCGTTCCAGCGCTGATGCAAATGCTAGTAGAATATAGCCTCTCCTCCCTCTTTTCCTCATCTGCCTCATCGCTTCGCCTAGCGCTATTAAGCGGAGATTGGATTCCTCTCCATCTACCGGAACAAATTAAAACCTTGTGGCCGAATTTAAAGTTAGTCAGCTTAGGAGGAGCCACGGAAGCTTCGATTTGGTCGATCGGCTACGAAATTGATTCAATAGACCAAAATTGGAAGAGCATTCCCTACGGCAAGCCCCTCCTCAACCAGACTTTTCATGTTCTGAACCACTCACTGCAACCTTGTCCGGTTTGGGTATTAGGTCAACTTTATATTGGTGGCTTAGGGCTAGCCAAAGAATATTGGCAAGACCCGGAAAAGACAGCCAATAGTTTTATTATTCATCCGGTCACTCAAGAACGATTGTACAAAACTGGTGACTTAGGACGCTATTTACCAGATGGTAATATCGAATTTGCTGGCCGGGAGGATTTTCAGGTCAAAATCAATGGTTACCGGATCGAATTAGGGGAAATCGAAGCTGCGCTTCTCCAACATGAAGCAGTCAAAACAGCAGTGGTAACTGCAACAGAAAGGCAGCCAGGACAGCGAGCGCTAATCGCTTATGTCGTCCTTAACCCAAACCTCCAGCAAAGTTCGCAGCAACTATCTGAAACTTTTGCGCACCCTCAACTAGCAGGAATTCTGCTAGATCCTTTAGAACGTGCAGAATTTAAACTAGCACAACGGGGATTAAGAACACTAGAGCCCGAGCAAACTAGCATCGAGTTGCCCAAAGGCGATGTTGATAAAAACCTCATCCATTTATTTACCAAGCGCCAGAGTTATCGTAAATTTCAAGATCGGCCTATTCCAATTCACCAGTTTGGCGGGTTTTTAAGTGCTTTGATGCAAATGAAGCAGGATAGCTTTCCCTTACCAAAATATCGCTATCCTTCTGCTGGAAGTTTATATCCGGTGCAAGTATATTTGGCTATTAAGCCCGATCGTGCCGAAAAAATTGCTGGTGGGATATATTATTATCACCCTGAGAAACACTCTTTGGTTTTACTAAATACTGCTGTTGAAATCCCTAGCAGCGTCCATGTAGTAGCTAATCAACCGCAGTTTGAACAATCGGCTTTTTCTTTGTTTTTAATTGGGCAGTTAAATGCTATTACCCCTATTTATGGGGAGTTAGCCAAAGATTTCTGCCTGTTAGAAGCTGGTTATATAGGTCAGCTCCTCATGGAGGCTGCATCGGAAAATCAAATGGGGTTATGTCCCATTGGATATCTAGAATTTAAGGATATAAAAAACTTATTTAGTCTGGAATCAACTCACGTTCTATTGCACAGCTTTGTTGGCGGAGCTATCGATCCCGATCTGAGTGACCATCAAACACCTCCTAAACCAGAGCGGATCTCAAATTCAGTTGCCGAGGAACTGCTCAAACATGTAGCCAAGAAGCTGCCTAGCTATATGATTCCTTCGGACTGCATCATTCTCGATGCCCTACCGTTAAATAGCAACGGTAAAGTCGATCGGCAAAGTCTCCCGATTCCAGACTTAGTTCGATCGGCTAGCCCCACCGTGCCAGCAGTTGCACAAACAGAAAGAGAACGGCGCATTACTGATATTTGGCAACAAATTCTTGGTCTCGAACAAGTGGGAATCTACGATAACTTTTTTGAAGTGGGGGGCGATTCATTACGGATAGTGCAATTGCAGCGGAAATTAAACGAAGTTTTTGGTCGAAATATTTCTGTTGCCGAACTTTTTCAATATCCCACCATCCACTCTTTATCGATACATTTAAGCCAGTCGTCTATTGTAGAAGGAGAAACTCAACAACGGGAAGAAACTCGCTCTTCTGGTAAAGCTGCCATGAAGCAGCAAAGGCAACTCAGGCAACAACATCGGTTAGGCAATCACTCGTAATTAGAGGGAAAAATGACGATTAATGAATTGGAAAGTGAAGATTCCATTAATGATGCAGCTGTGGCAATTATTGGCATGGCCGGTCGTTTTCCCAAAGCCAAAGATATCGAGACTTTTTGGCACAATCTACGGGATGGAGTAGAGTCGATTTCTTTTTTTTCCGAGCGAGAGCTTTTAAATGCCGGAATTGCACCGACTTATTTTAATTATCGCGATTATGTTAGAGCTGGTGCTGTCCTAGAAGACATAGAGATGTTTGATGCTCCCTTCTTCGGTTTTAGCCCCAAAGAAGCGGAAATCACAGATCCTCAGCATCGGGTGTTTTTAGAGTGCGCTTTTACTGCCTTAGAAAACGCAGGTTACAATCCGCGAACCTATCCAGGTTTGATCGGGGTTTATGCAGGCGGCGGCATGAACAGTTATTT
>DNXU01000234.1:6022-17414 GCA_003505715.1 Cyanobacteria bacterium UBA8803 | reverse complement strand
AAAATATTTATCCAAACTATCACCTCCGCCAAACAGTAAATAGTTTTCAAATAGTCGTAGGCAACGATAAAGATTATCTGTGTACTAGAGTTTCTTACAAACTCCACTTGAACGGGCCTTCTATTAACGTCCAAACTGCTTGCTCAACTTCATTAGTAGCCGTTCATTTAGCCTGTCAAAGCTTGCTCAACGGCGAGTGTGATATGGCATTAGCTGGAGGAATCTCCATCCACATCCCCCAAAAAGAAGGCTATTTTTACCAACAAGATATGATTTTTTCTCCTGACGGGCATTGTCGCGCTTTTGATGCCAAGGCCAGGGGAACGGTGGTGGGCAATGGCGTGGGAATTGTGGTTTTGAAACGATTGCCTGATGCGATCGCTGATCGAGATCGCATTTATGCAGTTATCAGAGGCTCTGCTGTCAATAACGATGGTTTTGTCAAAGTTGGTTATACAGCCCCTAGCGTAGACGGTCAAGCTGCGGTAATTTCTGAAGCCCTAGCGCTATCGGGAGTAGATATCGAGACAATTAGTTATATCGAAGCGCACGGAACTGGAACGATTTTAGGCGATCCGATCGAAATCGCTGCCTTGAAAAAAGCTTTTCGCCATACTCAGAAAAAAGGCTATTGCGCGATCGGTTCGGTGAAAACTAATCTGGGTCATCTGGAGAACGCAGCGGGAATAGCCAGTCTGATCAAGACGGTTCTAGCGATGCAGCACAAAATGATACCGCCGAGTTTGCATTTTGAAGCGCCCAACCCAGAAATTGACTTTGCCAATAGTCCTTTCTATGTAAACTCTACACTTAAAGAATGGAAGACTAACGGCACCCCCCGTCGGGCTGGAGTTAGTTCTTTCGGCATAGGCGGTACTAACGCCCACGTAATTTTGGAAGAACCTCCAGCAATTGCAGAAAACCGATCGCCAGACAACCAAGGTAGAGGATATCAACTATTGCTGCTATCAGCTAAAACTAGTTCGGCTCTACAGCAAGCTACTGTCAACTTAGCCGCATATTTACAGCAAAATCCCCAAATCAATTTAGCTGATGTTGCCTATACCTTAAAAGTTGGCCGCCAAGCTTTCAAGCACCGACGGATGTTGGTTTGCCAGAACCTCGCAGAAGCTGCCGCGCTACTAGCCACCCCAAATCAAAAAGTTTTGACCAACCGCGCCCAGGCAGTGCAGCATTCTATTGTCTTTATGTTTTCTGGTCAGGGGTCGCAGTACGTAAACATGGCGCGGGAGTTGTACCAAACCGAACCAACTTTTCGCCAGGAATTAGATATCTGCTGCCAACTGCTCAAAACGAATTGCGGTCTAGATCTCCAATCTATCTTGTATCCCGATCAAGAGAATGCCGACTCTGCGGAAGCGCAACTCAAACAAACTGCGATAACTCAACCAGCGCTATTCGCGATCGAGTATGCCTTAGCTAAGTTATGGATGGCATGGGGGGTATCGCCCCAAATAGCAATCGGTCACAGCATCGGCGAATATGTAGCTGCCTGTCTCGCCGGAGTTTTTTCGTTGTCAGATGCCTTATCTCTAGTAGCAGCTAGAGGGCGAGCGATCGGGCAACTACCGGGAGGTTCGATGTTGGCTGTGCCTCTGTCGGAGTCGGAGTGTCTTGCCCTCATCCAACAGTTTGAGGAGTCTGGCGAGCGACTTTCTCTAGCAACAATTAACGGGCCGTCTCAATGCGTCCTTTCTGGTGCCACAACAGCGATTGAGAAGTTAGCGGCTTTCCTAGCAGCAAAACAGATCGAGTCGCGCCAACTGCATACTTCTCATGCTTTTCATTCTCACATGATGGAGCCGATTTTGTCGGCCTTCGCAGCACGGGTCAAACAGATCGAGTTAAAACCCCCGCAACTGCGCTATATATCTAATGTAACCGGTACTTGGATTACCCCAGCACAAGCCACAGATCCAAACTATTGGGTCAATCATCTCCGTCAAACAGTGCGCTTTGCTGATGGTCTGCAAGAAATATTCTCTCAACCAAATTCTATTCTCATAGAAGTTGGCCCCGGCTCAACCCTATCTACTTTAGCCAAACGGCATCCAGATAAACCCTCCGACCAACTTATTTTATCTTCTTTGCGCCATCCCAAAGAACAGCAATCGGACGTAGCATTTTTATTGAATGCTTTAGGTCAACTTTGGCTGGCGGGATTTCCACTAGATTGGAAAGGGTTTTACAATCGCCAAGAACGCTATCGCGTACCTTTACCCAGTTATCCCTTTGAAAGGAAACCTTATTGGATTGACCCACCGAAAGAAAAAATCCCTCAAGCTAATGGCGCGATCGCTAATGGCAAGTCTGTAGTCGGTCAAAAGCGGGATCTAGCCGATTGGTTCTACGTTCCATCTTGGCAAATTTCTCCCCTACCTACCCAACCAAGCCAGCCATTAGTTACCTCACCCATCTTGGTATTTATTGATGAGTGCGGTTTGGGTAATGAGTTGGTCAAACAACTAGAACAACAGCAACTCTTAACGATTGTGGTCAAGATGGGGTCAGAATTTACTCAAGTAGGCAAAAATTCTTATACTCTCAATCCCGGCCAGCGTCAAGACTACGATTTGTTATTTGACAATCTGACCGGTAAGATGCCGAAAACGATCGTTCATTTGTGGAATGTCAATCCTCACCAATCCGGACTCGCAGGGCTAGAGAGAGCTAAAGATTGGGGATTCTACAGCCTGCTGTTTCTGGCTCAAGCCCTTGGGAAAAAGAATTTTACCGAATCGGTGCAAATCGCCGTTATTTCCGAGGGGATGCACAAAGCGATCGGGAATGAGGTAATTTGCCCGGAAAAAGCGATCGCCCTAGGTCCAATCAAAGTAATTCCTCAAGAGTACCCAAATATAAGCTGTCGTAGCATCGATATAGACAAGGGAGATGCCCAGACGCAAAGACAAGAAGACGGTCCGACAGACGATATTTTACTCCCCACTCCTTATGGCAAGCAACTAGCGCAACAATTGCTAGTGGAATTGGCTAACTATACCTCGGAACCAATCGCGTATCGGAATTTAGAGCGGTGGGTGCAAACTTTTGAACCAGTGCGATTGGATCGACCTAAAGTCCGATCGCCTCGATTAAAACTAGGCGGAGTTTATCTGATTACAGGTGGGATCGGAGGAATTGGGTTGGTTTTAGCCGAATATCTCGCCCAGGGTGTCAAAGCTAAATTAATTCTCACCGGTCGTTCCCCATTTCCCCCATCTGCGGAGTGGGAAAAATACTCAAATTCCGCTCCGCTTGCCAGCCAAATTCTCAAGTTAATGGAATTGGAAAAACTAGGTAGCGAGGTGGTGGTAGAAACTGCCGATGTTACCGACATAGAACAGATGCGATCGGTAATTAATCGCACGTTGGCGCGATTTGGCTCGATCGATGGGGTGATTCACGCTGCTGGCGTTCCGGCGGGCGGTTTAATTCAGCCCAAAACGCGAGAGATGGTGGAAAAAATCCTCGCTCCCAAACTGAAGGGCACCCTCGTTTTAGATAGTTTGCTGAAGGATATACCGCTAGATTTCTTTGTCCTTTGTTCCTCGATCGTTTCGGTTCAAGGTGGCTTCGGACAAGTAGATTATTGCGCCGCTAATTCTTTCTTAGATGCCTTTGCACGCCACAAAAATTCGCCCAATGGCACCTTAGTTGTCAGCATCAACTGGAATGCTTGGCAAGAAGTGGGTATGGCAGTTGCAGCCGCCCAGCAATTGTCTAAGCCAGATATTTCTCAACCTCAATTTGAAACTGTACCTCACCCCTTATTCGATCGCCGCATCGTGGAAGGGCCTCACCAAGAGGTATACATTACTAAATTTAGTGCCGACAAGCATTGGGTTTTGAACGAACATCGGATCGTTGGCAAAGCTACCCTGCCGGGAACTGCTTACCTAGAGATGGTTAGGGCGGCGTGGGAAATTCATGCTCAAACTACCCAGGTGGAAATCCAAAATGTATTTTTTCTAGCTCCTTTAACAGTCAGCGATTCAGGAGAAACCGAGGTTCGCACCCAACTGAAAAAGCAAGGCAATTGCTGGGAATTTAAGATATTTAGTCAAGTCGCAGATCGCTGGCAGGAACATTGTACTGGTTCGCTCGTACATCTAGCAGAAACTGCCCCTAAAGTCCATCAAATTCTTGAGATTGAAGCTCAATGCACCCGTCAAAAATTGACCCTGGACGCTTCAGAAACGAAACCCAAACTAGGAGCGATCGAATTTGGGCTGCGTTGGAATAATTTAAAGCAGGTGTTCTTAGGAGAAGAACGAGGATTGGCAGTACTGGAATTGCCAGAAAAGTTTGCCGAAGATCTGCCCTTATATAAGATGCATCCAGCTTTATTGGATACTGCCACTGGGTTTCTAATTCGTCAAGTTGAATCCCAAGGTACTTACCTGCCTTTTTCCTATAAAAGAGTGAGGATAAAAGGAGGTTTAACCCAAAAAGCTTACAGCTATGTCAGCTATAATCAATCCGGACAAGACGCGCTGAAATTTAACGTGACTATTCTTGACGAAAGAGGAACGGAATTAATTGAAATTGAAGAATACACTTGGAGGAAAATCAATGCAACTTGACAGGGAAAATGATTACGTTACGGTGGAGAACGCCCCCCCTACCAAAAGCGAAAATTTCTGTTTGCAAATCTCTCACCCTGGTCTGTTAGAAAGTCTGACATTTCGTCCCGCAGCGAGAGTAGCACCCTCACCGGGCGAGGTAGAAATTGAAGTCAGTGCTACTGGGCTTAACTTTAAGGAAGTGCTGCTTGCCTTAGGCTTAATTCCGATGCCCGCAAATATTAACCTTCAATTCGGTGGGGAGTGCGCCGGTCGGATTGTCTCGCTGGGGCCGGGAGTTGAGGGATTTGAGATTGGAGATGAAGTAATTGCCTTTGGCTATTCTTGTTTTAGCCGATTTATTAACACTTCTGCTCGACTAGTAGTCAAAAAACCAGCCCATCTCAGTTTTGAGGAAGCCGCGACGATTCCAACTGCTTTTTGTACGGCTTACTACGCACTAGTGGAATTGGGCAGGCTTCAGCAGGGAGAACAAGTATTAATCCATGCTGCGGCTGGTGGTGTAGGAATGGCCGCCGTGCAAATTGCCCAGTGGGTAGGAACTCAAATCTTTGCTACTGCTGGCAACGAAGAAAAACGGGCTTTTTTGCGATCCCAAGGGATCGCATGCGTCATGGACTCGCGATCGCTCGCTTTCGCTGATGAAGTGATGCAATGGACTAACCATCAAGGTGTAGACGTAGTTTTAAATTCTTTAGCAGGAGAATTTATTTCCAAAAGTCTTGAGGTTCTCGGTCTCTACGGACGCTTTTTAGAAATTGGTTTTCGGGATATTCTCAATAATAGCCCTTTGGGGTTGAAATCTTTTGAAAAAAGGATATCTTTCTTTGCTATCCATTTAGATATAGAACACTCTCAATTTAATGGTTTATTACAAAAAGTAGTTCAGCACTTCCAATTGAGGCATTTTTCTCCTCTACCCTATCGGGTCTTTGCGATTACAGATGTAGTGAGTGCCTTTAAATACATGGCTCAAGCCAAGCATATCGGTAAAATTGTCGTTTCTTTTCAAAATAAAGAGGAGCTTCGCCTCAACGGTATAGCAAAAATCACCTTAACTTCCCCAGTTGGATTACCTTCTCCCGAACAGCCCCAACTCATACCCTTAGTCAATTCTAGTTCTCCCGAAATTCTTCAGTTAGGTTTACTTTCGTCTGAAGGAGTAGATGCCTTCAGTAGAATTTTGTCTTCTACATTTTCCCAAGTTGTAGTATCTCCCTATGATTGGCGAACCAGCAAGCTTGAGGGCATATCCGCTGCAACTTTGACCGCACCGCATCAGTTCCAATATCCCGGTTATGTTACAAATTTATCTACATCTGAAACTGAATCAGTATTAGCTCAAATTTGGTACGATGTCATTGGTATTAAAAACATAAATCACAACGACAATTTTTTTGAAATAGGAGGTGATTCTTTATTAGCAGCTCAACTCATTCCTCGCATTCGCCAGCGCTTAGGCGTAGATCTTTCCGTAGCTACGTTATTTGAGAATCCTACTATAGCTAGCCTAGCCCAATTAGTTAATCCCAAAGCGGAAAGCATAGAGTTAACGGCACTGACTAACTCCCCATTATCTCTGCCGATCCTCAGCGATGAAGCCCGCGTCAGCATATCTCTTTCACCTGAGTTAGTCACGATTCAGCCTCAAGGAAACCGACCGCCTTTTTTCTGCGTTCATCCTTTAGCTGGTGTTGTTTTTCCCTATTTTGAACTAGCCGAATATTTAGGTGCCGACCAGCCATTTTATGGATTGCAATCAGTAGGTATAAATAACTCATCTTCGCCCTTAACTACCATACCGGATATGGCCGCTCACTACATTAAAGCCTTGCGAGGAATTCAACCAGAGGGACCCTATCGCTTAGGGGGATGGTCGTTTGGTGCTTATGTGGCTTTTGAAATGGCTTGTCAGATCGAGCGGGCAGGTGAAAAAGTAGATATACTAGCATTGATTGATACCCCTTCACCTTCCACTAAAAGGCTCGCTACTCTCCTGCAAATCTCTAAGTTTTTTGCCTTCTCAGTATTGCCATATATTTGGCCGTATGTTATAGACTATTTTTATCTATTAACTGCGACTGAGAATCAAACAACTACCAAAAACTTTTTCCAAATAATTTTAGAGAAATGGTCGCAACTAGCTCCGAGCAGTACTAGCTCCGAGCTAGTACCTAATTTATCAGTAATGCGCTTGGCGCAGCCTAATGTCAGGCGCTTACTGTGTACGATATCCGCTAATCTTATCGCTGGAAGCAGATACATTCCCCAAGTCTATGGAGGTGAAGTAACTTTGTTTCGTTCAAGCGACAAATTGTGGGGAGAAAATCTAGACGATCCTCTGGGATGGGATGCCCTTGTCCGAGGCAGCGTGGATATTCACCACGTTAACGGCCATCACCTCGACGTATTGAGACTACCTCATGTCAAAGCTTTAGCACAGGAGATCAAAGCTTGCTTAAAGTAAAAGTAGTTTTCAAACATGGTCAATACCATTATCAACAGGAGGGCAAAATTTTGGTCGGAATATTGAGTCGCTCGTCAGCTAGAAAATTATCGAGTTTGTTTTAGGTATACAGTGAAATTTTAAGCTATAATATCTGAGTTCGATGTAATAAGGTCAACGAAATAATCAGCGTTTCAACCTCTGAATCGCTACAGCAAATTAAAGGTTATATATTATATCGAACTTGGGTTATAATATAACCACAATAGCTTAAAGCTTTACCTGGCTAAGTTAATTAAGATTTAACCAACTCAAGGAGGAAACCAATATGGATTTACCCGCTAAAATGAAGAAAGGGTTTAGCTACGATGAAGCCCTATTTCTATCTAATTGTTGTAAATTAGCCTATGAAATTTTTCAGCATGATGATGGTACTATAGATGATACAGAACTCAAGGAAATCTATAAAGCACTGCATCGCAACCAAGAATGGGAAATAGTCCACTCTATTCGCAACGACCACACCAATGTCCGGGCTTTAATTCTCAAAAGAGCCAATTTTCATCAATATGTGTTGGCCTTTCGAGGAACAATTGTCACCGATAGAAAATCGTTGGAATTGACTGATTGGTTTGCCGATCTTGATTGGCAGTCCGTTGCTTACGCTTACGTAACCAATCAAAGAATTAAAGTTGCCCAAGGATTTAATGTCGCGTTTGAGTCGGTTGCCGACGAGATAAAAATATTTTTTCAGACGCTATTTGGCACCCTAAAACCAAAAGATTTGGCTCAAGTTCAACAGTTACGTCTGTTCAGAAAGTTTGCCTGTATCTCAGCAATGGTAGATGCTGCATCTTTGAGAATGCAAGACGATTTCGAGCCAAAAGCCCGGAAAATAATCTCACAAATATTGGCTGATGGAGAAATAGACAATCAGGAAGAGCTAGACAAGGTTTTTGACTTTGTCAAAGATCCAGTACTACAGATTGAACCGCTAACGGATCGAGTGGAACTCTATGTAACAGGGCATAGTTTAGGAGGGGCATTATGTCAACTCGGTACTTTAGCTTTAAGACGTTGGTTTGATACTAGCGACTACCCCAATGTATTCATCAAAACTTACGCCGTAGCATCCCCTAAAGTAGGCAATCCCGATTTTGCAAAATACTACAATCAACTTATGGGAGTGGGGATGAGTTTCCGGATAGAAAATGTTTTAGACAGTACGCCGACAGTGCCATTCGATCCTCCTTTTCCGATTAGTGCTTTAGCTCCGGGTGGAGTGCGTTTGGGCAGTTATTATCTGGGAAGCTACGCTAATGGTGGCGAAGTCCATAATGTGATGGGGTTAGGTTCTCAAAGCGGTTCTTTATCTTTCGGAGGAATATTAGAGTTACCTGTAAGCGTACCTTTTCCTCACAGTATCGAAACCTATATCGCCTTGCTAACAGAGCAGCAGAAGTCATGGCACCAAATCTTAACACCTATCCAAACTGTATTGCGCCCATTCCTCAAGGACATTATCACAGAAGAACTAGATGAGATCCTGATATCTGTCAAATCAATCGAATCCTCTCTAGAAGAACATTTTAGTGAGAATGGTGGTAATGGTGACGCTACAGCGTAACCCAATTAACCTACAGCATAAAATTCTGCCCCACCTGAACCATGACAAGCCTAGTGAATATTTGTAGCGGGTACTCCATCGATCGGACTCTCAATACCGCTAGGAAGAGAACTTGAAAAGGTAAATTATTACCTCTGCTTTCTGTCTTATAATTTCGAGTAGGAATTCAGGAGTCAGAATTCATAATGGATGCCCCGAATATGATTCGAGACCGTACCATTTGTTCTGACTCCTAACTTCTCTATTGCTGAATTATTAGGAATTTGGAGGGATCGTGAAAAATTATTGGCTGAAATGCAATAAACCAAATCCTCATGCTCGTTTGCGTCTCTTCTGCTTTCCTTATGCTGGCGGTGGGGCATCAGTTTTTCGCAGTTGGTCCGATCGATTAACAGAAATCGAGGTTTGGTCAATCCAACCTCCAGGAAGAGAAAGTCGGCTCAAAGAACCCCTATTTACTGACATTTCTCCCCTAATTAACAGCTTACTACCTGCGTTAATTCCCCATTTAAATGTCCCTTTTGCCTTCTTTGGACATAGTTTAGGAGCTTTAGTAGTTTTCGATCTCGCTCGCCATCTCCGACGCTACAATTATCCCACTCCATTACATTTATTTGTTTCCGGTCGCCAAGCCCCTCATGTACCAGATCCAGATCCGCCGATTTATCAATTGCCCGATCCTGAATTAGTCGAAGAATTACGCCGCTACAACGGTACGCCTGATGCTGTACTCCAAAATCCCGAACTAATGGATTTTCTCCTACCAATTTTGAGAGCGGATCTGGCGATCGACGAAACCTATATTTACACATCGGAATCGCCCCTAGATCTTCCTATCTCTGTATTTGGCGGTCTAGAAGATCGCAAAACTCCCCACCCATCAATGGATGCTTGGCGGGAACAGACTACTCAAAGTTTTACACTCAGAATGTTTCCCGGTGGCCACTTTTTTATCAAGGAAAAGCAGGAATTACTTTTACAATATATCTTAGACGATTTGAAACAAAACGTTGAAGTCAAAATTGGTAAATGACATCAATCTTTTTTTAAGGTAACTACTTCTCAATCAAATAGGAGATTAATTCATGGCATATTTATTACATCAACTTTTAGAAAAAAGCGCCCAAAATTATCCAGATATAACAGCAATTATTGATCTAGACAAGACGGTAACTTATCGGGAACTAGATGCACTTGCCAATCAGTTAGCTAACGCTCTCAAAAATTGTGGTGTTTGTAAGGGCGATCGCGTAGGTATCTGCCTGGAGAGATCTTTAGAATGCATAGCAGCTATATATGGAATCCTTAAAGCTGGTGCTGCCTATGTACCGTTAGATCCATCCGCTCCAGATGATAGAACTGGATTTTGCATAGAAAACTGCCAAATCAAGGTGCTAGTTACCACTAATCAAAAATTAATTTCTTTAAGCAAATATGAAGATAACAAAATTGGCAAATATATAAATTGTGCCATCGTTACTGACAGTCGTCAAGAAACAGAATTAACTGCCTCCAAAGTAATTACTTGGGATGAAGTTTTAGCATCATCTCCGGAACTCATCCCCGTCAGCGCGATCGACGCGGATATCGCGCATATTCTATACACTTCAGGCTCGACAGGGCAACCCAAAGGTGTAATGGCATCCCATCGGTATTCTCTAAATTTTGCCAGCTGTTTTTATGAATGCCTGCAAGTCCAACCGGGCGAAAGAATGACCCATCAGCTTCCCATCTATTTTGGGGCTTCGATCGTCGATCTGTTTACCATAATTCAAGCAGCGGCAACTATGGTAATAGTTCCTTCAGAATTATTATTTTTCCCTAGCGAACTAGCTGCTTTTATTGAAGCACAGCGAATTAACTTATGGTTTGCCGTTCCTTCCACCCTAACGCAAGTAGTGTTGCGAGGGAACCTGGATAAATATAGGTTGCCAGATTTGAGAGCAATTATGTTTGGAGGAGAAGTATTTCAGGTAAAATACCTGCGCCAACTGATAGAGTTGCTTCCTCATGTCAAATACTGTAACATTTATGGCTCTACAGAAACTGGAGCCAGAACATACTATTTATTCGATCAACTATCTCCCGAAATGCAGGTTGTTCCCTTAGGAAAAGCCTGTGAAAATAGCGAACTATTCATGGTTAACGACAGCGGAGAAGTTATTACTACTCCAGAAGAAATTGGCGAACTCTATGCTAGAGGTTCCTCAGTAATGAAAGGGTATTGGGGACTTCCAGAAAAAACAGCCGAAGTTTTAGTACCTTATACATTACATGAATACATCGGTGAAGAAATTGTATTTCGCACTGGCGATATGGTGAAACGGGATGCAGCGGGGAACTACGTTTATGTAGGGCGGCGCGATCGCATGATTAAGAGTCGGGGATACAGAATTGAATTAGGAGAAATTGAAACAATTATTCACAATCATCCTCAAGTGGAAGAAGTAGCAGCGATCGCTATTCCCGACGACGAAATTGGCAATCGAATTAAAGCGGTAGTTGTGCCCAGACAGGGGAGTAACTTACAAAAAATTGAGTTGCAATCTTTTTGCAACCAATATCTTCCCAAATATATGATTCCTGAAATTATTGAATTTTCTCAGTCTTTGCCCAAGACGCCTACAGGCAAAATCGATCGAGTATCGCTGGCTAAGTGTAGCAACCCGCAATCATAAACAGTCAATCTAATATCTGGTAATTGGTAATTGGTAA
>DNXU01000234.1:3075-5937 GCA_003505715.1 Cyanobacteria bacterium UBA8803 | reverse complement strand
GCGTAACGCACCCTACTAATAGGAGACTGTTCGTAAGTTCTATTCAAATTACAGAACTAGCGCACGCCTCCTCGATTGCCAGAAGGCACTTATTGCTGTATCGGAGGTCGAGTACGTCAGTGTCGAGGATATTCCCCTAGAAGTCGTCGAGTATGAGAAAGCAATTTTTGCCGCAGCGGATGACTTGGCTAACAAACCTGCGTCCCTCAGGAAAAAGATAATCTGCGATCGCCTAGACAAGCGCCTCAAGGAAATGACTCTGTTGGCTCAACCCTACATTCGCTACCCAGCCATAACAGTAGATGAGCTGATCAGACTCAACATGGCTACCCTCGGTGAGGCTATCCAGGTGCGCCGCTTTGCGAGATTTAGCTTGGGCTAGAGCAGATTTAGTTTAAAGAGGGAATGGGGAACTCCTCAACAGGGAACAGCAAATAGGAAAAACTGTTCCCTGTTGTCTATTCCCTATCCGGATTAACTGCTCTAAACAAAGAAAACTAGTCCAAGGGAACCCTGTATTGACTCACCGTATCCCCATACGAACTCCCTACTATGCTAATTAAGTTCAGTACTACTGTTGCCAAAAAATTACTAAGTAAACAGGCTTTCCGGCTCAAGAGCCAGATCGCCCTCATCCTCCTAATATCACTTTTGAACAGTGGATGCTCCGAAGTAGCCTTGAGAGTTGAGCAGTTACCAAGTCTATTACCCAACCTCTCTACCGACGCCAACTTTCAGATCAACATCAAACCCTCAAACCGTTCCGGAGTCTACACAGTCAAAGGAACCACCAACTTACCTTCCTCAAGCCGCATCGCGGTAGCCGCCGTCCGCTACTTGCGCCAACCGAACCAACTCTATGTCAGCCCCGGCCAAAAATTCACCTTTTCAGTTCTGGCCTATCAAGATGTTGAAGTAAATAACGGACAATGGGAAACCACCCTCAATCTCTGGAAAGTTGCACCAAGCGGTAAGTTTCAAGAACCATGGCAACTCGATCAATCTAAACTTGGACTCTCCCTAGAACCAGAACCAGAAGTAACCTTCCTCGCCACCCTCGCACCTACCGAAAGCTTAGGGGAAGTAGAACAGCAATTACAAAAGCAAGGCATTAAACTAGCAAGTACCCTCATCCGCAATACAATCGATGGCCAACGGTACGTCCAAGTTAGTCAAGCTCTCCCCATCCCCCTACCAACTGGCTCGACCACACCCCCACCACAACGACCTGAAGACATAAATGGAGGCTGGGGGCCTAGGTATATCCTGCTACCAGAACCCCCAAACAAAAGGCAACTGGAAATGCCCAATCAGCGCCGCACCGATGCTCCACTCACACCCAATGAATTGATGCGCTGAAAAAACCTAATTTGTCTTCTTAATGGCAGGTTTCGCGGCGGCTTCTTTGCTGTGTGGTTTTTTTACTTTAGCAAAGAAAAGAGTTTTGAATGGTTAAAACTAATTCTCCCTGCCTTTGAGTTGTGGCAACCGGAAGAACGACGCTAATCGAGAGGTAGGATTGTGAGTCGAATTGTTATAACTACGATTGGTTCCTTGGGCGATCTTCATCCGAAAATCGCGCTCGCGCTTGAATTACGAAAGCGTGGTCACGATGTAGTGTTGGCAACCCACAAAGAATATCAAGAAAAAATTGAAGCTTTGGGATTTGAGTTTCATCGAATGCGCCCTGATAACATTGCTCTGGACGATCCTCAAGAAATGGCGCGAATGATGGATTTGAAAACAGGCACAGAGTATGTCATCCAAAATTGGGTTGGCGCGAATTTACGTGAAACCTACACAGATTTAATGAACAGTGCAAAAGATGCAGACTTTATCATTGCAAGTGAAGGAGTATTGGCGGCTAGATTGGTTGCAGAAAAATTAGAAATTCCGTGGGCATTTGCTGTCCTGCAACCCGCTTCATTTTTATCCGTTTACGACCCATCTGTAATCCCTGTATTTCCATTCCTAGCCAAACTGCGCGGGTTTGGTTCTGTTATCAACCGAGGCATTATTCAATTATCAAAAGTAGTGTCTAAATCTTGGGCGGAACCTATTCATCAACTTCGGCGTGAACTCAAATTGCCTCCACTTGTTGGCAATCCCTTCATTGATGATAAGTATTCTCCCTACCTTGTGCTGGCGATGTTCTCGCCAGCGTTCGCAAAGCCTCAACCTGATTGGGCAGCCAATACAGTCGTTACAGGGTTTGCATTCTATGATGGCACTCAAGGCAGAGCGGAACTTACGCCCGAACTCAAGCAATTTTTGGATTCAGGTGAACCGCCTATTGTCTTCACCCTTGGTTCAGCCGTCGTGATGGCTCCCGGCAACTTTTATCAGGAGAGTATCCAAGCAGCAAAGCAGTTAAACCGTCGTGCTGTCTTGTTAATTGGCAAAAATACGCCGCCAGAAAATCTCTCAAAAGACATTCTTGCTGTTAGCTATGTGCCATACTCCCAAATTTTTCCTTATGCTTGTGCGATCGTGCATCAGGGAGGCATTGGCACTACGGCTCAAGCCTTACGGGCTGGTCGTCCAACGCTTGTGATGCCCTACAGCCATGACCAACCGGACAATGCAGCACGAGTGGCACGATTGGGAATCTCTCGCACGATTTCCCGTAAACAGTATTTAGCGTCACGGGTAGCCCATGAGTTACGTGAGTTGTTGGAGAATCCCAAGTATGCAACTAAAGCAGCAAAAATTGGATGTATTATTCAGGCAGAGAATGGTGTTGGTGTCGCGTGTGATGCGATTGAAAAACAGCTTTAAGCTGCATTAATCTTTTCACTTCAAGGTTTCTTGGTTATGTCCCTATTGTAGGAGTAATGGTGCGTTAGCTCCCGCGTAACGCAC
>DNXU01000234.1:0-3006 GCA_003505715.1 Cyanobacteria bacterium UBA8803 | reverse complement strand
ATCCCTCATCCCTCATCCCTTAAGGGTCGGATATCATAAATCATCCCGATTTAATAAATAAGCCGTGAAAAGTTAGGGATAAGGCAGCTCCCAAGAGAGAGTTTGCAGCTCTTAGCCCGTTAAATCCAGCATCCCCCCTACCCTGCAATTTTTCAATGAGCACTTCCCCACTCAGCAACGTTCTACTACCCGCTGTATTTGTCTCCAGCGCTGTCTTTTCCACGCTGACCTTACCCCAGGCTCTAATCAAATCCGAGCCGATGGTCATTGAGATCCCGCCCTTTTTCAGCGGTGAAATTCAACCCATCTTTGACGGTCAGCATAAAGAAATCGCCATTCCCTACATCGGATTTTCCATCGTAGTCAGCGTGGGAGCTGGCATGGCTACCGTCGAGGTGTATCGCAGGTGGCAGCAGTTACGGGAGTCCGCTACTGCCGAACAAGAGTCACCGACTCCAACGGCAGATTCCCCAGCTCTCGAAGCACAGCCAGAAGCTATAGAAATGCCCGAATATCGACCCCAAGTTTCAGCTATAGACCTTCCGCCCTTAGATGAGGTTTTCAGTCCTCAAGTTATAACCACTCCAGACCCTACCCCTGAAGCTGAAGATATAGCTATTGAAGCCGCTGAACCCGTAGTTGAGTTCCCACCAACCCTCTCCCCTCAGCCTCCAGTACTGACCCTCGTCTCGACCCCACCGGACTTATCCCACGTAGTTCAGGGCAATAATGTAGTTCAGTTGGAATCCTATCGACTCAGAGTTGTTGAACCTGTTGAGCAGTTAGACCTTGCCGGAGCTAAAATTTTAGAATCCCGCCAGCAGTATCAAACTTGCCGCATCCAGGTGCCCCATTTAAAACGACGCTTATTCGCCATCAGCTTCAACGGTCAGTACTACAGCTTCTTGAGAGTTGAGAAAACTAAGGAGAAAGCTCTAGAAGTTCTGGCTAAGCTAGGCGATCGGGTTGGGGAAACTGCGATCGCCAAGACAGAAAAAGGTTATACCATCTGGGCAAGAGAATCTGAAGTGTCCTGAAAGCTATCATTGTGGAATTTATATCTAGCTCATAAAGCAATGAATGCTGATGAAGTAAAAGAGCGCTATGCAGCAGGGGAAAGAGATTTTAGCGGAACGGACTTAAGTGGAGCCAACTTAAGTGCAGCCGACCTGCAACGAGTCAGCTTGTGGCGAGCCAATCTCAGCAATGCCAACCTAGCAGGTGCAAACCTCAGCGGAGCCGATCTATTAGGAGCCAACTTCAGCGAAGCCAACTTAACTCGTGCGGTTCTTTGTGGAGCCAATCTGAGTGAAGCCAACTTAACTAGCGCCCTGCTCCACGGCACCAACCTGCGAGCCACACTCTACAACGCCGCCACTCAATTTCCTCCCCTTTTCGACCCCACTAAAGCAGGAGCTTATTTAATCGCACCTCAGGGTTTACTCGCCGGTGCCAACCTAAGTGGGGTAGACTTGAGCAGCGCCAACCTGATGGGTGCTGATTTGAGCCGTGCCGACCTGTGGAAAGGCATCCTGCGAGACGCTAATTTGAGCCAAGCCAATCTCCACCAGGCCAATTTAATTGGTGCTGACTTAAATGGAGCCAACCTGAGCGGAGCCAACTTGAAACAGGCCAATCTCTTGGCCGCCGATCTGAGGAACGCCAACCTACAGAACAGCGACCTCCAAGGAGCCATCTATGACGAGACGACTCAATTTTCCCCAAATTTTGACCCAGCTACTGTAGGAGCCTACCCGATCGCCCCTAGCGCCTCACTGGTAGGAGCTAACCTTAGTGGTGCCAACCTCAACGCCGTCGATCTCAGCGAAGCCGACTTGCAAGAAGCCGATCTGAGTCAGAGCAACTTATTCGGTGTTGCTCTCAGACAAGCTAATTTAAGAGGAGCCAAATTAACCGAAGCTGGACTGTGGGAAGCCGAACTCATTGCAGCTAACTTAACAGCAGCCGACCTCAGTAAAGCTGACCTGTGGCTGGCGGATCTAACTGAAGCCGATCTTACGGGAGCGGATCTCAGAGCAGCTAATCTGTTTGGCGCTTCCTTGCATTCCGCCAACCTGAAACAAGCTAACCTAACTGGAGCTATCTACAACGAAGCCACTCAATTTTCCGAAGACTTTGATCCAACCTCAAGCGGCGCGTACCTAATTGCTCCAGGCACATCACTAACAGGGGTAAATCTGACAGGAGCCGACCTGAGAGGAGCTGATTTAACTCAAGCCGATCTAAGCAAGGCCAAATTATTTGGAACCAATCTGACGGAAACCACCCTAGAAGGAACCAACCTAACTGGAGCTATCTATAATGAAGCAACCCAATTTCCTTCAAGTTTTGACCCGATCAAAGGCGGCGCTTGTTTAATTACTCCTGGAGTATCCCTCTGTGGGGTCGATCTAGGTGAAGCTGACCTAACTGGAGCCGACCTCAGCAAGACCAACCTCTTCGGCGCAGACTTCAGCAAAGCCACCCTAGCAGCCGTTAACCTAACTGGAGCCATCTACAACGAAGCCACTCAATTTCCCGAAGGCTTCGACCCAACAGCAGGCGGCGCATACCTAATTGCCCCAGGCGCATCACTAACAGAAGCAAATCTCAGTACCGCCGACCTCAGCGGAGCCGATCTAGGCGGAGCCAACCTGAGCAAAGCCAACCTGAGTAAAGCCGACCTCTGGGGAGTCAACCTCAGCGCCGCGAACTTAGAAGGAGCCAATCTAGAGGAAGCTAACCTATTAGGAGCAAATTTAACTGCTGCCAACTTAAGCAATGTCAATCTAACGGGTGCCAACTTAGATGGTGCAGATCTGACCGATGCCACCCTTAAAGGCATCGATCTGAGTCAGGTGAACTTAGAAGGAGCGATTCTGCTTGGGGCAATTATGCCCGATGGCACTATTTACAATGATTGATCCCCTATTGAGACACCTTCAACTGGCACAATCGGTTTTCTGGAAATGGGGGATGAGGACTTGGTAACTTTTAATACAGAGG
>DNXU01000201.1:3236-4371 GCA_003505715.1 Cyanobacteria bacterium UBA8803 | reverse complement strand
AACCAACAACCAATAACAAAATGATGCAATGTAGTGAAAAACATCAGAATACTGGACTTTGGCAACGTCCTGGGATGCTACTAGCGATCGCATTACCTATTATTGTTATCCTGCTCGCAGTTCTACGCTTCTGGGGTGGTAATGCGGGGCTTGATAGTACCTACCGTTACCGCTTTGAACAGTCCTTATCAGGTAACGTTACCCATACTTTAAATCAGGAAATAAAGTTCTATCAGGAACGCATTAGTCATAATCCAGAAGGTGGACTGGATCGAGCTTCACTGGCTAAAGCCTACCTCAAGATGGCTCGTGCTACTGGGGATGCTAATTGGTATTTGCTTGCAGAACAAACCGCTAAGCGATCGCTTGTTCAGTTGCCCTTTAGCAATTCCGGTGCTACGTTAGCGCTGGCTAGAGTTGCTGAAGCCAGACATGATTTTACGGAGGCGATCGATCTAGCTACTCAGGTACTTCAGGAAAAGCTGGGAAATGAAGATGCTCTTTCTATTCTGGTAACGTCTAACCTCGCTATGGGCAAAGTCGATGAAGCGAGTAAAGCTGCTGATACCCTAGTCAATCAAATTCCTAGCATCGGTTCCCTAGCACTTCACGCCTTGGTAAATCAAGCGCAAGGAAAAGATGAAGCTGTACTGCAAGATTTTAAGCAAGCTTTGGCTGCGGAAGAACCGGGAGAAGCAGGGAGTTCGGCTTGGGTAAGAACCATGCTGGGTCGGTTTTACTTCAAACGAGGCAATCATCAATTAGCAGGCCAACTTTATCAAGAAGCGCTGCGCATCCTGCCGCGATATCCCCTAGCACTGGTAAATCTGGCTGAACTAGAAACCCGCCTCGGACGCTACCAAGCAGCTGAGCAGTATTACACCCAAGTTTTCGTCTCACCCGCTTACCCCAATATCTTTGACCACGTTGCCTTACATGGTCTGGCGCGAGTAAAAGCATTGCAGGGACATAAGTCAAAAGCAAAGGAGCAGTGGCACCAAGCAGAAGCGTTGCTGCGAGACCATTTAGATGTGGACTCTTTTGGACATAGGCGGGAACTAGCACGGCTGTTGTTAGAGAGCGATCGCCCTCAAGACAAGGCTGAGGCTTTGACTCTGATGCAAGAGGAAGTGCA
>DNXU01000201.1:2960-3211 GCA_003505715.1 Cyanobacteria bacterium UBA8803 | reverse complement strand
CTCTAGCTTGGGCGCTGTCTAGTGCAGGTAGGTGGGAAGAGGCTCAAGGTGCAATACGCGAGGCACTCCGCTGGGGTATACGGGATGCTGCAATGTTTTATCGGGCAGGAACTATCGAAGAGAAACTAGGCAACCGCGATCGGGCTAAGGCTTACTTTCAACTAGCACAGGAAACTGACCCAACCTTCGACGAACGGGCATGGCGAACAGTAGAGCTAGGCGAACTCACCGAGTAGCCCCCCTAACCCCCC
>DNXU01000201.1:0-2785 GCA_003505715.1 Cyanobacteria bacterium UBA8803 | reverse complement strand
TTTAACTCCCCCCAGATTTGGGGGGCAGGGGGGGCGAAGGACTTTAACTCCCCTCAGATTTGGGGGGCAGGGGGGGCGAGTGCCTAAGTCCTAAAAATAGCAATTACCAATTACCAACAGGTAAATACATGAACATCAAGTGGCGACGATACAGTAGACTGAGCATTTTTTCATTCTTGGGGTCACTCTTACTTTGGTTCTTAGTAGCAGTCCCCAGCCAAGCTCACTGGGATGATTTGTCAGTGGCGGAAATTGTAGTAGGTGAGACGCAAACCCAAATGACGCTCACCTTTCCTACGGATTTAGTTTCCTTTGCCGATGATAATCATGATAGTAAGCTGTCACCGGATGAAGCCCGCAGCCATCAGGTAGAACTTCAGAACATTTTGAGCGATCGCATCCGCCTCACCGATAGCGAGAACCATCGGGGTAACCTCACAGTCAAACTCTCAGAAGCAACTGCTCTCCCGTCGAACCTTAAAGCCTCGGTCAGTACCCACAGTACCTTACTGCTGATCTACACCTGGCTCAAGCCCGTTCAAGGGTTAAAAATTCACTATAATTTGTTCCTACCAGGAGTGCCTGATGCTCGCTGCCTTGCCACTATCTTGCACCACGGACATACACAAAACCATATATTCAGTCCGGAAAAAAGCAACTTGTCGTTAATGCCCGGTGTGGCTTGGTGGTCTAATGCTCATTTGGCGATCGCGATCGCTGGTGCTTTCCTGTGGGGTGCGATGCACGCCATGTCACCGGGACACGGCAAGACGATCGTAGGTGCCTACTTAGCAGGTTCCCGTGCCACTCCCCAACACGCTCTATTTTTAGGACTGACAGCCACAATTACCCATACAACTGGGGTATTTGCTCTAGGGTTAGTAACCCTTTTTGCCTCTGAGTACATATTGCCAGAGCAATTGTACCCTTGGCTAAGCTTCCTCTCCGGTCTCATGGTGGCAGCCATTGGACTTAATCTATTTATCAGTCGGTTAGGGAATACCCAAATTTTGAGGAAATTACCCTTTGGACACAGCCACACTAACCACCATCATTCTCACGACCATCATCACCATTCTCACGGCCATCACCATCATTCTCACGACCATCATCACCATTCTGACGACCATGATCACCACGAACACGCTCATAACCACGGTGAACACTCGCACTTACCTCCAGGTGCTGACGGTTCACCTGTTACCTGGCACAGTCTCTTGGCTCTAGGTATCTCTGGCGGTCTTTTGCCCTGTCCCTCAGCCCTAGTTCTCCTACTAAGTGCTATTGCTTTAGGGCGTATTGGCTTTGGCTTAGTGCTGGTGTTGGCGTTCAGTTTAGGACTGGCGGGAGTACTGACAGGGCTGGGATTGTTACTGGTTTGCGCTAAGCAACTGTTCCAAAAACTGCCCGCGCAGGTTGGTCTGATGAGGGCTTTACCTGCTGTAAGTGCGTTGTGCGTTGCCTTAATTGGCTTGGGCATTACCACTCAGGCGTTCATGCAAATTGGGCTGGTAAGTGGAGGGAATAAGAATTGGGGACTCTTAACCTTCCAATCCCTAATTTTCAATCCTTTTCTCGGTAATTAGTCATTCATTAAATATCACGTCATAAAGCCATGCATCTATTCTTTCGTTTGATTGGGTTCAAATCTACCTTTCTGCTGGTATTTCTACCTGAAGTTGCTTTAACGAACCCCCTATCTGTAAACTCACAATTTCCAGTAATCCCCAACTCAGAGGTTGATACATTGGTGTGTTACATGGAAACCGAAGACGGTCAAATTTTGAATTTAGAGAGTTTATGTAAGAAAGCAAATCCCGATTCAGAAAATAGACCGAGCAATAGCGTTAATACTGCTCAGTGTTTCTTAGTTGACCCGGATGGACGCCCTTGCCCCACAACAAAAGGCGATCGCCAGAACGATACTTTAGCCCTCTAACCCTAGCCCTTAGGGTATCAATGATGATTTTTCCACCAGTCTGGTGGACTTTTTTTAGTAATGATTGAAACAGATATGTAGCCAGGGAAATCCCAATTAGTCATCATCATCTTTTTCAAGTAAAAGGCTATCAATATCTCTTGCACCATGCAGAATGCGTAAAATTTCAATACGTTGATCGCTTGCTCTATAAACGATCACATAAGCAGTTTTACCAATAGGGGGTGTTACCAGCTCCCGCGTGCCGAATATCCGCCCAGGTTTACCCAGACTGGGCAGTTTTTTAAGCCCGTTGATTATTTCTTTCAAACGAGCGGCAACCTTTTGAGCTGCTTCGGCGTTGTCTTGGTCAATAAAAGAGCGGATAGCGACTAGGTCTTCAACAGCCGTAACCAGAAAGACAAGGCGCATGTTATTGACTGATCGGAGCAGGTTTTTCGTTACTGGTTCCCCATGAATCCAGCCAGACTTCTACCCTAGCGCCATCAATCCATTCTGCATTACCACTATCTGCCAAAGTGACAGCCTGTTCAATCATGGCAATCTGCCAGATTTGCTGTTCGACATAGAGGGCGATCGCCTCAGCAGCTAACCATGATTTACTACGGCGGGTGCTTTGAGCAAGGGCTTCTAGCTTGCTCTTGATTTCTGGTGATAGACGAATGGTAACAGTTTCACTGGCGGACATGGCGCGAGCCTCTTTGTTTTTCCTCTTACTAGCCAGTGTAACTGATGTATGCAATGTACACAAGTGAATAATATGTGTACAAAGTTGCCCCAGTCCCAGGATGGATTTTGATTGAAGTCATATCTGTGAAGCCTCTAATATTGGTCACTAAACCCGCC
>DNXU01000231.1:7256-7651 GCA_003505715.1 Cyanobacteria bacterium UBA8803 | reverse complement strand
TCCCCATCCCCCATTCCCCATCCCCATTCTGAGGAGAATTATTACAAAGTGTTACGAACATAGGAAGAATGTGAACAATCTATCGCAGAATTATTTGCGGAAGGTAGCTGCATCACTTACCTAAAAGTGATTGCTGCGTTTCATGAATGCGAATGCCAGTTTAAACACACCTGGTTACACTTTTCTGGAGGAATCCTATCGATGAGTATCGTCACGAAATCAATCGTGAATGCCGACGCCGAGGCTCGCTATCTCAGCCCTGGCGAATTAGACCGGATTAAGGCGTTTGTTACGTCTGGTGAGCGTCGCCTCCGCATCGCTCAAACCTTGACCGACTCCCGCGATCGTATCGTCAAGCAAGCTGGCGACCAGTTATTCCAGAAGCGCCCTGATGT
>DNXU01000231.1:0-7241 GCA_003505715.1 Cyanobacteria bacterium UBA8803 | reverse complement strand
CCCGGTGGCAATGCCTACGGTCAAGAAATGACGGCGACTTGCCTGCGCGACCTCGACTACTACCTGCGCCTGGTTACCTACGGAATCGTAGCTGGTGATGTTACTCCCATCGAAGAAATTGGTTTGGTGGGCGTGCGCGAAATGTACAAGTCCTTGGGCACCCCCATTGATGCCGTTGTTGAAGGCGTCCGGGCAATGAAGAGTGCTGCTAGCGGGATGATGGCTGGCGAAGATGCTGCTGAAGCTGGTTCTTACTTCGACTACGTCATCGGAGCAATGCAATAGAGGAGATTTCTCCCTCTGCTATTCCTCCACGCGGGACTATGCTCTTCACCGCAGCAGTAACCCGTTAAGGTAGGTACGAAGATTCGAGAAACCGAGAGACTAGGTGAAATAAGGAAATTAGGATCAATGCAAGACGCAATTACCTCTGTTATCAACTCTTCAGACGTTCAAGGGAAGTACTTGGACAGCGCTGCGATGGATAAGCTCAAGGGCTATTTTGCCACTGGCGAACTGCGCGTCCGTGCAGCAACCACCATCAGCGCTAACGCTGCCACTATCGTTAAAGAAGCTGTTGCTAAGTCTTTACTGTACTCGGATATTACTCGTCCGGGTGGCAACATGTACACCACTCGTCGCTATGCTGCTTGCATCCGCGACTTGGACTACTACTTGCGCTATGCCACCTATGCTATGTTGGCTGGCGACCCCTCCATCCTTGATGAGCGCGTACTCAACGGATTAAAAGAAACCTATAACTCCTTAGGTGTTCCCGTTGGCGCAACCGTTCAAGCCATCCAAGCGATGAAAGAAGTTACCGCTAGCCTAGTAGGCGCTGATGCTGGTAAAGAAATGGGCGTTTATTTCGACTACATCTCCTCTGGTTTAAGCTAAGCAGGCGAGTAGCGCGACTTAAAATTCCGACTATGTAGTCGGTTGTCTTATGAAGGTGGGGGAAGTCAATTGTGAGTGCTAGCTTGTTGGAGGCAAGTCTGGTTCTTGAATTAAAGCCGATGAGTTTTGACAGTCTAGTATTGACAGTTGACTCCCTCACCTGGTTAGACCGAAAGATGCAACGCCAGAGTTTCCCGGTTGTAACGCCGCATCAGCCAGGGAAGAGGCTTGAGAAGCAGTAAGTGTGAAGCGGGGCGATCGCGGTCAACGGAATCAGGTTTTTCCATAGCTCAGAGTTCGCTTCAAAAACGGAAATCAAATTAAAATTTTCTTAACCCACTCAGGAGAAATACAATCATGCGAATGTTTAAAGTGACGGCTTGCGTTCCCAGCCAAACCAGAACTAGAACCCAACGGGAATTGCAAAATACCTATTTTACCAAGCTGGTTCCCTACGACAACTGGTTCCGCGAGCAACAGCGGATTATGAAAATGGGTGGCAAAATTCTTAAGGTTAAGCTAGCCACTGGTAAACCAGGTACAAATACTGGGTTGCTTTAAACAAAAAGGTTTTCAGCAGAAGAGGAAGGGGGCCGTTAAGGGTCCCTTTTTAATTGAGAATTTATATTATGGTCGAAAGAGGTGTAGGATAACCGGGTGTGGGGCACAAGCCAGTACACCTAAAATTTCTTTCCCCCTCTGCTTAGTTGTTCCTGATTAACTATTTGTGGCTCTACGCGATCTGATTCTATGGATTAATCCCTCTCCTCAGGACTGGGCAGTACCTGCCCGGTTATTAAGGTGGTTAACGTTCCTGTGGATGTTTATCGGAGTGGCTGTTCTGTTCTCGGCATCTTACCCTAGTGCCGATGCTGAATTTGGAGACGGTTTGTACTACTTTAAGCGACAGCTGATCTGGATCGCTCTGGGTTTAGTCGGCTTTAACTTGGTGGTGCGATCGCCTCTGCGTTACATCCTGAGAATTGCCCACTGGCTTTTAGTCTTGCTATTAGGGTTGATTTTAATCACCCTAGTTCCTGGTGTGGGCACTACAGTTAATGGTGCTACTCGCTGGTTATCTTTGGGTCCGGTGCCCCTACAACCTTCAGAGTTAATTAAGCCGTTTTTAGTATTGCAGAGCGCTCGCATCTTCGGGCAATGGCAGCAACTCTCCCTTCGAGTTCGCTGTTTGTGGCTGGCAATTTTTGCCTCCGTACTATTGGGCATTTTACTACAACCAAACTTAAGTACTACCGCACTGTGCGGGATGACCTTATGGTTGATCGCCCTAGCTTCCGGGTTGCCTTTTTCTTACCTGGGAGGAACAGCCTTAGGCGGTTTTCTATTAGCTACGATCAGTATCAGCATCAAAGAATATCAGCGGCGTCGGGTGATGTCGTTTCTCAATCCCTGGGCCGATCCGATGCAAGATGGATATCAACTTATTCAAAGTCTTCTGGCTGTTGGTTCTGGGGGAACTTGGGGTGCTGGGTTCGGTCTGTCGCAACAAAAGCTATTTTATTTACCGATTCAGTACACCGATTTTATTTTCGCAGTATTTGCCGAAGAATTTGGCTTTGCTGGTAGTGTAGTGATGCTACTGCTGATCGCAACTTACGCCACCTTAGGGACAATCGTGGCGCTCAAAGCCCGAAATGCCGTTTATCGATTGGTAGCGATCGGGGCAATGATTTTGATTGTAGGACAGTCCCTACTAAATATAGGTGTAGCCACGGGGGTTCTCCCTACCACAGGTTTACCCTTCCCCTTCTTTAGCTATGGGGGTAGTTCGACGATCGCTAATTTGTGTGCAGCCGGATTGCTCATTCGGGTGGCAAGAGAGAGTAGCGAGGCTGAGGTTGTCCCCTTACAGGCGGGTAGTCAGTCTGCATTCCAACGGCGGCGTCAGCGGCAGAAAGCCCAGCTGCACAAGGGTTGAAATCGGGGAGTGGGGAAAGCTGGAGTTTCTAATCAAACGAAGAGAAAACTAGAACTAAAGATCGCTGATGTTGTCGAATCAGCAAGCGATCGTTACTGCTAACCATTCCCCCCGTCCCTGCTTGGGTTTCTATAGTTTGAGCAATTGCCATCGCCTGCTGCTCAAACTCCCTCGCCTGCTCAGATTTCCCTAACTTATTGTAAGCCTCTGCCAGATTATTCAGTGCAAACACTTCTCCACTAGGATCGCCGATATCTTGAGCAGTAGCTAGGGCTTCCTCAAAATAGCCAATGGCTCGCGGGTTGTCTCCTAAAATCTCGTAAGCCATACCCGTATTATTAAACCCCACGGCTTCCCGCGTGCGATCGCCAATAGTACGAAAGATCCCAATGGCACCGTGGCACAGTTCGATCGCTCTTTGGTATTCTCCGAGGTGGAACTTAGCAATGCTCTGATTGTTGAGTGTAGCCGCAATTGCGGAGCGTTCGTAGAGTTCCCAAAAGATTTTCATTGACTGCTGAGAGGAGACAAGAGATTGCTCATAGTCTCCCTGATAATAGTAAGCCACTCCCATGTTATTTAGAGCCACAGCTTCACCATAGCGATCGCCCATTTGCTGCTGAATCTCTAGCGCTTGCTGGAATGACTCTAATGCTTCAGCAACTTGGTTGGCATCCAGTTGCTGCACCCCTCGCAGGAGGAGTTTCTCGGCTTGTGCTTTCTGTGCTGTTGTAGAGACAACCTCGCGGGTATTTTCTACCATAAGGGGTTGCCGGGATGCTCCCATACTAGGATTGAACGGGGTTAATACAGATACCAGAGCAAAAGCCACAGTGGCAGAGGATTTAGTAACGGATAAGCTAGTTAGTTTGCTAGCTTGGAAAATTGGAAATTGGAAATTGCAATTTGGCGTTTTCATGATTGATATCAAGTCCGGTAGCATCTTTTAAGGCTATAGGGGCAAGTTGAGCGATAAATCTTGGTGGCTTACAGATATGTCTTAAGTCAAAACCCGCCCCGCTGAGTACTTTGCTATTAGCCATTAGCCCTAACGGGAATCTCAACCACAAACTCAGTTCCCTGTCCGGGTGTGGAAATACAAGTTAGTTTACCCCCATGCTTTTCCTCTACAATCTGACGAGTAATCGATAAACCCAATCCCGTACCCTTACCTAAGGGCTTGGTGGTAAAAAAATTATCAAATATCCGTTCTTGTACCTCCGCTGAAATTCCCGATCCATTATCAGAAATGTGAATAACGACCGTGTCCTGGTTGCTATTTACTTCACTGCGGATGGTAATCTGATGGGGATGGCGCTCAATCTCCTCAAAAGAACGACCTTCATTTAATTCATCGAAAGAATCAATCGCATTGGCAATGATATTCATAAATACTTGGTTGAGTTGTCCGGGGTAGCACTCCACAGAGGGTAGGTCACCGTATTTCTCTATCACCTCAATTGCAGGACGTTGTTGGTTGGCTTTTAATTGGTGTTTTAAAATCAGTAGGGTACTTTCGATACCTTCATTAATATTACAGGCAACCTTAGAGGGTGTATCCATCCGCGAGAACGTCCGCAACGAGCTGCTGAGCTGGAGGAGACGGTCAATTCCCTGTTTCATGGATGAGAGAATTTTGGGTAGGTCATGCACCAGATACTCTAGGTCAATCTCCTCTATGTGCTGCTCAATTTCACTTCCGGGATGGGGAAATTTTTGCTGATATAGATTTAAAAGATTAATCAGGTCTAAGGTATAGTCTTTGACACAGTTAAGATTGCCATTAATAAAGCCAACAGGGTTATTAACTTCATGAGCCACAGCAGCAACGAGTTGGCCTAGAGTCGCCATTTTTTCAACCTGCACCAGTTGCACTTGAGCATGTTGTAAATCTTGTAAGGCTTTTTTGAGTTCAGCGGTTCGTTCTTCAACGCGCTGCTCTAATTCACAGGTGAGTTGGCGGATAGTCAGTTGATTTTCGACACGAGCCAACACCTCAGCAAACTGGAAGGGCTTGGTGATATAATCAGCACCGCCCACGGCAAAGGCTTTAACTTTATCAAATACTTCATCTAAAGCGCTAATAAAAATTACTGGAATATCGCGGGTTAGCTCTGAAGCTTTTAAGGATAAGCAAACTTCATAGCCACTCATATCCGGCATTTTAATATCAAGCAAAATTAGATCTGGTGGTGCAGCATGGGCTGCGGTTAAAGCCATGGCTCCGTTCACAGTACTGCGCACTTCATACCCTTGCTCTGCCAAAGCAGTAGATAAAAGACGCAGGCTATCTACTGTATCGTCAACAATCAAAATATTTCCTTTGTGCCTATCAGTTTGATGGCTATTCATGGGTAGCAACCTTCCGAGCTACCTCCATAATTACATCACAACGAAAGTTGTTGACTAAATCAGCCAACGCCTTAGCTAAAATAGCCTCCTGTTCTGGAATTTGGTCGATGAGTTGGAAAATTACCTTCGCATTAAGCTGTGTTGCCGCTTGATGGAGTTGCGCCACCCACTCCGCAGGCATTACGGCGAGAGTTTCTGTGGTTAGCACGGTTGGGGGCACAGGAGAGCTAAGGACGGGTGGTGATTTATCTTCATAGATATAGCGCACTCCTAAGTATTGAGCCATCTTGCCCAAAATCTCTTCCTCCCGTAAAGGTTTGCGCACCAAATCATCACAGCCTGCCGCCAATACAGCAGCTCGTTCCTCGTCAAAAGCACTAGCGGTGAGTGCAATAATTACTGTTGCCTGACCCTGAGGATGAGCTTTGATGGCTCTGGTAGCTTCATAGCCATCCATGACTGGCATCCGCATATCCATCCAGATTAGGTGCGGCTGCCAATGTTCCCACAAGGCAACTCCTTCTTGCCCGTTTTCTGCCTCTTGCACCTCAAATCCTAAAGACTCTAGTAGTTTAACCAATAGTTTGCGATTGGCCCATCGATCCTCAACTACCAAAATCCGATACCTGGGTTGATCTGGCGCGATCGCAATCGCTCGGTGCTGTTGCTGTTGAGTCTGAATTGCCTCTGCCTGAGCTAGCCCGATCCTGATCTGACATTTAACAATCGTGCCCTGTCCTAGAGTACTGCTAACTGCGATATCCCCGCCCATCAATTGTACGAAGCGGCGGGCGATCGCTAAACCCAAGCCAGTTCCTGACTGAGATTTCCGTCCTACTTCAGTTTGCATGAAGGGTTCAAACAAAGTTTTTAGCTCATTGGGTGCAATGCCAGGGCCAGTATCTTTAACCTCGCACCATAAGAAGAACTTGGGCATAGGGACAGATAAAAGAGAATCAAAATCTGGGTTGTTCTGCTCATCGGCACTCTCCATTCCCACAGACAGCGTCACGCAACCTTGTTGCGTAAATTTAATCGCATTGCCTAAGAGGTTAATTAAGACTTGACGCAATTTACCCTCATCCGCGATCGCGTATTGGGGCACCTCTGGCATCTTCTCAAAGATGAGCTGCAAACCTTTAGATGCCGCTTTGAGTGCCAACATTTCTACGATTGAATCGAGCAGGCGATGTAAGTCAAAGCTAGTTTGATTTAGGGAAATCCGACCTGACTCGATTTTAGACATGTTCAAGATATCATCGATCAGTTCCAGCAAATGCTCGCCAGAACGAGTTACGATCTCCAAATACTCCTGCTGCTCCGGATGGAGGGAGGAGTCGCGAGCCATCAGTTGGGTAAAGCCTAGGATGGAATTGAGCGGGGTGCGCAGTTCGTGACTCATATTAGCCAGGAATTCACTCTTAGCACGGTTGGCAGCAACAGCGGCTTCTTTCGCCTTTTGCAGTGCTGCCTCTGCCTGCTTGCGCTGTTGGATATCTTCAACTACACCAATGAAATAATTCGGCAGATTGGCCAGGTTACGCACCAGGGATACGGTAATATTGACCCATCGCAACTGACCGTCTTTGCAGATGTAGCGCTTTTCTAGGGAGTAGGTTGGGATCTCGCCTGCCAATAGCTGTTCCAACAACCTTAACTCAGCCTCTAGATCTTCTGGGTAGGTAATATCCTCAAAGTTGACTGCCAACAATTCCACCGCCTGATATCCCACCAGATTGCAAAACCGTTGATTGACCCGCAGTACGTCCCCCGCTGGTGTTCCCAGTACAATTCCCACAGCTGCTTGCTCAAAGATCGCCCGCAGCTTTTCTTCAGAGTCTCGTAAGGCAAACTCGGCCCGTCGGCGTTCAGTAATATCTCGCAAGGAAACCTCAAATACTGATTCCCCTTCCCATTCGGCTTCAGCCACGCTCATTTCCGCAATACCGAGTTCGCCACCAGGGCGAATAATGCCTATTTCCGTTGTCTCACCTGCAACCATCGGCAATCCTAAATGATAGTCGAGCAATTCTCCTGGCGGTTGGTTTAATAG
>DNXU01000082.1:17337-18116 GCA_003505715.1 Cyanobacteria bacterium UBA8803 | reverse complement strand
TATCGGGGTGAGACGTGAGGCTCGGTGCGGGATTAGCTGAAAATGACGCGATTTCTTCACGACGAATTTGCTCTCATATTATCTCAAAGAACTGTTATCCCCCATCGGCCAAGTGGAAACCAGCCGTGATGTCGCCTCTGAAGTGCGAGAAATTGATGTTTTCTTTACACCGACATTGACACTGACTTCAGCAGCAGAGTCCTACAGGGACAAATTGGGATTACTCGGTCAACTAGCGACGACAAAAGCTATTTTTGAACCCTTCCGCAATCCGGTAACTAAGAAGCAAATTCGCAGTTGTGCCAGTAAACTATTTAATATACATGCGGAATTAGAACGGCAGTTTAAACGAGAAAAGCAGCAGCTTAAGGAAACAGAGTTACCTAGATTATGGATAATCACCCCAACAGCTTCATCTGAGTTATTAAAGGACTTTGACTTACAGCCAGTTGTCTCAAATCTGGAGATGTCAGGAGTTTATCAGGCAGGAGATGGTTGGAAAACCGGACTGGTGGTAATTCACCAGTTAGCCTGTACTCCGGAAACTCTGTGGTTAAGAATTTTAGGAAAAAAAGGACAAAAAGCAGCAATTGAAGAACTACGGGCGTTAGCGGCAGATCACCCATGCCGGACTCAGACGCTAGAATTGCTATATAACTTACAAGCCAACTTAGCAGTTAATCAAAAGTTAGCAAAAGCAGACCAGGAGTTAGTTATGGCCTTAGCACCTCTTTATCGGCAACAGATAGATGCGGCTATTCAACAAGGAAAACTGGAAG
>DNXU01000082.1:5490-17271 GCA_003505715.1 Cyanobacteria bacterium UBA8803 | reverse complement strand
ATTCAACAAGGAAAACTGGAAGGTATTCAACAAGGAAAACTGGAAGGTATTCAACAAGGGCAACATCTGATTGTTGAGAACTTACTGAAAGTGCGCTTTGGGGAATTGTCAGAGCGATTGACAATACTAGTAGAGCCAATCACTGCCTTACCTCCAGAAGAATTAACCTGGTTGCTGCTCCAATTAGCTCAATTAGAAGGAAACTCAGAAGGACGACAACAAGCGGAGAGATTAATTATCGAAAAATTAATCAGAAGTCGCTTGGGAGAATTGGAGGAGCAAGCCAGTGGGATGGCTGAATCTTTCTTAGCTTTACCTCAGCAAGAGTTAGCCTTGTTACTATCCCAATTAACCGAGTTGCAGCCTGAAGAGTTCTTAGCAAGATGGCGGCCCAAGTGAAGGAAGACTAAAGTTAATCAGGGCGAGTCAAGGCAAGGTTTTTGTTGATGCTACTACATCTGAAGTAGTGACTCGCCCCGACAGGGATACTTTTTATTAGGAACTTTGTAATTAAGCGATCGCCAAAGGCTTTACCTAGAGGAACCCCACTCGCCATCAGCTGTTGGCAAACTTGGACGATGGTAATAAGTGCGATCGCCTCCTTTCTATTCCCGATAGCCCTAGCGCTCGCGTACAATAGCATATCTATTGATGACTAGTCTGCTAAATTTTATAAGTATTTAAAATTTAATATCTCTCCAGAGTTTAGCTTCAGCAAAGCGACTTAAATGCTTGACATTAGTAGTAGCTATAACAATGTAACGACCGGGAAACTCTTCCTTGATTATCTGCCACTGAGTACAAATAATAATATCAATATCAATGCTACAGAGCAAGCTATACAGCCATTGTTCGCAATCGCTAGCTTCTCCGGATTTATTAGGGTTAGCCAGAATTCCTAGCACGCCGGAATCAATAAAAACAATCATGAGTATGAATATAGTTTCTGGCCGGGGAGTCGTTCTGAATCAATAATTTGTTTGAATTCATCAAATAACTTTTCTCTAGGCAGGGAGTCCGCTTTTGACATAGTTTGATGGCGTTCTATGCGCTTGGATAAAAGTGCTATAGCTCGTTGATTTACATGTAACTGCTCATCTCGCTGTTTTCTTAAACTATCAGAGGCAACTAGAATATCGCTATCTAATTGCAGCAGTTTTTTGAGAGCATCAGCATCGCTTTGTTCTAGATTAATAGGGGCAGGATAACCCTCTAAAATTAGCTGATAGTTACTAGCGGTAGTGGTAGTAATGGGGAAGAGAGCAATAAAACGCTCCATATTTAAGATTGTGCCGCTAGGGAGTTCTACTGGTTTACTCATTGTGATATTTCCTTAACTTTATCTAAGCTAGCATGAACTATAGTGATCGCCTCTAACTGTACCTAGAGGAACCCCACTCGCCATGAGCTGTTGGCAAACAAGGGTGAGGGTAACAAGTGCGATCGCCTCCTAGGTATTGCCAATAGCCCGATCGATCGCCTACAATCCCATATCCGTTACATCCTCCTGCCCAATCCGTTGCCAAAATCAGTCTCCACTTTACCTACTGTACAAGGAAGCTATCAGTCATGGATAACCAGGTCTCCGAACTAATCGAAAAAATCCGGCAACAATTTGAAAACTCTCCTTATCCCAGAATTCCCCTAGAAAAGTCTCCTAAAGATGACTTTAATGCTCTCTATATTCATAATTTAATAACGTCTTACTATTTAAGATATCAAAAAGTAGCAGACACCGCCGGAAAAGTGATTCTTGATGCTGGATGTGGCAGTGGATATAAATCCTTAGTTTTAGCCGAAGCAAATCCGGGGGCAAGAATTGTGGGGATTGACCTCTCAGAGGAATCGGTTAAACTAGCTCGTCAGCGACTTCAGCATCATAAATTTGAGAATGTCGAGTTTCACGCTTTATCGATTTATGATTTGCCGGAGCTGGGGCTGGAATTTGACTATATCAATAATGATGAGGTACTCTACTTGCTGCCTGATGTTGTGGCAGGGTTGCAGGCGATGAAATCGGTTCTCAAACCTCAGGGCATCATTCGCACGAATCTCCACAGTGCAATCCAGAGGTCGGGCTATTTTCGCGCTCAAGAGCTTTTTAAGATGATGGGTTTGATGGAGAGCAACCCTGAGGAGATGGAAATTGGAGTTGCGATTGAAACGATGAAATCTCTGAAGGATGGAGTTGAACTTAAAGCTAGGGCATGGAATGTTAGTTATGAAGCTCCTGATGCGAAAGAGACACTTTTATCCAATCATCTGTTAGTAGGTGATAGAGGATATACGATTCCCGAAATGTTTGCCGCTTTGCAAGCTGCGGACTTGGAATTTGTCAGCATGGTGTATTGGCGGCATTGGGATGTGACGGATTTGTTCCAAGATCCTGATAACTTACCCGCTTTCTGGGCAATGAGTTTACCGGAGGTTTCCGTAGAGGAACGCTTGCATCTTTATGAACTGCTACACCCCGTTCATCGATTGTTGGACTTCTGGTGCGCCCATCCTAGTCAGGGAGACTCGTTTGTAGCCGTGGATCAGTGGGAGCGATCGGACTGGGAAGGCGCAAAGGTGCATCTGCATCCGCAGTTGAAGAGTCCTAAGGTGCGGGAGGATTTGATTGAGTGCATCACCAAGCAGAAACCCTTTGGGAGCAGCAGTTATGTTACGATACCTGCTATGGCTCCTGTTGAAATAGACAGTACTCTAGCCGCTTGCCTGCTGCCTCTTTGGGAAGGGGCACAGCCTTTCAGGAGTATAGTAGAACGTTGGTTGAAGATTCGACCATTGGATCTAGTGTCTCTAGAGCCGGTGAGTGAAGAGACTGCTTTTGAGGAAATGAAAAAATTCTTAACTAAGCTACAAGTCTTTCTCTACGTCCTTTTAGAGCGATAGGCTTGAGGCATTTCCAGGGCTATAAGAAAAATTTCTGGGGAAGAGTGATATAAAAGGAGCCGCAGGTGGGTAAGTTATATGCAGAACTTAGAAGTTAAGCATCCCCCACCTTGAGGAGAAACCTCTCATGAAAATCGAACTGAAAGCCAAGTACCTCCAATACCTAAACCAGAAAAAGCAGGACGAGGGCTTTACCCTGATTGAACTGCTAGTTGTTATTATCATTATCGGTATTCTGTCTGCTATTGCTTTGCCCTCTTTCCTCAACCAAGCGAACAAAGCGAAGGAGTCGGAAGCCAAGCAATACACGGGTTCCATGAACCGCGCCCAGCAAGCCTACTACCTGGAAAAGCAAGATTTCGTAGGAGAGACTACTGATATCGGAAAATTAGGTCTTGGGATTGCCACTAATACTCAAAATTATAGCTACGTCATTAAAGGTGATGTAGGTGCAAGTAATAACACTAAAGCGGCAAACATTGGGCAACCTGCTAAGGCGGCAAGCGCTACGGTTAGAGCCTATGTAGGAGGCGTACAAATAGGAACACAAGCCGCTACAAGTGAAGCCACGACTTTAGCAGTTTTGTGCCAAGGTGAAAAAGCACCCGCAGCTAATGGTGGTACTCCTACAGGTGAGTATGGTGCAATAGGGTGGATTGCACCTGGAGCTGCTGGCGCACCATCATGCGTTCCTGGCTATGTAGACTTAGGAAAATAAGGGAAAATGCTGACATTGAAGGTTTTCATAGAACTACTCGTTCATGTCATTGGTTCTAATGGGAAAAACTTTTCTAGAGCTGTTTCATAGCATGGTTTTGGGAATTTTGCTACCTATCAAAACTTTTGCTATGAACCAATAGGTTAAGTGTTTTTAGGGAGTGGGTAGGGTATTCTACCCACTTTTCGTAGCTGAGGCGTTAAAAAATATGGCATTTGCCAGTGAGATGTTACCTACGACAGTAATTACGACTGAATGCTCTTTAACTGCTGTGCCTAACTGGCAGCAGCAAGCTTATGACTATCTGATTAGGGGGGATTACCAGAAGGCGGCAAGCCTATACGAAGAGGCGATTGAAGCGGCACCAGAAATCAAGTTTCATTACTGGAATTTAGGTTTGGTATTGATGCTCCAAGGCCAAGAAGCAGAGGCTCAGATGACCTGGCTATTGGCAATGGCAGAGGGTGAACCGGCAGAAGTCGATTTGTGGACTGTTGAACTGATGCAGGTTCTCCAAACCGAGGCTGAGCGGCGGGAGACGCTAGCAGACTATTCAGTGGCTTGGGCAATCCGTCAGCATATGCGAGAAATTAGCCCAAATGATATCAACAATCTGTTGCACATTATCCAACTTTCTGTAAAACTGGAGACTTTTACTGGAGAAGATCTGACTTCCCTAGGATTGATTCAGCTTCTTGAGTCAAAGCAGTCGGCAAAAGTTGACCAAAATTTATTGCTAGAATTACTGCAAATTGTATTAGCTTACTGTCCGTTTGAGTCTTCAATATTTGAATTTGCTGAAGCTAGTTTACCTTACATAAATGAGGCTAGTAGTTTTATTCAGGTAGTACTACCTGAAGCTGTGAAAATCGCTTACTTTCTTAAAGCACCTGCATGGGCAGTTCACTTAGCTGAGTTGTGTGTGCGTTTAGATGCTAATAATTTAGAAGTTTTACCCCATCTTGCTTCATTTTATCAAAATGCTACTCAATATGATAAAGGAATAGAGACAGCAGAATTGTGCCGTTCTTTAGCACAATCTTTAACCCATAAAATTTATGCAAGTCACCTGATCCTGCGAGGTTTGATGAGTGCTGGTGGTCGTTGGCAAGAGGCGGTTGCTATTTTAGAGCAGCACAAATCTTTACTGTTAAAGCTCCTTCAGGAAAAACCTATGCCTCTTCCTCAGGGAGAGGTGCTTGGTTTGTTTAACTCAATCTTCTTTCTGCCTTATTTTAGAGATGAGCCAAAAAGTAATCGTTTAATTCAAAATCAAGTTACTCAGCTGGCTCAAGCAAATATTCAACTTTATGCAAAGGAGCAAGTGGAGCGATACAGCCAAAGATTATTATCCAAACCAGCAAGGATGGCTTCTCCTAAATCTTTGAAAATTGGCTACTTGTCTCATTGCTTCGGAATGCATTCTGTAGGCTGGCTAGCTCGATGGGTATTTCAGTACCACGATCGCGATCGATTTCAAGTCCATGCCTATATGATCAACAATAGCGACAATAAAGATCCTATAGAACAATGGTATATTAATCAAGCTTTAAAAGCCTACAAATTTGGAGTGAATGGCAAGGAAATTGCTGAGCAAATTTATCAAGATGAAATTGATATTTTGATTGATCTCGATAGCATCACACTAGATATTAGCTGTGAAGTGATGGCTCTAAAACCCGCGCCCGTTCAAGCTACTTGGTTGGGGTGGGATGCATCAGGTCTTCCCACCATTGATTACTTTATTGCCGACCCCTACGTTCTGCCGGATTCAGCTCAGGATTACTACACAGAGAAAATATGGCGCTTGCCCCAAACCTATATAGCTATTGATGGTTTTGAGGTGACTGTACCAGATATACGACGCGATCGGCTAGACATTCCTAGCGATGCGGTAGTCTATCTTAGTACTCAGAGAAGTTTCAAAAGGCATCCTGATACGGCACGGCTGCAAATGAGAATTATTAAAGAGGTGCCAAATAGCTACTTTTTGGTTAAAGGTTATGGTGACAAGGAATCCATAAAAAGCTTCTTTAACCAGATTGCTGAAGAAGAGGGGGTAAGTTGCGATCGGTTGCGATTTCTCCCAGACGTTAGCTTAGAAGCCACTCACCGAGCTAATTTAGGTATTGCTGATGTGGTGCTAGATACTTATCCTTACAATGGAGCAACAACAACCCTGGAAACTCTCTGGATGTGTGTTCCTTTAGTGACACGAGTTGGACAGCAATTTGCAGCTCGTAATAGTTATACCATGATGATAAATGCTGGTGTGACAGAAGGCATCGCCTGGACAGACCAAGAATACATTGAATGGGGTGTGCGTTTGGGTGAAGATGCTGTCCTACGACAACAAATATCCTGGCGACTACGGCAATCAAGGCAAACTGCTCCACTTTGGAACGCCGAACAGTTTACTAGGGAGATGGAAAAAGCCTACGAGCAGATGTGGGCAAAATATGTTAATAACCATCACTCTTAGTCATTCAACTACTTTTCAATGATGCTGTTGCTTCATTGGAATATCTTCCACTAAAAGCGCATTGATGATTTGCTGTCTTGAGGCAATAAAAATAGACCGCGTAAAAGTTTGTGTAGATGCAGGGGAAGTCCAATCTATAGGGAACTCTTCGTGGTTAGGTTGAGTAATAGGCATATAGACAAAAGCAAAGTGTTGCTTGAGCTGGTTATATACCCATTTCCTGGTAGGCCGACAGGCATAACCTGATATGCTATACTCTGGATATTCTGCTGGTTCTAGGCAAGAATGAATCAATTCTTCATCTCCAAACGAGACACACGTCTCCATCAGCAGTATTTTGTGACAATGATGAGACATAAATTCTATGGCTTCAGCTGGTTTTTGGAGATGGTACAGTAGTCCATAGCAATAAACTATATCGAACAACTCATTTAGGGTTGGATCGGGATTGTCTAGATCTAGATGCCTTACCTCTATATTGGGATAACGGATGCGTAAAATTTCTAGATTCTCTTGTCTAGCTTCAGTGCTGAGAACTCGGCATCCACGATCTAAAAAAAAGCTTGTATGGTCGCCAATACCTGCTCCCACTTCTAAGACATTAGAACCAGAAATCTCTAAACCCAAACTGGCAAGATGTTCCAATCTTCTCTGGTTATGCCTTTGATAGCCTGTGGAATGGAAGACATCTAGTGGAGAGGGGGAAAAGGAAGCAGCTTTTAAAGAAATAGATTCGTTAATTGGAGAAGCTCCCCTGTTCTGCAATAGAGCTAGATAGTCACCACTAGCATAATTTTGAAGTTTAGCCACAATAGGTAGAGAAGCTAATCCTTGTTGTAGACCTTCAGGAAAGGCAGATAGACTATCGATTATGCTATTGGCAAAATTATATTTTGTATCATTTTCATAATGCAAAGTCAAATATACCAATAATTCTAGAGCGTAATCAGGAAAATTCATAAGGTCAGCAATACAAGCTAACTTGAGAATTTTATCTGGTGTTTTTAAAGGTATATCCCTCTCCTCCTGAATTAAATCCCGAAAGTAAAAAGCATCTGCCCAAAGCAATTGTCCAGGACGCACTAATGACCGAACTGGGGATTCGGCGCGGAGGCGATAAGCGTTATTTAAATCAAACAGCGTAAAACCTTGGTTCCTAAGAAAGGTATCAACCTCAGAAAAGAGGGGTTGATTCACATACAAGCTAGAAAACTCAACTTCCACTTGAACGCATAGTATACTACGTTCTAATATCCAAGACGCTCCTGCTAAAACATCAAGTTCGGCACCTTGCACATCAATTTGCAGGAAATCAATTTCCTCAATACCTTCCTCTTGACAAAAACTATCTAAGGTTGTAGTTTCTATTTCTACCGTAAAATCCAAATTAACCAATTCTGGCAGCCCAGCAAACCGGGCTAAGTAAGGTTCATTAGGTGGATATAGGGAACTACACATTGGATGCTGGGTGACATACAGTGTCGATTCTCCTACAGACTTCCCAAGAGCTAGAGGAATATGCTTTTCTGTCCAATTGGCTTGTCGCGCTGCCAGTTCAGCATTAGCATCATCGCAAGCATCGGCATCAGCATCGAATCCATAGATAGCTAGTTGAGGCGCAAAGATACTCCATCCCTGGCTAGCATAGTCATTCTGGTTACCTAATTTACGAGATCCCACATTACAGATAGTCATGTGCAGCCGATCTAAGTGACCGCTTTTCTTTAAACTGGGCAGAAAAACTGGCATAATCAACTTCTATAGCTTGATGTGGTTAAAAATTAATGTAGCACTTTCAATAGTGCATCTTTATATTAACTTGGCAAAATTTCGCCTTTGCGGCATAGCAATCAAGTTCAGGTTACCTTGTAAATCCTCATGAGAATTAATAGGAATTAGCTCCCCTAAAAAAGGTTGGTAACAAAAGAGCTGATATCCTTGAGAAATCAAAAAATCAGCAACAGCTACGTTACTGCCCTTACTACCTGCAATATTTTCATACATGATGCAGGGAGAAAATGCCGTTAAGATCCGGTTGCTCCCCTCTAAAACTTTGAGTTCGTGACCTTCAGCATCAATTTTCAATACATGAACCTGATTGACTTTCTCTCGCTCAATTAGGCTGTCGAGAGTAAAGCAGATCACCTCCTCAAAAGTTCCTGCCTTCATGGCTTCTTCATCACCCTCAACAATTTCATTGAGTTCATTAGCCGCCTGTAGAGCCAGTCTAGCTGTACCATTGCGATCGCTAGCTGCTCCAGCACAGACTTTTACCCAGCTCAACTGATTAATTCTACAGGTTTCTTGCAAACAACGAACGCAACCGGAAAACGGTTCAACCGCCAGCACGCAACCTTGGTTTCCTACTCTGCTAGCCGCACTAAAAGTATAAACTCCCACATTAGCACCCACATCGATAACAGTCATTCCAGGTTTAATCCAGCTACGCCAAAATTCCATCTCTTTTTCGAACCAGTCTCCTTCCGTAATCAAGACACTGGTAACAATACTGCGTAAACTCGGCTCGACTGCTAACAGTACCTGCTGGTCAAAAGGCACATAACTAACTAAACTGTTTACCTCTAACTCCGCCCACTTCCAATCTAGAGAAACAGAGTTATGACTGCTTAAATCTCGCCCTCTACTTAGCCATAAACCAGCTGAGTCTAGCTGTCCTAAATCTCGATAAGCCAAATATAAAGCTTGCAGAATCTTCCCACACTCTGGTAATAACTTTCTAGCGCGGTGTAAATATAACAGTCCCTCCCATTGCTGGTTACTCAAGCTAGAGATTCCCAACTTTAAATTCACAAAACCAGATTGAGGCGAAAGTTGCGCAGCCAAATGGAGAAAGCGCAGTCCAGCTAAATTGTAAAAAACTAGTACTGAATTACACAAAACCTCACTAAACAACAAAAGTGCTTGAGCATACCCATCCTCGGTTTGCAGAATTTGAGTCAGCTTTTCATGCCGACTCTCCATCCAGCCCTTCCCAGGAGGCAGATAAACTATACCTGGAGGAGTTAGTGGTTCGCTGGCATAAGCAGGCTGCAAGGTATTAATAAATGCAGAAAATGCTGATTCCATGGCTTGTACCGTTTCTCCAGTCATGCCAACAACTATAGCCAGATGAGCTAGACAAAGGGGATAACCCGAAACCTCTACTGCTTTGTGCAAAGCCTCTAAAGCCATATCAAGATAAATCCCGCGCACAGATGAGTCCTCACACTGTTCTGCCTCAATCAGTGCCACGACTGCAACATTATTCAACTCTACAGCAGAGGTCGGATCGTCCCACGAAGTCCCTTCTAAACTTGCCGCTATACGGGATAACGCTTCTGCCTCCAAATGCACAGAAGCTTTTTCTAGATATTTCCAATAGCAATCAGGAGGAGAAAAAGAGGATTCCATAGAGGGACTAGCCAATCTTAAGTTTCTCACTACTACATCAAACGTTCCCGAACAACCTGTTTGTAGAACGCTTCCAAACCTGCCACACAAGCTTTATCTTCATAAAGACGATCGTGACACTCTTCCATGCGTTTTGCAATCTCCTGCCGCCAAACAGAGTCTAGACCTAACCTGACAGCAATTTCCACATATTCAGTTTCAGTGTAAGTAATCGTATCTGTTACACCCAGCATTTTCAGAAAACTATAAGAATGACGACCCCGCATAAATTCCCCCGGACAAGTCACGATGGGTAGATTACAAGCGATCGCCTCCAGTGTAGTATTACCCCCAGACCAACAGAAGGTATCCAAGTAAACATCGGCAAGTAAGTTAATCATCAGATAATCAAACCGCTCTGGAATACTCAGGAATGCGCAGTAATCCTCCATCTGAAGACCAACTGTAGCAAAGGCACGGCTCAGACGCGATCGCAGCAGTTCCCCCCGCAAAAACACGAACTGAGCTTGAGGAACGCGGCAAGCAATTTCCGTAAAAATAAAATCATACTGCGGCAGATACTTAAAAGGAGCTTGGCAACACAAATAGATCACCGCATCATCCCGTAGCTGAAAATCTGCCCTAGTTTTGGCAAGCGCCGGAATATATGGTTGGGGATAAGATACCCCAATATTCGGCAAGAGTACTAGCGCCTCCGAGTAATGGTCTTGAGCCAGATCCGGTTCCATTAACTCGCTCGATAAAAAGTAGTCAATGGTAGGTAACCCCGACGTAACCGGATGTCCCCAAGCCACACACTGCACTGGCGCAAGCCGCAGACTAGCCATTTGCATGGTGTGCGGGTCCATCCCGATTTCTGGAAACACGAGGATATCCAATTTATCGGCAATTATCTGTGCGCAGGCTGCTCCTAAATTATAAGGAATCTGATAAAATACATCACTGTAATCTCTAAACTTCTGCGTAACTGCGTCCGGAGTATTGGCAGTATAGTAACAGTAGATATCAAAACTTTGGCGATCGGCGTAACGGAGCCAGCCCGTTAACCAAAGCGTGCCACTATAAGAGTGCAAATAAGCTGAAGCGTAACCAATCCGAATCTTCGCTTGCTCTTTAAGAGATGGCCTTGATAAAGGAACAACCCATTGAGGATAGTTAGCTCCCATGATTTTATGCACTAAATTCCCATACTCGATTTGCAAACCTCTATCATTTTGAGCTTGATAAGATAGGTGAAAATTCGTAAAACTCCCTAAACCATAGAGAGCATTTCTTTGCTCTTCAACAGTTGCTAAAGATGTACCTCTAATTAACTCTTCCAGCCCTCTAATAAATCGCTGACGATAAAATGAGATCTCATCTGTAGTATCGTAGACTATAGGAACTAGTAAATTTTTAATAATCTTAAAAGTGTAGTCATCAGGTAATAAATTTGAGGCAGCTTCCGCAGCTGAAATAGCTGCTTCAATACATGCCTGCCAATACCAGGTAAATATTAACTTAAAATGCAGCTGGCCTTCTCTAGGATAATGTTTAATCCCTTCCTGAAGAACTGCAACAGCCTGATCGGGAAGATTAAGCTGTTTATAGCATTCACTTAAACGATAATAAATTTCCGAATTTACCGTTGAATCTGCAAGGAGTTCCTGATATTTCTCAATAGCCTCTTGCCATCGACTTTCTTGGCAGAATTTATTAGCCAAATTAAAACAAACCTGCTCCTTCTGTTGTTGCCGCAAAATTTCTATATCAAAAACCGGAAGACTACTTGCTTGAGCGATCGCTTGCTGATTTTCACACTCCAAAGGAATTCGCCCTTGGAGCTGAGGCAAAATATCTTCCCATATATCCCCATCTAGCCTGTCAACTAGAGAAATTTCTGCGCCCTCAGTCACGTCTAAATCTTCTTGCATGAGAAGATTGATAGTTACCCCCGATAACAAAAGCTCGGCCTCCTCAACAGCCATATTATTTATGTCGATAAACAAAGTAATATGTTTGCTAGCCGGATGAGTAGCGATCGCTCTAATCACTTGTTCTAAGTCTTGGCCAAGAGCCTCATCAGTTTTAGTCCAATCGGGGAAGATAATTAAATTAATATCCCTCATAATTCAGGGTAAGAGAATTGCGTCAACTCATTAGTGGCTCGCATCATAGCCTGAGTCCAGTGAAAAGCACTATATTTAAGTTACCCAATTCTTTCGCAAAAGCGATCGCGCTCAATTAAAAACGTTATATCTAGCTTGAAAGTCGGGAATGGGGAATGGGTTTACCC
>DNXU01000082.1:4969-5253 GCA_003505715.1 Cyanobacteria bacterium UBA8803 | reverse complement strand
TCGCCTAGCGGTTGAAACCGCAGCTACACAAAAACGCAGCTGCCTGCGCAGCACAGGTTACAAAACCCTCGATTTATCTAGGGGCGAGTCATCTTTTAGAAGCTCTGTGCGTATTTCTTGTCTGGCAGTAGTAGGTTACACGCCGGGATGCTAGAACGATTTGCTATAGTTTACCTAGACTTTTTTCAAGAAGAAATCGCACAGATGGTGGTAGAAAATCAACAGATTAAATTGATTATTTTTGATGCCCAAAAAGCGGAGGTTGGTAATTGGTGATTGGTAAT
>DNXU01000082.1:3879-4871 GCA_003505715.1 Cyanobacteria bacterium UBA8803 | reverse complement strand
ATCACCCATCACCCATCACCCCTTACCATGTAATAGAAAATTTATCCCTTAATAAACCGATGTCAACACTTGCTCGCTCTCCGAAAACCCTCAGCTCATCCCTATGGCCCTTCCTTATTGCCCTCCTCTGTATCCTAGCAGTAGGGTGGTTGCAAGTACCTCGACTGAATCAACTCAAAGGCACAGGCAAAACTACCTCAACCGCAGAACTTCAAAAGCAAGTCGAGGCAGAAAAATTACGCCTCAATTTGCTTAAGAAATCTCCTACTTTTGGCTTTGATAACTTACTAGCTGACTGGGTTTTCCTGAATTTCACCCAATACTTTGGTGACGAGCAAGCTCGCGCCGAAACAGGATATCAGCTCAGCCCAGAATATTTTGAAGTAATTATAGACCGCGATCCCAGATTCTTGCAGGCATATCTTTTCCTGTCTGCCAGTACTACCTTATACGCCGGAATGCCAGAACGCTCTATAGCTCTAATGGAAAAAGGGCTAAAGTCCCTTTCACCCCAAAGCCCACCTAAGTCTTATTATATTTGGCGTTATAAGGGAATTGATGAGTTATTATTTCTAGCCGATGCTACAGCCGCCAGGAAATCCTTTGAAACGGCAGCAGAATGGGCAAGTACTTATATAGACGACGAAAGTCAACAAGTCGCCGCAATGTCTCGCCAAACCGCCCAATTCCTTGCCCGCAACCCCCTGAGTAAGTCCGCTCAAGTCAGCGCTTGGTCAATGGTTTTACAGAATGCTATTGACGATCGCACTCGCCAGATCGCCATCAACCGCATTGAAGCACTAGGCGGCAAGGTCATCATTACACCCCAAGGAGCTGTAAAGATTCAGCTACCGGAAACAGATTGAAGTTGTTGATTGTTGATTGTTGATTGTTCATGGTGGGAGCATCTCACAGAAAATCCGTTTGATTACCCATATTTGTAGATGTAGATATAGTTCACCGTTACAAATCAACCAACAACCAACAACCAA
>DNXU01000082.1:3105-3634 GCA_003505715.1 Cyanobacteria bacterium UBA8803 | reverse complement strand
AACAACCAACAACCAACAACCATTAGCCAACTAACTGATGCGCAATTATACCTAAACTATAGCCAATTAAGGAAAAGGCTCCGATAATTCCAAACGCTTGCCATCCACGGTAACCTGACACTTGCAGATCTAAGCGGACTAACGCCCCTGCCGAAAGTACCACCAAAATACGGATAAAAATCTGAATCCAGCGAATCACTATTACAGCGACAAAAGCGCCCAAAATTACTGACAGCAACGCTCTAGTATCCGAACTCAGCCAACTGCTGTAAACAGTTTGAATCAATGTCAAAGGAGCTGTTAAAGCTAGGGCAATTAACAGAACATAAACTGCTCCCATCAGCCAGAGCCACCATGCCCGATCGGAGCTAGCGATCAACTCTGAGTTTGCTAGCAGCCAACCAAAAACGCTGTGGGTAAACAACAGGAGTAAAAGTGAAGACCAAGGCAGTTTCTTCACAAATCGTATTCTTCATCAAAGAAGGGAATAGGGAATAGGGAATGGGGAATGGGTTTACCCTGAGCGTAG
>DNXU01000082.1:2599-2872 GCA_003505715.1 Cyanobacteria bacterium UBA8803 | reverse complement strand
TTATGGGTGTTTAACCAGACATGCTATGACTCATCCCTGATTCTTGGCTATGATCCGATTCACAACAGTAGTCTGATCGAGATCGCAATAATCTAGCTGCTGGCTGAGCATACTAAGTAATGACTGAACTCTAGCCGAGTCATCAATAGGGAACACATAAAGCGCCGACAGGTTCTCCCCTAGAGACTGTCGGTTTTTTCTTGTTAGTAGTCATTACTTCTTACACCATTCTTAAGCTGGCCCATAACCCGCCAGGGATTGAAATCCCTGGCT
>DNXU01000082.1:1702-2523 GCA_003505715.1 Cyanobacteria bacterium UBA8803 | reverse complement strand
GGAACTTGAGTTCCTGGCGGGATGAATTGACAACCACAACCCCATGCTCTTGGCAGGATGAATTGACAACCACAACCCCATGCTCTTGGCGGGATGAATTGACAACCACAACCCCATGCTCTTGGCGGGATGAATTGACAACCCCATGCTCTTGGCGGGATGAATTGACAACCCCATGCTCCTGACGGGGATGAATTGACAACCCCATGCTCTTGGCGGGATGAATTGACAACAACCCAATTAGGACATGGCTTGAATAATGAAATCGAAGTAAGGAGCTGCTTCACTAGCTTCCTCAGCACTGAGTAATTGCAGGGAAGCATTTTTGAGGCAGCGGATTGATTCCACCATCCCGGCTACGGGGACATCCAGGGAGTGGTACATCTCCTTCACCCCAATCAGGCCGATTTTTTCAATCGGTTCCTTATCGCCAGCTAGGATACCATAGGTAATTAGCCGCAAATACCACCCATAGTCCCGCAAACACAGCGACCGTTCCCGTTGACCGTAGGCATTGCCACCGGGCGAGATAAAGTCAGGCCGTTTTTGCCAAAGCTGCTTGCTGGCTTCCTGAACGATCTTCTTTTCATTTTCAGCTAGGGTGGTAGCAATCCGCAGGCGTTGCTCCCCCGTTTGCAAAAATCCTTTGATACTTTCGAGTTCCCCGGAACTGGGATACCGGAGTTCGTCGTCGGCTTTGAGAATAACTTGGCTAACTACACTCATTTTAATTTGGTTTGACTCAGGTAATATCTGTAGTTTACCGACTCTGGGTAGAACAAATAAAGGTGGCAGCGGATTTGGTAACAGATGTAACGGAT
>DNXU01000082.1:0-1543 GCA_003505715.1 Cyanobacteria bacterium UBA8803 | reverse complement strand
CTCATCCCTCATCCTTATTTTCCAGTCAGTGGTTATGGTAACTAGCGATCGCTCTTTAGAACTGTGGCAACAAGGTCAGCTTGTGGAAGTCACGATTACTGATTTGAATGATACTGGGGAAGGGGTTGGACGTTCGGGCGAGCGGGTGGTTTTTGTGCCAGATACGGTGACGGGGGATCGCGCTTTGGTGCGGCTGGTACGTGTTAAACCTAATTATGCGATCGCTAAGCTGCATGAGTTACTTGAGGGATCTCCCCACCGTATCCGCCCTAACTGTATCGTGGCGGATAAGTGTGGTGGCTGTCAGTGGCAGCATATTGCTACTCCTTACCAGCAATTGACTAAACAAAATCTGGTAGTTCAAGCTTTGCAGCATATTGGTGGCTTCTCTTCAGTACCGATGGCACCTATATTGGTGCCTGACTCTCCCCTGGACTATCGCAATAAGGTTACCTATCCCCTCAAGGTATCAGCTACAGGTCAAGTTCAGGCAGGCTATTACCAAAAAGGCAGCCACCACCTGATTAATCTCAATCAATGTCCCGTCCAAGATCCCCGCTTCAATCCCCTGTTGGCTCAAATTAAGCAGGATATCCAGCAACGGGGATGGTCGGTGTATGACGAACACCACCACCAAGGCCAATTGCGCCACCTGTCCCTGCGGATTGGACGCCGGACTGGTGAGATCCTGCTGACTTTGGTGACTACGGACTGGAATTTAGCAGACCTTGAAGTCCAGGCTCAACAATGGCTGAAACGCTACCCCAAACTAGTGGGAGTTTGCCTGAATCTTAATTGCGATCGCACTAATGTCATTTTCGGTTCTCAAACCCGTTCTATTGCTGGCCAGCCGTACCTCCGAGAGCAATTTGCAGGTCTTGAATTCCAATTAAGACCTGACACGTTTTTCCAAGTCAATACTGAGGTGGCCGAGGCACTCTTAAATGCCATTGTCACCCAACTAAACCTGCAAGGTGATGAACTGTTAGTCGATGCATATTGTGGTATTGGCACCTTCGCTCTACCCTTAGCCCAACGGGTAAGGCAGGCCATAGGCTTAGAAGTACAATCGGCAGCAGTGGCACAAGCCCAAAACAATGCCCACCTCAATGGCATCACCAATGCCACATTTAAAACTGGGACAGTAGAGCAGTTACTGCCTCAATTAGATTTGTTACTGGATGTTGTATTGCTCGATCCCCCTCGGAAGGGATGCGATCGCACAGTCATCGAAACCCTACGTTCGGTTTTACCAAAACGCCTAGTCTACATTAGCTGCAAGCCAGCCACCCTAGCACGGGATCTCAAACTTCTTTGCCAACCAGGCGGCTACGAGTTAACCCAAATCCAACTCGCTGATTTCTTCCCTCAAACCCCTCACGTTGAATGCGCCGCTTTCCTCAGCAAGGAAAGTGCCGCATGAGGAGAGACAAGGGAAATCTTACTGAGAATAAAACAAACTTGCCCCCCTAGGGCGGATTTATTGTCGATCGAGAAAATTTGGGGAGCTGAGGGAGTGAGGCGATGAGGGGGTGAGGGGGAG
>DNXU01000600.1:14350-18425 GCA_003505715.1 Cyanobacteria bacterium UBA8803 | reverse complement strand
TTCAGACAGGGGAGTACGTCAAATAGCTAATGCCAAACCATCTCCGCGAGGTTCAGATCCTGCTACTAAAACTCCTTTGTCCCGTAGAATAATCTGACCCTTGCCAAACTCTGCTCCATCAGCACAGATCTGAATATCATGACCCCGTTCAGCTAAGGCCAATGCTACAGAACGGGGTACAGTTTGTTCTAACAACACCCGTTTTCCAGCTAGAAACTGCCATCTAGGAGCATCAAGCGCTGCTTGGGGGTTCATGCCGTAATCTGCTAGATTAACTACAACTTGCAGGTGTCCCTGAGGTTGCATGTGTCCTCCCATCACCCCAAATGGCCCTAAGGGTTGGCCGTTTTGGGTGAGAAAACCGGGAATGATGGTATGGTAAGAACGCTTCGCTGGTGCGACTTGATTGGGATGATTAGCCTCTAAGCTGAAAGCGACGCCCCGGTTTTGCAGAGCTATTCCTGTACCAGGAATGAGAATGCCACTACCAAAACCCTGAAAATTGGATTGAATCAACGATACCATCAGTTCCCCATCAGCGGCAGCGAGATAAACCGTTCCACCTTGCGGTAAACCCGGTTCAGCTAAGGGGATAGCTTGCTCTCCAATTAACTGCCGACGTTGTTGGCCATAAGCTTTATCTAACAGCTGTTCTACTGCCACGTCCATAAACTGAGGATCGGCAACATAGCGGTGAACGTCAGCAAAAGCTAACTTCATCGCTTCAATTTGCAGGTGGTAGCTCTCAGCTGACTCGCGGGGATAGCGGCAGAGGGGAAAGCCTTCTAAAATATTTAATGCGATTAAAGTAGCAATTCCTTGGGTGTTGGGAGGAATTTCCCAGACACTCAGGTGGCGATAATTTGTAGAAAGTGGTGCTACCCAGTCCGCTTGGTGTGCTGCCAAGTCAGCAGCGGTCAAAACGCCACCTGTGTTAGCGGCAAAGTTAGCGATCGCATACGCCAGTTCTCCCCGATAAAAGCTTTCACCACCGCTTTGAGCAATACTGGTTAAAGTTGTAGCATGAGGTTCACTGTACCAAACTTCGCCAACCTTGGGAGCGCGATCGCTTGGAAAAAAGACTGCTTTAAACGGCTCAAATTCACGACCCTCCAGGGGCAAGTATACTGCCTCAGCTCGTTTCCAAGCCCTTGCCGTCACGGGTGAGACAGGAAACCCCTCTTGAGCGTAGCGAATAGCAGGAGCAAATAACTGCTCAAAAGGGAGCTTACCCCAACGCTGCCACAAAGCACGCCATGCTGATACGGCACCAGGTACGGTGACAGGTAGCCAACCTTGAGCAGGTACTCGATCCCTTCCCGCGAAATGCTCCAACGTTAAGTTTTGGGGACTTCTGCCGGAGGCGTTCAGACCATGGAGTTGCCCATCCCATACTAAGGCAAAGGCATCAGAGCCAATACCGTTAGAGGTAGGTTCGACGACAGTTAGAGCGATCGCCATTGCTAGAGCAGCATCTACCGCATTACCTCCCGCCCAAAACATCTCCATCCCTGCTAAGGTTGCTAAGGGTTGGCTAGTTGCCGCAGCACAGCGCTGGCCCAGAATTACCCGTCGTGTTGAGGGGTAGGGGTAGTGAGTGNNCGGTCTGATTCGTGTAGGATGACATTGATTAGAATCCCAGAAATGTTTCGGCTGTAGGAGTGGGCGAAGGGCCAAAATTGTCGTCTGAGTACCAGGCTGCCTAATAAACCCGCCCTTCTCTATAGCATGAAATAGCCCTTTTAGTATCATGTCCAAGCCAGTAAATTTATTTTGGATTTTATTGATCTGTATAGCTCTCTTGATTCTTTATTCCCAATCTCAGCCTATTATTCCTTCTCAAGAAAGTTATAAATCCTATTGTCAAACAGATCACAAATTAAGTATTGATTTTTTCAGAACTAACAATCAAGGCCAAAAAGATCGAGATGGGGTTAACTACGTCATTATTTTCGATCCCAAATCTCCAGAGTTAGATTTTAAAGTCAGTGTTGGCTTAGCCCATGACCTCTATAGCAAAAATGCCAACGGTGAAGTTCGTCAGTACTATATTCCCAAACCCTTCCATGAAATTATCGCTGACAGCAACGCCGAACTGAATGGCAGAATGCCGATTGCGGCGATTAATGGCGATTACATCGGTACTGACAATAAACCTCAAGGCTTAAATATGTCTAGGGGAGTAGAATACTCAGGCATATTTAAAAATAAGCGGTCTTCCTTTGGTATTTCCGGAGGGAGACCAGAGCAGCGTCAGGCGACTATTCAGATTGGGAAAAGAAAGCCAAGTATCCTCAATTATAATGTTGCTGGCGGGAACGGCAGATTTTATAAAAATGGCAAGTTTAAAAATATTTGTAATGATTTAGGAGAATTTGCTTGTACGCAGGAGACAGCTCGCTCAATGGTAGTAATTACGAATAAAGGATATGTTATCTGGCTGGTTAACAATGCCCAGCTTAAAGGGGAGATCTATCCGGAGCAATTTAATGAGGTTCTTGAAGGCATCGCTAAGCAAGACTGTTTGGGTAATATTAAGGATGGCATGTTATTCGATGGAGGTTTGTCAGTAGCTCTTTACTTTAACAACAAAATTTATGTGGAAAATATTAATCCAATTGGTTCGGTATTTATGATTTACCAAAAGGAAAACTCTAAGTAATAGCTCTTCGGTAGTTGTTATACTAAATTCGCCGTTGGACAGAGGGCACGAAGGACATAAGATTCGGTTCGAGGTGGAACATGCTCAAAAAATTGCGGCTGGAGAGATTTAAGAATTTCCAAGATGCTGAATTAACTCTGGGACTTCTGACCTTGTTAGTTGGCACAAATGCTTCTGGTAAAAGTAACATTAGAGATGCTTTTCGCTTCCTCCATGGTATTTCACGAGGGTATAGCCTAGCAGAAATTTTTGGAGAAAAATGGATTGAAGGTGGTGTTATCCAATGGCGAGGAATCCGTGGTGGTATCAGAGAAGCTACCTTTCAAGGAGCAGATACTTTTACCTTAGAGGTTTCATTCCTCCTGAGAAAGCCAAACTCTTTTCAGCAGGCAACTTACCGAATTGAAGTAGCTCCCCGAATAAATAGCCAAGCCCCCATAGTTATTGCAGAATGCCTGAGGATTGAAGGGCAAAAGGATAGTATTTTTAAAGCTGAATCTATTGATGAGCAAGGGCAGAGAAGCTTAATTGTTAAAGTATTGAGTAGCCTAGTAAGCAATCGTCCTATTCCTTTTACTAATTACAAACCAATCGTTGCGCAGTTAGCTGAGCTGGCAACAGATGTACTAGTTGAGGGAGGAAGGTTTATTCCAGCTACCTCAATTAGAGGAATGGCTAAAGCTACGCTAGAGGCTTTTAGTTCAATGCGATTTTTAGACTTAAGTCCAGATGCGATGCGGCTACCTTCCCTGCCGGGTCAAACTATCTTGGGTGATAGAGGAGAAAACCTATCTTCTGTCTTGCAGGAAATTTGCCAAAACCCTGAAGGAAAACAGGCACTTCTTCAATGGGTACAAGAACTGACTCCAATGGATGCTGTTGATTTTGAGTTTCCGGCGGATTTTACTGGCAAAATTTTGCTAACGTTGATTGAGGAAAATGGCCTGAAGACATCGGCTATCAGTGCTTCAGATGGGACGTTGCGTTTTTTGGCTATGATTGGTGCACTACTGGGGTCAGATCGGGCAAGATTTTATTTTTTTGAAGAACTCGATAACGGCATTCACCCTACGCGCTTACACTTGCTGCTGCAACTGATAGAACGTCAAGTTTCTGCTGGCACTATCCAAATTGTCGCGACCACTCAATCGCCGCAGTTGCTGAGACTTCTGAGTCCTCAATCTTTGGAGTATGCCTCGTTAACGTATCGCCTTGAAAATAAACCTGATGCCCAAATCAAAAGAATTATGGATATTCCCCAAGTTAGGCAGGTAATAGCAGAGGAAGATTTGGCTCGCCTGCATGAATCTGGCTGGTTAGAAGATGCAGTTGAATTTCTGGAAGATGAGGAAACAATTCAATGAACGTACTCGTGATTCCAGAGCATTTTCGCAAGGATCAATATATGCTCAA
>DNXU01000600.1:5378-14332 GCA_003505715.1 Cyanobacteria bacterium UBA8803 | reverse complement strand
AGAATTAGGAAAACCCAACGCCAAAGTCAGAGTTTGTCAAGATCCGCTGTTGGGAGGTGTCAGTGAAGCTCTTAAATGGAAGCGAATTGAGGAAATTATTAATCGGTACAAGGGCATGGTTAACCTGTTCCTCCTTTGTGTAGATCGAGATGGTAAGGAAGGTAGAAAGAGGGTACTTGATAATATTGAGCAGCAAGCGGTGAATATTCTTACGCCAGGACGGTTACTTCTGGGAGAAAATGCTTGGCAGGAAATCGAAATTTGGGTGTTAGCAGGTCATAACTTGCCTGCTGATTGGAATTGGCAAGATATCCGCAGAGAAGTAAATCCGAAAGAAATATATTTTTTGCCATTTGCACAACAGCGAAATCTCCTGAATACGCCAGGAGAAGGGCGCAAAATCCTGGCAGAAGAAGCGGTGCGAAGGTATGACCGCATTCACCAACTTTGTCCTGAAGATATAGCGGTTCTTGAGAACAGAATCAGCACATTCATAAGAGCTTCTGCGTGATACTAAGTTGCGCTCTACAGTCTAATCTTGAGCGAGGATAAACAAGTTCTAATTTAACTAGATATGCCTTACAGCCAATTTACTACACTAGCATCAGCACTAAATGCTTTTTCTTTAACTTTAAGCGAACAGCGTTTCTTCCCTACTTTAGATCCGATCGCACCTTCGGAAATTTTACGCAGCTATCTAGAGGAGACTCTTCCTATTGCCGCCTCAGGTAGTGAAAAAATGCGTTCAGAAGGTATTATTTATCCAGTTTTGATTGAAGTCCGACGGATACTTAACCGACAAGTCGCTGTGTTTTCTGGAGAGGACTTTTCTGTTGATGAAGCTGTTGGTCTCAACGGTATTGTGGATTTTCTGATTAGCCGCTCGCCAATTATCAGCACTATTGTGGCTCCCGCAGCCGTGATTGTTGAAGCGAAAAAAGCTGATATTAAGTCAGGCTACGGCCAGTGTGTGGCTGAAATGGTGGCTGCACAACGCTTTAATCAGGTTTCTCCACAAATACTCCCAGCGATTTTCGGCTGTGTTAGCAATGGTACTCAATGGCGCTTTCTCCAGCTCAAGGAGCAAACGGTGACAATTGACCTCACGGATTACCCACTCCCTCCTGTTGAGCAAATTCTAGGTTTTTTAGTCTGGATGCTTCAACAGAGCTAATACTATATAATCGCCTCGGATAGGGTTCAGCTTAAAGGTAAACCAAATCTCTGGAGCGGGCGAGTCAATTAAAATTATCGCTTTTTCTTTGATATCTTCACAGCAACGCGCACATCACTCCAAGCTGAAACCCTGTAACTTCGGGTAGATAAGCCATTCTAAACAGGGTGTAACCTGAACCAGAATCTTCGCCCTTCTAGGGCGGAGAGTGTCAACACGAAACATCCCCACAGCTTTGGGGTTGTCGAACAAAGCAACTCCCCAATTGCGGAGGGTGGGCGAGTGCTTCTAGCAGTAAATCGGCTGGTGCGTTTGCTAACTCTCTCGGCTCTAGTTTGTGTAACCCATCTCCATAAACACGCCCTTCATGGATTAGACTTTGCACAGGAATTGAATTTAAGGCTTTCCAAACAGATTGTAGTAGTTCGGGATCGGCTGCCAGGAGAGTTGCTAGATGCTGTTTGGGATACATCATCAAGTAAACATTGGGAGCTATTGCTTTGGAATGGTTAAGGATAAAGCGAAAGGGCTTACTATTCTTGGATTGATGTCGCCCCATGTATGTGCAGAGAAACTTTGTAGAGTACCTAGTTTCCTGCAAGTACCATAATGACCTATGTTTACACAAATAACGTTCTGGTATTCCAGCTTCTACACCCTGCTGAAGGTAATTCCAAACAGAAGGATGGTTAATGCGTAGTTCTTCTGGTGGCTGTTTGCAGGTTAGCAAGAAAAGTTTGTGTTTAAGGCTAGGATTTCCTTGTGCATCTGCAAATATTTCATCATCTGGCAAGTATCGAGGACTAGGCAAGATAGGGGTTAAGAGCTCATCTGGGATGCCAAGTTCGCTAATCTTCTCAGCCGAGAGAATGAAAAAGTTATTGGCTCCAGTAGCAACTCCTCGCTTGATCTCAAATAAATCAGACAACTTAACCTTGGACTTGATGCTTGTCTTTTGAGTATCTAAAATTGTGGCTCTATTCCATTTTGATGATTCTTTTAGAACCTTTGATGATACAATTTTTGAAAATATAGGTTCACTAATAGTCCCGCCCCAAGTAAACTTTACAGAATAGTCATAATTGGGTTTTGTATTTCTCAACCAAATAACTGATGTAGATACAAGTACATTATCAAATTGCAAGTCATCATAATAAAATTGATGTACTCGCAGTAGAGTCACTTGATTTAATAAATATTCTTTGATTTTTCTTCCATAGTTTACATCCATAAACTCAGAAGGAATTAGCCAGCAACCCAATCCATTTTGCGACATCCATTCATGTGCCGCTAACATAAAATAGCAGTAAAGACCTGCTAAACCACTTAATTGAATACCAGTAGCTTTTATCCCTAAATCTCTAAGAAAATTCTTCTTTTCAATTGACAAATGATGGTGTCGCACGTAAGGCGGGTTACAAACTAATAAGTTGGGTCGAAGATTCTCTTGTTCAAGCGGAACGCTTTGTGTGAAATCCTCAAGATTAACCTTCAGAAGGGTATTAGCCCATAATTTAAGTGCTGTTTCAGCATAATCTCGATCAACCTCATAACCAACAGCACTTTCAATTTGTTCAATAGAGAATAACTTTAACAAAGCAGAATAAAAGGAACCAGTACCAATCGCTGGATCTAAAAATCGAATTTTTTCATTGGGTGGAAGTAGAGTTTTAGAGTAACTGAGGATTTCGATCGCCAGAGTATTTGGTGTGGCGAATTGTCCTAAACGGTTACGCTCCGCAGCACTTTTAGAAGCATCTAGTTGAGCCTGCTCAATGAGCCTTTTGTTTTCAGTTAGGTCAATGTTGTAAGGTTGCTTATAATCTAAATTCTGCCAAGTCATCTATACGATGTTCCCAAACCCAATCTATACCCTCGGCAGCTTCGTAGCCTAAGTATCCACTGTCAAAGTAACCACATAAGAATAAAATAAACTCTATTGTGTTGCCATAGGTTGCTTTTAGCTGCTGGACTTTTCGAGCTTCTTCCTTTCTACGCTTGTTGACATTTGTAAAATCACCTGCTGATTTGGCTTCTATCAGTAAGGGATAATCTCCGTACTGAGCAGTTTTACGCATAATGACAGCATCAACAGGGATATTAACTGTCTTACCGCCCTCATCTGACAAGTTGACAGGGATATTCAACCGAAAACTGTATGTTCCTGGCGGCATTTCATTAAACCGCACTCTTTGAGCCGCAGGCAACTGACGATAACCACGTCCATTAAGCCATGCGGCTATCTCCTGTAGCTGCCTTGCCTCTTGAGCGTTACGAACGATGGGATCTGCTGATGAGCCGCACAAACGATCTGCAACAATCGTTGCTGCGCGGTAGATTTCGCTTTCTGTTGGTGTTTGCTGCGTGTTTAGCCAGGTAAAAATATCCCGATCTGCCAACCTTGAAACAATATTTGTGATTTTTCTCAATTCTTCATCAAGGCGATCGCTTGTCAGGCGAACAGGTAATTTCCCGCCAACTTCCATACGATCCACAACACTTTTAGACACGCCCGCCAGCCCAATTAGTCGATCTCTGGCAATTGGTGGACAGGTACACATTCTGAGAGTTGGGAGTATACCTGGATTCTGTCGAAGAATTTCTGGCTCTAAATTTTTGAGGTTGTTGGTAGCTTTTAGTGTTGATGCCACAACTTCAGTAACTTTAACACGAGTTTCACGAAATGCTTGCGGAGCAAAATTCATGAACCATGTGTTGTACATATCTACAGACTGGGCTATATCTGGTTTCCAGCGATCGGGCTTATCACGATTTACAGCCATTCGAGCTTAACGGGGAGTTCGCTTCTACTTTACCCCCTGCTGCCTCACAAATGGGAAAGCTGTCTACGTCACCACTGAGGACTGAGCAGCCTAACGGTTGAGATGAGCGGCGGCAGATAACCTCTATTCGGTCCGCACCAACGCAGTGCTAGCCCTCGACTGCGGCTCTAGACTTTGCTCCACTGACAGTCTTTTCCTATTGGACTGGTAAATCTCTCAGCTTTCTCCGAAGAAGTCGATTCTTAACATCTTGCAATGCAACCGCTTTTTCTCTGTAGAACTGCAAAGCATTATCTTGCAAAGCTTCTTCTGTACTTCCGGCTGTCGAGGCTCGAAGTCTTTCAAGAGCTAATGCAGCATCATTGAACAACTTGATCACCTCATCGTGGGATAGGTAAGCAATATCCTCAACGTGAGATGTTGCCAGCTTATGCACAGTCGCTCGTGGCGAAATAATGATCGTAGAACATGGAATAAAATCAGGAATTAAGTTATCTGCCCTTACACGTTGCTCGTGGGTGCGGGCTTGACGCACTGTATCAAGTGAAATCCCATCTTCAGGACTTTCGTCAGTTTTAGCCTCAAATACAAAAGCGTGCCAGCTACCAAACACCCAAAGCCCATCAGGAGCACCATCATCTGTCCACTGATGACTTTTAGCTCCCAACATTTCGCCTAATGTAGCTAAGCCCTTTTCAAAAGCTTTAGCACTTTTATTCTCAACGTAATTCTGAACTTCAGAAACTCTTCTGGAATAATTACTACCCATAATTTTCCATTGCTGAAGCAAATCATTAATCTTCAAAAACCACTCCTGTATAGGTAAAACTTCAGCAATATCATCCTCAGACTGGCCCGAAAGTTGAGAACGTAACTTACCTAACCAAGTAATGTTTGAAGAGGCTCCCGAAGCTTTATCTAAGTATGAGATAGCCGTAAGCTTGAAAGTTTCATTGCCAGAGTGCTGCCAAGCGAGAAATGCAGAGGTAGCTGCTTGATGTAGCCAGAAAGCTCTGTATGGTTTGAGATCTGCTCCTCCTTCTAAAGCAGCTAAAATTTTAGCCGCTATGCTCAGGGCATCTTCGTGCTGCCCTTTCCATGAAGCATATACATAATCAATCTCATGAGGCATTGCCTGCTTCAGGGATTCAGTTGTAGGGTCAGGAACTTTTGCATGAGAATCACGTTTTTTGCGAATATCCTGTTCTGCATCTTGCCAATCAGGTGAACGATCTAGAAATAACTGAGCAAGTTCGACAAATTCTTGCGGTGTATGATCAGTAGAGTTTTCTAAACCAAACGCTATCTCAGCTTGAAGTTCTGGATGCATACCCTGAGTAAGGGTTTTAGTACAACATCTTTGCGTTAGCTTATCTCCCAAAACAAACACTACAGAGTAATCGCTCTCATCACGAGTACATCGCCCAAGTGCCTGAGTTATTCTAGTACGAATACGATTATGTAGTTGAGAAGAAGCGCCAAGACCAGTTCTTAAATAGAATTCTTGCAAACCTGAAGCAGAGGGTTCTCCGTCCAATATCATGAAACGGCAATCTTTTCCTGGTAAATCGATTCCATCGTAACGAGTCGCTAGGAGAACTACAGATGGTTTTGAAGATTTAGTAAAAGCTTCCAGGTTTTGTTCAATATCTTCAGATTTAATAATGTCATGCGTCTTCTTTAACTTCTTCTCCCATACTTCTAGTCTTTTATTATCAGGAACAAGAATTAGGGCACGCTCTAATTGCTTCACCATATCCACTGCTGTATTTATGGAGTCTTGATTAGCTGATAGACCAGGGAAAAGAATCAATCTTCTACCTGTGCTTCTCTTATGCCATTCTTCAGGGATTGGTAATCGAGCGATTGATTTAACTCCAAAAACTCTTTCTATATCTCCATCTTCTCCCAATGTAGCCGACATATATATACGCTGTTTAGCATTTGAAAAAGGTTGATGAGTTTGAGTTGGTGGAATAAGAGGGCGAATTTCAATACTTTTTGGTGACAAATAGATTGAGCAAGCTTCAAAATGGGAGGCAAGAATACTCCATGAATACTTGAGGTCTTCGTATTCAGAAGCAAATTCTTCTAAAATTTGTCCCAACTGAGTTAGATAACCATGCCACGCTATCGTTGAAAGTAAATCTACTGAGAACTCATCAAATCGACTACTGCCACCAGTTTCAATTTTATGAGCTATGTATTTTGGCATAGTTGGTTCAAGTAGTCTATAGACAGCCATATATAGATTTTTATGTGCTGAGCGACTAATAGAAAGAGTCCAGAGAGCAGAAATATAGTTATCTGCTGCATGAGCATCATCACAAATAATTACTTCAGGATCATCAATGCGAGGATTGGTGTTAAAAACTCCACTATATGTAGTTATCGCAATCGATTTAGCTTGCTGATACGCATAGAATTGACCTGAATCATATTTACTCTGAGAGCCAACTAGTAAAGCTGTGTTGATTCCATATAGCCGGGCACGTTCATTGACTTGAGAGCAAAGTTGTCTAGTTGGACACAAAAAAACAACTCGTTCATTGAAGACGCGACGGCGATACTCAGCAACAAGAAGACCAACTAGGGTTTTACCTGTGCCTGTAGGCAGCTCAATTGCTAAATCCTTAACCTGAATATATTTTTGATTAACTTTAGTGTCTTTTTGATTGCAGTAGTCCTCCAAAATCTTTCCTTGATGAAAATGGAGAAACTTAATAGATGGATCACGATTAAGATCTTGAAACATGGCCACGATGGACTCAGGTTTAGGATCTTCTGAAGTAGAAGTACGGAATTTAACCATTGTTCCTCTGCAAACAATTACCTTCAGATGATTTCTCACCCCAGTCTAGCCACAATGAAATAATTTAGCAGAAGAAGAATAGCTCTATTACAGCTTAACTAATTGCGTCTTACAAATAACCTCCTGGCTACGTCCCAACCGATAACCCAGGAGGGCTAACTTTTGATTAGAAAGACTTTAGCTTTCTAACTACCCCAATTCGGGTGATTAGGCGGCAAGGACAGAGGATGATCGCTCCACTTGACTAGTCAAGGTGCGGTTGGCGTTTTGGAGCGATCGCCCCACCTCTCTTCTTAGCGTTCTTTGCGCTTGACTTTGCGTTCCTTTCATTTGAGAACCGCTATAGACCTCAATTGCACTATTTTCAAGGCGATGGACTGCTAGGAGATCTAGGAGTTTGAGGAGTCTGAGCCGGTTTGGGACTGCTTGGGGTACTCGGTTTCTTGTCTGGTGCCGGGGAAGCGCTGGGTGCTATAGCTTTCTTCAACTTGACAAACATATCAAAGCGAGTTGTGCGTTCGTCGTTAATGGCTACTGCAAACCCAATCGCACGGATCGCCTGGAGCAGACTTTTTGGTTCTGATGGCAGTTCGGGCAAATTTAGATTCCCCCGGTTGAAAGTACGCTCGATATCTAGAAAAAACATACCGTTCCTGGGATTGATCCGATCCGGCACCACCTGTTGGAAGAGAGAGGTTTGGATCAGCGTAGCTGGGGGCTGGGGTACGATCGCACTAGCAATAGGTGCCCCTAGGGTGAGGAAGGCAATATTGCCTTCTAACCAGCCGTGGGTGGCACTTACCCCTGCCAGGGGAGATGTCCAGTTCACTACAGGTTGACCATTAAGTTGGGTTTTTTCGACGAGGAACTGATACCGAGTTTCCATCACATTATCAAGGTGTTGGAAGATTTTCTCGGTGCGGGAGCGATCGCTAGAAAGAAACATCAACACTACCCCAGCACCTAAAGTTGGCAACGGTTGTAAATTTTCCGGTAGCTTCAGCATGTCCTCGGAGGCAGGAATTAACGCTACTGCAAATTCACTTCCCATCAAAGGCAGTAAATCTTCCTCTAGATCTAAACCTAAGGTTGCCTGCAAACCAGCACTCACATTAGCCGGGAAATTCGGAGCCAAGGGATTTGATGCAGCTCCTTGGACATAATCTTGCCACAGTTGGGCTAAATTACCTCCAGAGAGCGCCAATAGGGTGTTCGCAGGTAGCTGTCTGGGCAAGCGGTTAGCAGTGTTCTTCACCTTATACTTGCGCTCGCTCTTCGGCTTGAGCCAAGAAACGGACTGAAAACGAATTCCTTCTGGTTCTAAGGTTACTGTAGTTGCGACTCCCTGCCGTTGTTCTTGATCTGCTAATTGTTCAGGAGAGCGCGATCGCGTAGAATTTGCCGCAGCAGCTGCCGTTAGCGATGGTACGTTCAAATATGCCCGAGCAAAAGGCGTAGGGGCATCAATTTTACCTAATTTCTCGATATACCCCGGCGTGGCAGCAACGGAGGCGGCTCCTTTGTAGGTGTCAATAACTTGTTCTGTGGTTTTGGGATTTTTTGTAACCACCAAGAAACGTCCCAGCGCGGCAGCAGAATTATTCAGCACACCATTTTTTTGGGTTTCGCTAATCTGAACGCCCTTATAGGTTCTCTCCACCACCTGAGCCACTTTCTGAGACTTGGCTTTGTCTAAAAGCTGCTTTGCCTGTACTGGATTTGCCATCGGCAATACGATCAGGTCGGGGGATTGGTTAAAGGGTATTCCGGGCCAAGGCTGTTGCTTTTGCTCTCTCCCTGAGGTTGAGGTTCCAGACCCCAGATAGGCAATAACGAAAGTTTCCCCCAAACTAGGCTGGATATCTTTCTCATAATTGTAGCCGTTAGCACTGAGGAGATTCTGCCGCAGCTGAGTCAGCTGTTTTTCCAAGACCGCTCTAGTTTCCGGCGTCCCGTACTGCTGCAACTGCTGCCATTGGGCGGTATCTGTAGAGACTGATACCGTGAGTAGGGCATCTTGCGGCACTAATTGAGTACCCACCGGAGCATTTTCCAGGAAAAGAAATCGCTGCACCAACAGCGAGTAGGCAGCGATGCCGCCACCAATTAACAACACAGCTATCCCAAACGTTAGCAGCAGAAAACGTTTATTGTGCTTAATCATAGGGAGAGGGATGAGGGATGA
>DNXU01000600.1:0-5318 GCA_003505715.1 Cyanobacteria bacterium UBA8803 | reverse complement strand
TGAGGGAGCTGGGGGAGCTGGGGGAGGTGAGGGGATGATATCGTGTCCGGTTGCGTCGATATTGAAATTTCTCAAAAACTGCTATAAATCGTGTTTCCCTGCTCCCTGGTTCTCCATCTATAGCAAACTTAAAGGGAATTGATATCAGGCTGGACAGGTAGGCTGGGTTTGGATAGTCGTAACTTCAGTGGTAGAGATATGGCCATAGAGCGTATCTCTTTGTTGATAAGGACGCCCTAGAGAACGGATGGCTGCTTGTAAGGTTGCCACTTCCATGCAAGTCCCGCCTTTAGCGCCTGCCATCGTAGTAATATGCTCCTCCATCAAGGTGCCGCCAATATCGTTGCAGCCCCATCTTAGAGCTTGCGTGGCACCGTCAAGACCTAATTTCACCCAGCTGGGTTGGTGGTTGGGTATCCAATTACCTAAGAAAATCCGGGCTACTGCTGTGAGCAAAAGGGCATCTTTGAGAAGGGGTTGATCCCTGCCTACCCGGCGGCGTAAGGGTTTGGGAGCCTCTTGACCGACAAAGGGCAATAGGATAAATTCGGTGATATAGCCTGGGTATCTCCCCTCGCGAGCCGTTTTTTGGAGCGATCGCAATTTTTCTAAATGTCGGATCTGGTGCTGTTGAGTTTCAATATGACCTGAAAGCATGGTGCTGGTAGTTGGCATCCCCAGCTGATGAGCTGCGGTCACAATTTCCAGCCAGGTGGCAGTATTGGTTTTTTCCGGACAGAGGATGTGCCGTACTTCATCATCTAAAATCTCGGCAGCAGTTCCTGGCATTGAGTCAACTCCGGCATCCTGCAAACAGGCAATGACTTCTACATAGCTGATGCCATCTTGTTCGGCAATAAACTGCACTTCCTGGGGAGAAAAGGCGTGCAGGTGCAGTTGAGGAAATTCATCTTTGATAGTTTTGACCAGCTCTAGGTAGTAGCGTAAGGAGGCACCGTTAATTTTGGCCTCTGGATTGAGTCCCCCCTGCATACAAATCTCTGTCGCCCCCCGCTGCACGGCATCTGCTGTCTTTGCCCAGATTTGCTCCCACTCCAGCCAATAGGCACCGTTGGCACCCGGATCGCGGCGAAAGGCACAAAAACTACAGTGTTGTGCGCAAATATTAGTGAAGTTGATATTGCGATTGATGACATAAGTAACCGTATCGCCAGCTTGTTGGTAGCGCAGCCGATCGGCTGTTTCCTGAATTGCCGCGATCGCTACAGGGTCAGTTTGATCGAGTAAGACAACGCCTTCCTCTGGGGAGAGGTCTTCACCAGCTAGGGAACGGTTGAGAATTGCATCAACAGGGCTAGTAATCACAGGGCATTCTGCCAAACCAGGTCACTGTTTCCCATTGTGCCAGAGACTGTCAGCGGCCAGCGATCGGTTGTTACTTTGTTCCTCTCCCTATTTTCCAGACTGACTGTCCTCAGGATCGAGCCTATCGGAGAGACGCGATCGCTCAACTTCCTCTAAAGCCTGCTGAGGCGACTGGCGACGGCGTCGATACCAGGTGGCACCGCCTACCAACATCCCCGTCAACGCCAAAGCACCCATCAAAGGCCAAACATCACCGCTTTTAAGCGCTCGTAACCCCGAACCCATCATCACAAAGGGCAAGATTCCCGGAACCGTACCCAAAATTGTACCTACCAGATAGTCTTGAAAGCGAATCGCCGTCAAACCAGCCGTAAAATTAACTAACCCGTAGGGAATGATGGGTAGCAACCGGATAGCAAACATGTAAAATAAGCCACCCTGACGCATCTCCGCATCCATGGCTTCCCAGCGTCCTGCTAGTTTCTGGCTCACTACCTCCCGTCCTACCGTGCGCGTAAAGGCGAAAGCCACAACTGCCGCAATCACAGCGGCAATAGCAGTCCACAGCGTCCCCCACCAAGCACCAAAAATCGCACCACCACTTAGATTCAGTGGCGTTGAGGGCAATATTAATATGGTTCCGACTGTATAAAGGATGATATAGATTACAGGTGCCCAGATGCCTGCTTGCTTCAGCCAAGCCTGCAACTGCTGTTGGTCGATACCTCCAAGTAGGTAGACCCCTAACCCTGTGGCAATAATACAGATAATTGTCAGTAGGAAAATACCACTTTTGAAATTCAACATGCGCTATCACTTAATTTCTCTGGGTGGAGCGACCAACATCCTCAGGCAGTCTTGATTTTTTCTCAAAGCCGTAACAGTCTCGCACCAAATAAAGAGGGCGTCCCTTAACCTCCTGGTAGACACGTCCCAGATATTCTCCAATAATACCCAACGTCAGTAGCTGGATACCTCCCAAAAATAGGACAACCACCATGATTGAGGCATAACCAGGGACATCGATCCCAAAAATCAAGGTGCGAATGATGAGAAAGCTGGCGTAGAGAAATGAAAATAAGGATATCGTCAAGCCCACGTAACTCCAGATTTTCAGGGGGAGGAAACTAAATGATGTAATCCCGTCAATGGCAAAGTTCCACAGTTTCCAATAATTCCAAGTTGTCCGACCTTTGAGACGGGGTTGGCGGTCAAAAAGGATGGATGTCTGTTTATAACCCACCCAGGCAAATAATCCCTTCATAAACCTCGTCCGTTCTGGCATTTCCTTGAGGACTTCCACCACACGGCGATCTAGCAGCCGGAAATCTCCCGTATCCCTGGGGATAGGGATGTGACTCATGCGACCGATCGTCTGGTAGAAAGCATTGGCTGTCCAGCGCTTTAGCCAACTTTCCCCCTGACGCGATCGCCGCGTTGCATAGACCACATCGTAACCCTCACGCCATTTGGCCACCAGTTCCGCAATTAATTCGGGCGGGTCTTGGAGGTCGGCATCAATGGGAATAATGGCAGCACCTGTAGCATAATCAAGCCCAGCCGTTATGGCAACTTCTTTGCCAAAGTTCCGGGATAGGTTGACGACCTTAATCGCTGAGTTACGATGATGATATTCAACTAAACCCTCCAGGGTGTTGTCTTTGGAGCCATCATTGACGCAAACAATCTCATAAGTCGTCTTCATTGGGATCAGTACTGATAGGAGTCGCTCAAACAGATACTCAATATTAGATTCCTCGTTGTACAGAGGCACGACTACAGAGAGTTCTACATGGCCAGAATCAGGGTGCATGGTAAAACGTCTAGAGGAGATTACTAATCTAGCTTCTGGAGACAGGTTTCAGGTCATCGGGAAATTATTAAGAATGATTTCCACAGATTTTGCCTTCACAGAAACTTAAAGAAAATTTAGCAACTTCTATGATATGGTGATATCGAAATTTACCCTACTTACTATTCATTAATTAAACTAATACAGCGTTCTTATCTTAATGTTCCTAAATCAGGCATAGCCTAGGACAGACTAATACAACCCCAAAAAATTATAGGCTCTCCACCAGTGTTAAGTTAGTTGAGCAGACAATGAAAATTAAACCCTATCGCCTTCCTTTAGCTGTTATTTTAGTTGGTATTTTATTTTCGTTATACTTACAATGGCAAATTCCTGATGGGATCTTCTTTAGTGGAGATGCTGGACTAAAAGCACTGTTAACTCAGCAACTGAGCGCGGGACAGCTGCGCTTTGACCTAGTTCCACCATCAGAAACCTGGGTACGGGATCTCTGGCAAAAGGGCTTATATCCTTTTCAAGAACCGTTTGTCTATCACTTAAATAATCGAGATTACATCACCTTTCCCTTTACATTTCCGCTAATTACAGCTCCTTTTTACGCACTTTTAGGCTATAGAGGATTATATATCATCCCTCTGCTAGCAACTTGGGGTACATGGTTAACGTTTTATTTAACCTGCCAACGGTTAAAATTTTCCCAGATCGGCACGTCCGTTGCTCTGGCTATTCTGATATTGGCTTCGCCATTATCTATATACAGTGCCATGTATTGGGAGCATACTCTAGCTGTAGCCCTGGCTTTTTATGGGTTATCAATTCTATTCATTCACGACAGTGCCCAAGGATTAACTCAGAAAAATGCTGTCCTTAGCGGAGTGTTTATTGGCAGTTCGGTTTGGTTTAGGCCAGAGTTTTTATGCCTGGTTGGACTTTTGGTTTTATTAGTTTTTATTGCCTCTTTATCTAATTGGAGCAAACTAGATTTTCTAGCCGAACGATTGAATTTAAGAAAATTTTATTTTCTTGCTCATAGAAAATGGTTTTTTATAGCAAGTGTGTTTGTAACAATCGGGCTATTTTTCCTCTGCAATAAATTAATTTACAATCATCCTCTGGGAATTCATGCCATACAGGTTGTAGAGCAACAGACTTTGTCACAAAGGCTATTGGCTGCTAAAGATAATTTTTATCAACTGATTGGCGCTATAGTTGAGTATTTCCCTATTATTTTATTTCCCATTGCTTATCTGCTAATTTCTTTATTAAGAAAACCGGGCGTCAAATTAACAGCAAAACTCGCGATCGCACATACTATCTGTTTCCTAGGTGCTGCCATTGTTGGTGTTGCTTTAACTCAGGGGACTAATCGACGAGTATATCTCGTCCTGGCTTTCGTATACTTTGTATTGTCTTTGTTGATCAGAGCCGAGGCCAAATTAAACATTGAGATGGTAACGGTCTATCTGATCTGCTTCTTATTTATCGTTGGTGTTGCTTTGTTAGTCCCTGTTGGAGCTGGCGGCAAGCAATGGGGGCCAAGATTTTTGTTGATTTTAGTGCCAATTATTTCTCTGCTAGCCACAAACCAATTGGAATTGCTCGCGGAAAAGACTCGGCCAAATATATTAAAATATGTGGGGATTTCTTTGTTTTCAGTGGTTTTCCTAATTGGCTTACATAAAAATACGTATTTAGGCAACGAATTCTTACGCCAAAATAATCAAACGATTGAACCTGTTGTAGAATTCTTGCGAAAGACACCTAATAAAGTAATTGGCATGTCTCATCAGTACGTCGCTCAAGTTATAGAGCCATCATTAAGTAAAGATAAAGTTTTCTTTAGAGCGGAAGATAGTAAGAAATTAGTGCAATTAGGAACAGCATTAGTAGAGCAAAGTCAAGCAGAATTTATCTATGTATGCTATCCCCATCGGGAATGCACCCCTCCTCAGGAAGCACCCGAAAATTTCCAATTTAGTCAAGGCGATCGCAACTTTAAGATTGAACTATCAAAATTAGGAGACTTTGGTAAATATCCTGTATACAAAGCAGAGATTATTAAGCGCTCACCAACTCAAGCCCCCGCCACTCCGACCAAGTAATTAGCCCACCATGAAGAAAGTACACCAATAACATATAAAAACCACTCCCTCACCCCCCCCTCACTCCCTCACCCCCC
>DNXU01000456.1:15324-16730 GCA_003505715.1 Cyanobacteria bacterium UBA8803 | reverse complement strand
CAGCTCCCCAATTCCCAATTCCCCATTCCCAATTCCCCATTCCCAATTCCTCATTCCCCTATTTACTCAACGGTTTCCGGTTGGTCAGCATTTAATTGTAACTAGATAATTGCTTCTAGCATAGAAAGAAGATTATTTTGGAAATGGAGTTAATTGACATAGAGAATTATTTTGAGTAAGCATCCAGATCGGATCGCCCCTCACGGCGGTCAGCTTGTTAACCGTATTGCTACAGCCGAGCAGCGCTCCTTATTTTTAGAGAAAGCGGACTTCCTCCCCAGAGTATCACTGGACGAACGAGCAACCTCCGATCTCGTGATGATTGCCATCGGTGCATTCAGTCCGCTCATCGGCTTTATGGAACAGGCCGATTACGACTCCGTTGTTGATACAATGCGTCTGGCTAATGGCCTGCCTTGGTCGATTCCGATTACCCTTTCTGTGGAAGAGTCGGTGGCTGCGTCTTTAAAAGAGGACAGCTTAGTACGTCTTGATGGCCCCAACGGGGACTTTATTGGTGTCTTAGAACTCACCCAGAAGTATCGTTACGACAAACAGCGCGAGGCGGTTAATGTTTATCGTACCGATGAGGACAAGCATCCTGGTGTTAAGGTGGTTTACGACCAGGGAGACATTAATTTAGCAGGCCCAGTCTGGTTACTCCAAAGAGACCGCCATCCTCAGTTTCCAGATTATCAGATAGATCCAGCTCAGTCTCGCGCTCTGTTTCAAGCAAAGGGTTGGAAAACAGTAGTTGGCTTTCAAACCCGCAACCCGATCCACCGAGCCCACGAATACATCATCAAGTGTGCCCTGGAAATTGTTGATGGTCTATTCCTTCATCCTTTAGTAGGTGTCACGAAAAGCGACGACATCCCGGCTGATGTGCGGATGCGTTGCTACGAAATTATGATCCATAACTATTTCCCTCAAAACCGGGTGATTCTGGCAATTAACCCGGCAGCTATGCGCTATGCAGGTCCTAGGGAAGCTATTTTCCACGCGATGGTGCGTAAAAATTACGGCTGTACCCACTTCATTGTCGGACGCGATCATGCGGGAGTAGGTGATTATTATGGCACCTACGATGCTCAGCACATCTTTGATGAGTTTGAGCCAAGCGAATTAGGGATTGTGCCACTAAAGTTTGAACACGCATTTTACTGCGAGATCACTGAAACAATGGCAACCTCTAAAACCAGCCCCAGCAGACCCGATCAGCGCATTCATCTATCAGGCACCAAAGTACGAGAGTTATTGCGTCAAGGACAGATGCCACCGCCACAGTTCTCTCGACCCCTTGTGGCAGCCGAATTGATTAAAGCAATGCAGACGGTATGCACATTAACTACGGAATAGGGAATTGGTAATTGGTAATTGGTGATTGGTGATTGGTAATTGGTGAT
>DNXU01000456.1:10224-15151 GCA_003505715.1 Cyanobacteria bacterium UBA8803 | reverse complement strand
CCCATTACCCATTCCCCATTCCCTTTCTTAAGACTTTAACTGCTAGGCTGATAGCTGGAATCTGACAGCTGATGGCTATATGGGATTTAATCGGCGAACTTTTCTGCAAAAAGCTGGCTTGGGATTAGCAGCCCTAGGGGTGAGCGAGACCTTGCTATCCCTTCTAGTCGATCGCAGTTTAGCCGTGCCTGTGTTAGATCGCTATTTTCAGGCGCTGGCACAACCTAATGGGCGGAAGTTGGCGCTACTGGTTGGTATTAACCAGTATCCTCGGAGTACAGCCTTGGCGGGTTGCGTCACGGATGTGGAACTGCAACGGGAACTTTTGATGCATCGGTTTGGCTTTAAGGCTACCGATATCCTCACCCTGATAGATAGTCAAGCAACCCGTGAAAATATTGAAATGGCTTTTGTCGAACATTTGACCAAGCAAGCTGGGGCGGGTGATGTGGTAGTCTTTCACTTTAGCGGCTATGGTAGCCGCGTCAAGATGAGTGCGGAGGGGAAGGCGGATAACGCAGTACGCCTGCAAAATAGTTTTGTACCAGTTGATGGCATCTTACCAACCAAAGGAGCGCTGGCAGCCAATGATGTACTGGAAGAGACCTTAGTGTTACTGCTGTTGTCCCTGGCCACCGATTACGTTACTACAATTCTCGATACCAGTCATACGGATGAGGTTAATATTCTCCAAGGTAATCTGCGGGTGCGATCTGCTCCTCATCCCCCCGCCGAGCGTCCTTCTCCTGAAGAACTGGTGTTTCAAGAACAACTCTTGCAGCGCGTTACTGCTTTGCGGGTGCAACTGAAGCAATTTGGCAGCCTGAATTTAATGCCGGGTTTAGTGCTGACTGCGGCTGGGCCGTCCCAATCGGCGACGGAGGCGCAGTGGAGTGGTTTCAGCGCTGGCTTATTTACTTACACCTTAACTCAGTACCTATGGCAGGTTGCCCCAGCAGCTACCGTTCAGATTAGCTTGAGTCGGACAGCGGGAACGGTGAAACAGTTAGTTGGCAAAGATCAACAACCCAAGCTCATGGGGCAAAAAAGCCTGAATCCCTTGCTGGCTTATTATCTACCCCCTGATGGCAGTATTGGTGCAGATGGGGTTGTCACTGCCTTAGAGGACAGCAACACAGCTCAGCTGTGGTTGGCGGGATTGCCAGCGACAGTTTTAGAGTACTACGGCACCAATTCTCTGTTGGAATTGGTCGATGGTTTAGGGTTGGGTTTACCAACTTCTGAGGAAACAAAGCAGCCGACTCCAGAACCAGAGGATAGTGCGGCAGTAGAACTTGCCCCACCTTCGTTAAAGTCCATACAATTGCAAATGCGCTCTAAAGAAGGTTTGACCGCTAAGGCGCGAATAGTTAGCAACACGGATACCCAAACTTATCCGTTGCAAGTTGGGCAGCTCGTGCAAGAATTGGTGCGGGTATTGCCCCACAACCTGGGTCTAACTGTTGCTTTAGACGCTCGCCTGGAACGCATTGAGCGGGTAGATGCTACTAGCGCATTTGCCAACATTTCCTCTGTCTCATCGGTAGTGGTTGCCGGAGAACAACCTGCTGATTATTTATTTGGCAAAGGGCAACCAATCACAACCCCAGAAGGTTTAAAACAGCAGTTTCAAGGGGGTTATGGGCTGTTCTATCTTGCCCGCGATCCGATTCGGAATACGATGGGGGAAGAAGGGGAAGCGGTCAAGTCAGCGGTAAATCGGCTTAGTCCCAAATTCAAAACTTTGCTAGCGGCTAAGTGGTTGCGCCTGACAGCCAATGAAGGCTCCTCCCGTTTGGGCATTCGGGCTGTTGTGCAGATGGTTGCTCCTGAACAAAAAGATATCGCACTCCGAGAAACCTGGCGAGCTGCTTCTTCGTTTCAGGGAACGGCTGCTAAAGATGCGATCGCTCCTAGGGAAACGGCAGCGTTACCAACCTTACCCATTGGCAGCCACATCCAGTATAAGTTGGAAAACTATAGCACTCAACCAATCTACTTCATGCTGTTGGGTTTTGATGCAGGCGGTAATGCGATCGCCCTTTATCAGAACAAATCGCCTCAACCTGCACCGGAGTCTGCCCAAAACCCATCCCTGACTAATCGGGTCATTCCACCAGGAGAAACTTTAATCGTACCCCACCCTACGACGGCATTAGATTGGCTGGTTTCTGGCCCTGCTGGATTGGCAGAAATTCAACTGATTTTTAGTCGTTGTCCCTTTACTGAGGCGGATACTGCTTTGGAGTCGTCAAAACCTGCTAAAGGGGAGGGTGAGCGCATTGGTGATTTATTAAACCCCCTAGAAGTAGCGCGGGCAGTTCTGCAAGACTTACATCAAGCTAGTGCCGTTGCACCGGATGCGATCGGTACAATTTCTGATAGCTATGCGCTAGATTTAAATGCTTGGGCTACGCTAAGTTTTGTCTATCAGGTAGTTTGATCTAGGGTGTGGGGTGTTGGGAAAATTGACTGACACCCCACATTCCCTCACCTAATTTAAAGTGTTTCCATTCAAGTTGGTTTCCCAGCGAGTGGGAAGNNNNACTCAACGAAAAATAAGGGTTTCAGCGATTTGCCGAGTGGTGTCGATTGGCTCATCAAACCATTTTTTCAGGTAATTTTCAATGATTCGGGATTGACTTCCTGGCCAGATTAGTATCATATCAATTCATTTAGCATCAGCATTGTATCTTACTACCCTCTCCCTTGATGGGAGAGAAGGGTTGGGGGGTGAGGGTAAATTACCCTGCCTCAAGAAATTCGCGATCGCTTGAAAGTGGTTAGCCGCAGTAAAATCAGCTTCATCAATGATAAAGACGGACAAGTTAGGCTCTTTCCTTTAAATGTTTCTGTCAAACAACTATCAGCAATCCTACACCTACCGGGTATGAAAAAAGTCACCCTCGAAGAAATGGATATGGCTATCTCTGAGGGAGCAAATGATTGCACTTGATACCCTACAGATAAGAATAGTGCGTTAGCTCCAGCGTAACGCACCCTACAGATAAGCCAGGTATTTTTCCGAAGTTGGAATGCAACTGAGTTTTTTGAGTGAGAGGTTTAAGCTGCAATTTTCAATTCTCCCTTTTCAAGGTAAATTACTTGATAAGAGGGAGCAAGTATGGCTATCAAGGATTTATTATCTAGTCTGACTTTACTTTTTTTAATGGCATCACCTACCTTGGCCAGTCCCGATGCGGGTTTATTATCGGGGGAAGAGATTGAAATTGTAGAGGCACAGGGGAATCTTATTGGAGAAATGGAAGGATTGGAGAATTCCTTTAATCTTCAGTTCCCCATTTTGGATCGCAGCTATTCCAGCGATACTGAACTCGATCGCACTATCTCATCAGATAATCCGATGGCTCAGGTGACACCTGTATCTCAGCTTAGGGACGTTCAACCAAAGGATTGGGCTTTTGAAGCACTAAAGTATCTGGCAGAACGGTATGATTGTATTGCAGGATATTCCGATCTTACCTTTCGGGGTAATCGGGCGATAACGCGCTATGAGTTTGCTGCGGGTTTGGTGGCTTGTCTGGAACGGCTGCCTTACCTGGCTACCCCAGAAGATTTACTTATTGGGCAACGACTGCAACAAGAATTTGCGAGCGAATTAGCAACCCTGGCCGTTCGAGTTGATAGCCTAGAAGATCGGACTGGTCAGCTAGAGTCTGTTCAATTTTCCCCTACAGTATTATTCGGCGGACAAATTATTGCCGGACTGGCTTTTGCCGCTGGTGGCAAACCACCTGGCGGGGGGGAAACTAATACTATTTTCAATCACCAGACCCAATTTACGACGGTCTCTTCGTTTACTGGTCAAGATCGCTTGCAACTAACGATGGCGACAGGGAACTTCGACAATTTTGGCTTCGCCAACCTCAATTCTCTCAATACTTATATGGCGCTGCTGAATTACCAGACGGGGTTAGCTAATGATATCGTTCTGAGTTCCCTAGAGTATCGATTTGTAGCTTTTGGCGATCGCGCTGTCGTCACAGTAAAACCCGTAGGCTTTAGCCTCAGCGATGTTTTGACGGCTAACTCTCCCTATCTCGATCCCGGACGTGGTGCAATTTCCCGTTTTGCGGCGGCTAATCCGGTTTTACAAATTGGTAGTTTAGATAGTGGTTTGGGTATTGACTGGTTGCTGGATAATGAAGCGCGTTTGCAGATTGCTTACGGTTCTCGCGCTGCTGCTAGTCCAACTCAAGGTTTTGTAGGAAGCGATCGCAGTGCTTTGGGTGTTCAGTTATTACTCAAACCTAATGCCACCTTTGTCACGGGGTTAGCTTATGTAAATTCTTATTCTCAAGATGGTCGATTAGATACTTTAACAGGGAGTTTCAATGCTGATACTTCTGGCACCTTTGGAGAACCTGCTCAGATTCACGCTCTCAGTGGCTCGTTGCAATGGCGTTTTGCCCCTAAAATGACCTTAGGAGCTTGGGGTGGATTGATTTACACTGATGCGTTAGCAGCGGGTGGTTTTGCTATTAGTACTACTGGTTTAGTATCTTTAGGGATTGAAGATCCTTTTGGTCGGCGAGGTGATTTCCTCGGTTTGCTGGTTGGGATACCCCCTAAGCTTTTGATTGGTTATCAGATTGAGCGTTTTGATCAGGGAACGTCGCTGCACTTGGAGAGCTTTTATCGCTTTCGAGTTAGCGATGCAATTTCAGTCTCTCCTGGTTTTTTTATTGTGACTGACCCTGGACATATTCCCAGTAACAATACAATTTTTGTGGGTCTGATCCGAACAACTGTTCGGTTTTAAATTTGGGTGTATTTTCTGCTCCCTCTCTATTTATAGGGTAAAGGGGTTGGGTTACAGCGAATAGAATGGTAACAATTGGCATAAACTGCCATATTGGAAGCAGTAGCGATGGGAGAACGCAAAAAAAGTATCCAACTGTAGGGG
>DNXU01000456.1:2139-10212 GCA_003505715.1 Cyanobacteria bacterium UBA8803 | reverse complement strand
GAGTCGCTGTTTCAATATAGTAGCGCTAGCCTTTCAGTATAGCTTGACTCGCCCTGATCGAATGGATAATTTATTTTTTGGCAGTCCCTAAGCGAATGGGCAAGGTTAACAAACGGAAGTTAAATAACAATGGTGACGCTGCAATTGAGGCAAATTAGTGTACCGCCCGGACATCGGGTGCTGTTTCATGAGGTGAGTTGGTCGGAATTTGAAGCGATTTTAGCAGAATTGGGAGAGCATCGTGGGACGCGAGTGGCTTATCTCAATAGCACCTTGGAGATTAGGATGCCTCTACCGGAACATGAAAAACCCAAAATTATTATTGGAGATTTATTAAAGATTTTACTGGATGAGTTAGAAATTAATTGGGAGCCATTTGGGTCAACGACGTTTAAGCGGCAAGATATGATGGCGGGAATTGAACCGGATGATTGTTTTTATATCCAAAATTACGCTAAAATGGTTGGGCGAGAAAGCCTGGATTTAACGGTAGACCCGCCGCCAGATTTAGCGATAGAAATTGATGTGACTTCTAAGACTCAATTGAGTGCTTATGAGGTATTAGGGGTGCCGGAAATTTGGCGCTATCAAAATCGTAGATTGCAGGTTTATGTGTTGCGATCGGGAAAGTATGTAGAGTCTGCTATTAGCCCAACGTTTCCTAATTTTCCAGTGATTGAGGGGATTTCTCAGTTTTTAGAGATGGGACGGCAGTCAGGAACTTCTCAGGCGTTAAGGGCGTTTCGGCGATGGGTGAGGGAGAGGCTGAATGAGTAAAGGGGTTTAAGGGGTTAGGAATGTAAGGGCATGACTAGCAAAACAGGGTTAGGGATTAACGAGTTATTACAAGAGCAGAGAACGGAAATTCTCGCTATTGCACAAAAGCATGGAGCCTACAACGTGCGGGTGTTTGGTTCGGTGGCACGGGGAGAAGCAACCTCTGAGAGCGATATTGATTTTTTGGTTGACTATGATTTGGGGAAAATTACGCCCTGGTTTCCAGCAGGACTATTAATTGATTTAGAACGGCTACTCGATCGCCAGGTTGATATTGCCACGGTAGATATGCTGAAGGAACGTATTCGCGATCGCGTTTTGCATGAGGCTGTGATGCTATGAGGCGAGAGGCTGAACGGCTGCAAGATATTTTAGATGCGATCGCGGCGATTGAACGATATGCCAGTCAGGGCAGACAGGCATTTGATGAACAAGAACTGATTCAGGTTTGGGTGATTCATCATCTCCAGATTATTGGAGAAGCGGCTTCTTCCTTATCTGGTGATTTGATGAATCGATATTCTTCTGTGCCGTGGGCACAGCCCAAAATCTTTTTAGAGACGCAAGCTGTTACTCTCATCTGAAAATCCTTAATCCAGTTGATTTTATTTTGGAGATAGAAGATGACAATGAAAGTAATTAACGACCAACAAGCTTTACAAGACGGCTTAGAAATCCTAATTGCCTATTTAGAACCCGCTAAACTTGCGCGTTTTATAGCAGCTTGCAAGCTAGGAGAAGGAGATTATCTCAAGCTTAAAGAAAAACTATTCACACGAGAAACCGTTGCTAGTCTATACGAAAAGGTAAAAGCCTATCAAGATTCTGGGATTAACTCTTAACTTTATGCTCGAACTCTACCAGCGCGTCGTCCTATCTCGCAACTTTCCAGACCATAACCTGAAAAAAGGCAATGTTCTCACCCTAATTGATTATGTGCCTCATCTGAGCGGTGGTGAGGACGAATCTATTCTAGAAGTTTTTAATGCCGTTGGTGAATCAATTAATGTAATTGTCGTGCCGATGTCTGCCGTTCACCCCTTCAAAAAGGATGAAATTTTTGCTATTCGTTCTCTCTATTAGACAAGTTAAAGAGGTGATTTAATGCCAGAAATCAGCCGTTTCTTCGGCATCATCATTACCATGTATTATAACGACCACTTACCTCCACATTTTCACGTTCGCTATAACCAACAAAAAGCACTTATCAGTATCAATACCCTTGAAATCATAGCCGGAGAGCTAACCTCGAAAGTTAATAAACTCGTGACTGAGTGGGCAACTCTACATCAAACCGAACTAATGGAAAACTGGGAACTAGCCCAAAATAATCAACCTTTAAACAAAATTATTCCCTTAGAGTAAGCTATGCTAAAAGATATTATCGATGTCCAACCCTTAGAAGGATATAAACTCCGTCTACGATTCGATGATGGCGTTGAGGGCATCGTTGACATTAGCAAAATTATAGAATTCACTGGTGTATTTACTCCCTTACAAGACCCAGACTACTTTGCTAAAGTCAGAGTTAACCCTGATTTAGGAACTATTCAATGGGAAAATGAAGCCGACCTCGATCCAGTCGTCCTTTACGCGACCATTACGGGTCAAGAAACAAGCAATTTATTAAACGCAACAGCAACCGCCGTCACTATTCAGGGAGTAGTAATGCGAATTCAAACTCCCAAAACTACAGAATTAAGTGGTCAGATTACACTTTTTGGAGCCGTCACGGATAAACTGTGCAAAATTCAGACCGAATTAACTGGACGTGACTATATTCTGGCTATGAAAGCTTATCAAGAGCGCTTTCCTATATCCTGTACCGGAGACTTAATCAAAGAAAATAACGTCTTTATTCTGAAAAATATCCGTGATTTTACCCTAGATGAAGCATGGCAAAACTAACCGAAGATACTGTCGAACAAGCCACCCTATTGATATTTATAATAATAGCAATGGTTTCAGCAATTAATAATGTCCTAACCACCTTGGCGGTTGCTATATTATCGCAGCTCCCTGCTGTTGCTCAACAAGTCACTAGCGCAACTGTTATTGAAATTTTGGATAGCGATCAGGTTTTTATCCAGAACAGCAAAGCTCAGAAAAATGATGTGGCTCAGGTTGGGCAGGAAGTCCGTACAGGCCAAGCGCGGGCAGGATTGCGGTTTAATAATAATGCTGGGATACGGTTGGGCAGTAATTCCTCCTTACTAGTTGGCAGTCAATGTGTCCAACTGCGGGGAGGACAGGCAGTTGTCGCTGGTGGTGCTAGAGGGTGTGTGGGTTCGGTGGTGGCTGTAACTCGCGGTACAGTCTATAGATTGGAGGTGGATGAGATCGGGCAGGGGAAGATCCAAGTTTTAGAGGGTAAAGTTGAAGTCTATGATTTGGAAAATCCAGAGATCAAGATGGGGATGTTGAGTGCAGGGCAAGAGGTAATTATTAGCCCGACTGGCAACGTAGGATTGATCAGACCAATTCCCCAAGGTGAGTTAGAGGGTATATTAGATGGGCCGCTGATTGAAGGATTCGAGGTGCCGCTACCTGGTATTGAGCAACTGCCTGGAGCTACCCAAAGCGATCGCTCCGAGGGATTTGCAGAAACTTTTTTAAGTGAGGCATTGGGGGGGATGAGCGATCCTTTGGGTGGTTCTGCGGTACGAAGTCCGGTATCTAGTAGTGCGATCGGCGAACCCATTTCTACCGTTGTCGATACCAGTACTATTCCTGGAACTTTCACAGTTATCAAATTTGGGGGTCGCGAAACTATTGGGACTTTTACAGATAGTAACGGTAGCGTGACTAATATTCGTGTCGTTCGCACTTCCAGCCAAACCACCATTGAAGTGACTCCCAGCATTACCATTGGTAACACAACTCTAGGTATAGATACCCCTGCTACTACTCCTTTAATTAATGGTGTTCCGGCTACAGATTTTTCCTTTGGTTTAAGTGGTGATGATGCAGTGGTAACAGTTGTGGGCAGTGATGGCCAAATCTTCAGAGCTAGGGCGCTTGGTATCGGAGGTAAAGCTCCTCCAGCTGGGGCTACTTTTCCTGGAGTTCTGTCTGTGGAGCGTGGGCCAGATCGGTGATTGCTATGATTGGAAGAAAAGGTAAAAGTATGCTGAAGGTATGACACAGACACTAGATAAACTGATAGACCAACGGTTCACCCACTCCGGAATGAGTTGGCAACAATTCCAGTTACTACAGGAGAGCTTTGCTGACTCACCAGGAATACGGCTGGCTTACTACAAAGGAGAAGTAGAAATTTTGGCAGTTTCGCAAGACCATGAAGCCTTCAGCCGTTTTATCTGCATTCTACTAGCTGAGTACTTTGTGGAAAAAGAGATAGAATTTTACCCTACAGGTAGCTTTACCCAAGAAAAAGAAGGGATAGTTTCAGCACAAGCCGATGAGTCTTACTCTATTGGCAAGCAGAAAAAAACTCCCGATCTTTCTATTGAAGTGGTCTTTGCAAGTGGTACTTTATCTAAATTAAATCGCTATCAAGAGTTGGGAGTACCAGAAGCCTGGTTCTGGGAAGATGGTTTATTTACTTTGCATCATCTCAGAGGAGAAGGCTACGAACAGATTTACCAGAGTGAGGTTTTACCAGATTTGGATATGGAGTTACTAACCCGATGCTTGATGATGACTTCTAGGCTTGAGGTTGTGAAAGAATTCAGACGGGCAATTTCTCAAGGGCAGTAAAAGCTGGAATAGCCAGAAATTGATAGAACAGGGAATGTTAGATTTTTTCCTCCTATCTAATACCAAATCCGCTGCCATTACCCCCCTTTTAAATAAACCACGAAGACGCAAAGGACACGAAGAAGAAGAGGAAGAAGATCAGAGGAGTTGTCGAGGCGGATTTGTTATAAAATCAAAAATCACTTGGCGGATGGGGCTAAATCTTGATGAATTTGGTGATAAAGCGTTTTATCCTCGCCCTTGAGACCTACTAAGCTGTAAAGTCGGACAAGACTATCCTCTCGTCCTTTGAGGGGATGTTCTCCCACATAAATCACCTCAACTTCCTCCGCGACCAATTTATATAGAGATTCTGTAATTAAAATATCAGTGCCACATTGCTTGGTCAGACCTTCAACACGGCTAGCAACATTGACAGCATCTCCAATAACTGCATATTCACTGCGGCGCAGAGAACCGATATCGCCTGCAATTACTTCACCAAAGTTAAGGCCAATGCCATTAAATAAGGGCAGCCGACCTTCTTTAATAAATTGCTCTCGCAATTGAGCTAAAGCGCGGCGCATTTCTAAAGCTGCTCGAATGGCATTCATGGCATCATTCTTTTTCCCTTGAGATCTGGGAAACCCAAATTCTGCCATCACAGCATCGCCGATGAACTTATCTAGAGTACCTCCGGCGTTAATGATGGCTTCCACCATAGCGTTGAAATAAATATTAAGTTGTTCAACAAGTTGCTCTGGGGGCAGTTTGTAAGATAGGGTGGTGAAGCCGCGAATATCGGAAAATAAAATAACCGCTTGCAGTTTTTGTCCTTTCAGTAGGGTTTGAAAATTACTAGGTTGTTTGAGGATTTCTTGAGCTACAGGAGCGGCGACATACCGTTCTAGGGTGTGGCGGAGTCGCAGTTTCTCTAGCTGGTTGCTGATGGCTCCAACCATTAAGTAGGAGAGACCACTGAGGGCGATCGCCATCCCCGGAACCGCCGTCGGTAAAATAAGCTGATGGGAGGTAAAAATTAGGTAGGAAAAACAACCCCAGGCGATCGCTCCCCCTAAACCCCAACCCAGTTGAGCCACAGGTTGTTTACCTAGCTTACCTAGCAAAACCCCAGCAGCTCCAACTCCCACGCAGACAAACACCCCTTCTAGGAGGGCGTTGGGGATAGCCGGAGCAATAGATTTATCCTCTAGGAGAGTAGCGATCGCATTAGCATGAAGTTCTACTCCTGGCATCTTATCGGTAAAGGGGGTGCGGTGCAGATCGGAGAAAGCAGCTGTTTCTGCGGTTGGCCCAATCAGTACAATCTTGTTTTTGAAAGTCCCTTGCTGTAAATGAAAGTTCCACCATTCCGAGTCCAGTACTTGCCAAAAGGGAATCTGTTTGAAAGTCTGCGGCGGGCCATAAAAGAAGATATCACTGCCTTGGGGTTGTGGATAGGGAAGTTGTGCCGCCTGCAACGTAGCCTCAGCTAAGGAGGGGAGGGGGCGCTTGTTTAAAGGACGCAGCACTTGTTCTCGATAGATATGTCCTAGCCTACGCACTCTACCATCAACTTCTAGGGGTGGAAAGTTGACCAAGCCTACGGACGAGGAAGGTATGCTGAGGGCAGGAGTTGGTTCAAAGAGTTCTGCGATCGCACCTTGAGACCCAGCAGAATCTAAATAGGCAGCAGCTAGGATTACTCTGCCTTGATATTTTTGCAACGTCGTTTTCAGCTGTTGGTCATCTGCTTCACCATAGCCACTAGGTAGGTCGAATAGAATATCCATTGACACGGTGCTTGCGCCTGCAACCATCAATCTTTCCAGCGCTTCTGCATAAGATCTACGCTGCCACGGCCAAGTTGCTATAAGTTGGAGAAACTGTTGTTTTTGGATATCGTCTCGATACCGTTGGGCAGCAGATAGGGAATAATTATCTATAGCTAAGATAACAATGTTATCAGGTGGCGAGATTGAGCCTCGACGTTCAAAGAAGAAGTTTTGAGTATGTCGTTCTAGCCACTGCGCTGGCCCTAACTCCCAAGCGGTAGCAATTCCACCCCAGCAAGCCCACAATCCCACGAATATCAAGCCTGCCCTAGGAGCGTTTAAAGGAAACCGGGAACGAGAGGAATTTTGGTTCCGTTGCCCCCACCAACTTATCATTTAGCACCCCTGTTGATTGTAGCCTCGTATTTAATTTACCAGAATTTTGGCTATTTCTTAGATTCTTTATTCATAACGATTGCCTTATAAAAAGTATAAAAAGTTACTTTTTAGAAATTCCAAATTTGGCAATAATATCAATTCCTATCAGGATAAATTGACTCGCCCTAATTGAAATTAACAATCAGTCCAAAACCTCTAGTACTGCCTTGGGGGAAAGTTTATCCTTAAACCAAATAACCTTGGCAGGCACATTCTCCACTTTTACCCCAGCTTTATCCAAATTAAGTCGTTCTGAAATAGCTAGAATTAGATTGTCGCATTCCGAGCGCCGCACTTGGGCAAATTTCTTATGTAAGTATTCCGGACGCCAGTAACCGACAATTTCTAATAAGAAATCTCGCCCATCGGGATGCACTAGGCGAAAGTCGGGAATCATCACGCTGCCGGGAATGGGGATGAGGTCAACTTCGCGCTCTAGTACCCACTCGGTTTTCAAAGAATCCCAACGGTTGGCAAAGGATGCCTCCAACATACTATCGTAGGGTTTGCCAGGAGGATAGTGAGTTACTAACCCGCAATCGTCTTTGAGACTGAAACGCCCGGTTTTCCAATTACCAGTGTAAGGATCACGCATTTGTAAGATGGCCTTGAGACTCCAACGAGTGACGTGTAATAGTGCTGGAATCAATTTTGCGATCGCTAATCCATACCGGGTACTCGGTTTAAATAAACTGGTGGGGCCATCAATAGTAATAGTAAAGCCGTGGTCGGCGTCGCCCTCAATATAGGCCATTAACCCAAACAGTTTTAAGTAGCGGAATAACAGCTTGTACTCTCCAGGAACGTTGCGGTGAGCATTTAACGTCATCTGAGAGGCTTTGTAGAAAATTCCTTGGACTTGAGATAAGTTATAACGGTGCAGCAGTGCTTCTGGTGCTGGGTCATCAAACTGAGTCAGGATGCGATTTTCGGGTAAATCCGCATAAAGACCGATGCGAATTTGGGAAGGCAGTACTTCTCGCTCTAATTCCTGACTGAGAAGGTTGCTGAGAGTTTCTAGAGTTACCTCTGAGGCAGTACGACAGGGAAGACACTTGGCGGCAAGGGCAAAGACGCGCTGCCGCAATTCCTTTGGTTCCAGAGGACTAACGGTTTCAAAGGTGCAGAAGCTACTTTTAAGAATATGAGCCAGACCCCTTTTCAGGCGATAATCAGGACTATCACCTTCTAGTTCTGATAGCTTGCGGTCGAGTTCCCCTTGAGTGCCACCGACAGCTCCTTGGAAGCAGGCAATTAGCTCAGTAGCGATCGCGCTCATGCGATCATTAATGGGCAACCGCTTGGGAATAATCTCTTCCCCACTCTGCCTGTTAATTAAAAGCTCAGTCGGTAACATTAAACTAATTGGTGATGGGTGATGGGT